>VAYM01000035.1 GCA_005884945.1 Actinomycetota bacterium | reverse complement strand
CCGTTGCAGACGCCGGGCGGCCACGTCTTCCCGGTCTACGGTCCGTCGTCGTACACCGACACGTTCGGCGCATTCCGCGGCGACGTCTCCGGCGGATGGCACCACGGCGACGACATCTTCGCGCCGCTCGGCGCACCGATCCTCGCGTGCGCGTCTGGGACGGTGTTCTCCGTCGGCTGGAATCCCGTCGGCGGCAATCGCCTCTGGCTCCGAGACGGCGCCGGCAACCTCTACTACTACGCGCACCTGTCGGCGTTCGCGCCCGCGGCCGTCAACGGCAACCAGGTCGCCGCCGGCACGGTCCTCGGCTTCGTCGGCAACACGGGCGACGCGCAGGGAACGCCGTATCACCTGCACTTCGAGATCCATCCTGTCGGCTTGCTGGGTCTCGGCTACGACGGCGCGGTCGACCCGACGGGATACCTCACCGCGTGGAAGCACTTGCAGGACGTCAGCTTCGACGGCGGGAGCGCGTGGGCTCCGCACGGCGCGATCGGGACCGCGCCGAAGTCGGGCGCGATCCTCATCTCTTCATCCGACATCTCGAACGCCGACGGGCTCGACCCCGGCTCGCTGCAGCGCGCGCTGCGGCCGATCAGCGGCGAGGGCAGTCCGCCCGCCGTTGCGTCGTCACGCGTCCAGCGACGGAAGCCGGCGAACGGTCAGGCGACCGCCGCCGGCCCCTGAGGACGACGCTACGGGCCCGCGCCCGAGTTTCCGCCCTGATACGTGAAGTCGTCGCTCCGGCCGAACATGAGGTCGGAGAGGAACTTCCGTGTCTGCCCTCCGGTGGCGGGGTTGAAGAGGATCCCTAACGCGATGCCGGTCAGGAGCAGCATCGTGTTGCGCGCGCTGTGATCCTTCTTGCCCTGCACGCGGTCGGCTGCTTCGCGAAGCTCCTCGACCGCTTCGCGGAGGCGCTCCTGGATGTCCTTGTCGGTCGCGACGCGAGTGGCGACCGGAATCGCTCCGCGCCCGCCGATGAGCTCGTTGTAGAGCTGGCGGGCGGACTCGAACGCGTTGCGCACGTTCTGCCGGAGGTCCTCGTCCGTGAGCGCCCGCTCGACGTAGGGACGAGCACTCCCGGTCTTCTCCAGCAGCTTGTCCTTGGTCTTGGCCATCCCTCAGTTGTCCTTTCCCTTGGTTGCGACCCGGTTCGTACCCCGCGCGGATCCTTGCAAACTGGCGGCGCCTACGCGGACCGTGCCGCGCGCTTCCCGTCGCCGACCGCGACCGGCGTGGGCCGTTGCGCGCTCTTGCCGTCGAGCGCGACCGCGAACACCTCGTCGATCGAGTCGACGAGGACGAACTCGACCTCTCGCTTCGTCTCGGCGGGAAGCTCCGCCAGGTCAGGCTCGTTCTCGCGCGGCAGGATGACGCGCTTCAATCCCGCCCGCTCGGCGGCGAGCACCTTCTCGCGCACGCCGCCGATCGGCAGGACCTGACCGGTCAGCGTGATCTCGCCTGTCATGCCGACGTCCTCGCTGACCGGAACGCTGCGCACGAGTGACGCGATTGCCGTCGCGATCGTGATCCCCGCGGACGGGCCGTCCTTCGGAACCGCTCCGGCTGGAACGTGGATGTGCACGTCGTGCTCGGCGAACCACTGCGGGTCGACGCCGAGCGTCTCGGCGTGCGACCGGACCCAGGAGAGCGCGGCCTGGGCGGACTCCTGCATCACCTCGCCGAGCTGGCCGGTGATCGTCAGCCGGCCCTTGCCCGCGTACGCGGCCGCCTCGATGAAGAGGACGTCACCGCCGACAGGCGTGAATGCGAGCCCCGTCGCAACACCGGGGTCGGAAGTCCGCTTGCGCGCTTCGCCCTGGTAGCGGGGCGGACCGAGCCAGGCGCGCACGCGACGTTCGTCGACGCGCAGCTTCTTCGTCGGCGGCCCGTCGCTCTCCGCCAGCCGGCGCGCCGCCTTGCGGAACACGTCCGCGAGCCGGCGTTCGAGGCTGCGCACGCCTGCCTCGCGCGTGTACTCGCGGATGACGACACGCACGGCGTTGTCGGAGACCGACACGTGCTCCGCGTCGAGACCCGATGCCTCGAGCTGCTTCGGCACGAGGTACTTGCGCGCGATCCAGAACTTCTCGTCCTCCGTGTAGCCCGAGAGCTGGATCACGTCCATCCGGTCGAGCAGCGGCCCGGGAATCGTCTCGAGCTGGTTCGCCGTGCAGATGAACAGGACCTTCGACAGGTCGAAAGGCAGGTCGAGGTAGTGGTCGCGGAACGCCTTGTTCTGCTCGGGATCGAGGACCTCGAGCATCGCGCTCGCAGGATCGCCGCGGTAGTCCGATCCCATCTTGTCGATCTCGTCGATCAGCAGCACGGGGTTCATCGACTCGGCATCGCGGATCGCGCGGATGATCGTCCCCGGCATCGCGCCGATGTACGTGCGGCGGTGCCCGCGGACCTCGGCCTCGTCGCGCACGCCGCCGACCGAGAGCCGCTGGAACTTCCGCTCGAGCGTGCGCGCGATCGACTGGCCGAGCGACGTCTTGCCGACGCCCGGAGCCCCGACGAAGCACAGGATCTGCCCGGACACCTGATTACGGAGCTTCGCGACCGCGAGGAACTCGATGATCCGGTCCTTGACCTTCTCGAGGTCGTAGTGGTCCTCGTCCAGCACCTGCCGCGCATGCTTGAGGTCGAGGTTGTCGTGGGTCGTCTTGTCCCACGGCAGGCTGACGAGCCAGTCGACGTACGTGCGGATCACGCCGTACTCGGCGGCCGCGGACGGCAGCTTCTCCAGCCGTGACAGCTCGCGGTCGACCGCCTTGCGCACGTCCTCCGGCAGCTCCATCTCGTCGAAGCGCGCGCGGAGCTCGTTGATCTCCGCCTGCTCCGCGTCGCCCTCGCCGAGCTCCTCCTGGATCGCCTTCAGTTGCTGGCGCAGGAAGAACTCACGCTGTCCCTTCTCCATCTCTTCTTGCACCTGCGACTGGATCTTCGAGCCGAGCTCGAACACCTCGAGCTCGCGGCTCAGGATCGCCGACACCGCGCGCAGCCGCGCCTGCACGTTCGCGAGCTCGAGCAGCTGCTGCTTCTCCTCGGTCTTCAGGCGCAGCGTCGAGGCGACGAGGTTGCAGAGGGCGCTTGGATCCTCGACGTTCGCAGCCGCGACCTGCAGCTCTTCCGGCAGGTACGGAACGAGCCCGATGATGCGCGCGAAGAGCGACTGGACGTTGCGCGTGAGCGCCTCGACCTCGCGGCTCTCCTCTAGCTCGTCGGGCACCTCGCTGAACTCGCCGACGAGGTACGGGTCGGTCTGCACCGGCTGGTCGAGGCGAATGCGACGCGTCCCGGTGACGAGGATGCGCAGCGTCCCGTCGGGAACGCGCATCATCTTGTGGATCACTGCCGCGGCTCCGATTTCGTAGAGGTCGTCGAATCCGGGCGGCTCGGCATCGGCGTTCCGAACGGTGACGAGTGCGATCGCACGGTCACCCGAGACCGCGTCCTCGACGAGCTTGATCGAGCGCTCCTGACCGATCGCGAGCGGCGTCATCGAGTCCGGAAAGACGACCGTCTCCTTCAGCGGCAGCACTGGCAGCGCCGCCGGAAACGTCAGCGTGTCCTCGCGAACCTCCGTCAGCGTCTCGGTCATCGGCTCGCCCTCACCACGATCGTCACGCTCTCGCGCGGCGACGGCTTCGGTGCGATCGGCAGCGTCACGTGCAGGATCCCACGCCGGTACGTCGCGGACGCACCCTCGGGATCCACGTCTTCGTCGAACACGACCTTTCGCTGGAACGGGCCGTACTCGACCTCCATCTGCCGGTAGTGGCCGCCCTCCTGCGGGCGGCGTCGCTCGCCCGCGACGATCAACGCGCGAGACGCCGCGACGAGCTTCACGTGCTCCGGATCGACGCCGGGCAGCTCGACGAGCACCGTGAACGCGGGCGGGTCGTCCGTTCGGAACAGGTCGACGTTCGGCCGGTAGCCGCGCCGTCCGCTGCGCGAGAAGGGAAAGACCTGCCAGAGGTCGGCGAACAGCTGCTCGATCTCGTCGGCGGCGGCTTCGACGTCGCGCCGTTTCTCCACGAGGGAACCGTACCCGGGCTGGCTAGGGTTGAGACGTGGCCCGCTGGACACGCCTCGTGCTGCGTTTTCGGTGGCCGATCCTGGCTTTCTGGTTGGCCGTGATCGTGGCCGGCGGCTACGCGACGACGCGTGTCGGCGCGCTGCTCTCGAACACGTTCAACGTGCCCGGCACCGACTCGGAGCGCGTGCGGACGGTTCTGCAGGACCGGTTCGGCGACCGTTCCGACGGAGAGTTCCTCGTCGTCTACCGGCTGCGTCCGGGCGCCGGTCGCGCCGGGATCACGCTCGAGCTCGAGCGGTCGATCCGCGACGCCGCTAGGGCCGTGCCCGGCGGGACGGCGACGGCGCTCCGCCTGGCGCCCGGCGGCGTCATGTACGGGTCGATCCTCACCCGGCTCGACCTGGCACAGGCGAAGGGCTACACGGACGACCTCCGTCGACGGCTGCGTGCGCAGCCCGGCGTGGACGCGTACATCACGGGCCAGCCGGCGATCGAGCACGACCTCGATCCGATCCTCTCGCACGACCTGGCGAAAGGCGAGGCGATCGCGCTGCCCGTCGCGCTGCTCGTCCTGCTCGCGGTGTTCGGGCTGTCGTTCGCGGCGACGATTCCATTCCTCTTCGCCGGCGCGTCGATCACGGCGACGCTCGGTCTCGTCTACGTGGTTGCGCACTGGCTGACCATGGCCACGTACGTCACGAACCTCGTGCAGTTGATCGGGCTCGGGATCGCAGTCGACTACTCGCTGCTGATCGTCTATCGCTTCCGCGAGGAGCTCGCGCGCGGAGGGACGAAGGACCAGGCGATCGCGCGGACGATGGCAACGGCCGGCCGTGCGGTGATCTTCTCCGGCGGCATCGTTGCGATCGGGCTCGCGCTACTGCTCTTCATACCGGTTCCGTTCATTCGCTCGATGGGCGTCGGCGGCTTTCTGATCCCGTTGATGTCGATCGCCGCCGCCGCGACGCTGCAGCCGGCTCTGCTTTCCGTCTACGGAAGCCGCGGCGTTGCCCGCGCGCACGTCGCAGCCCGGGTGCGCCGGAAGGGGTTGCCGCTGCCGCATCTTGCGGGACCGGACGTGGAGCACGGCTTCTGGGCGCGGCTCGCGCAATCGATCATGCGACGACCGACCGCGTTCCTCGTCGGCGGCGCGGCGTTGCTGGTCGCGGCCGCCGTCCCGCTGGTCGCGCTGCAGCTGACGCCGGGATCGGCACAGGGGATCCCGCAGACGCCGTCGGCGGTGCGCGGCCTCAACGTGCTGCGCGCGGCGGTCGGGCCGGGCGCTCTGTCACCGACGCAGGTGCTCGTCGACGCCGGGGAGGGATCGGTGCGCCGTCACGAAGTGGAGGGCGCGGTGGCGAGACTGATCCGACGGCTCCGGCTCGATCCGGAGGTTGCCTACATCCAGAGCGGACCCGGGCCTCGCTTCGCCGATTCGACCGCGCGGTACGAGCAGGTCATCGTCGCCGGGCGACACGAGTACGGCGACGAGCCGGCACAGCGGTTCGTCTCTCGCCTGCGCCACGACATCATCCCGGGCGCACGCTTTCCGGCCGGCGTCCGAGTCCTCGCCGGCGGCGGCCCGCCCCAGGGCGTCGATTTCCTGGACCGGTCGTACGCGACGTTCCCGTGGCTCGTGGTCGCGGTGCTCGTGCTGACCTATCTGTTGCTGCTGCGGGCGTTCCGCTCTGTCGTCCTGCCGCTGAAGGCGGTGATCCTCAACCTGCTGTCGGTCGGCGCTGCGTACGGAATGCTCGTCGTCGTCTTCCGGTGGGGCGTCGGCAAGTCGCTCGCCGGGCTGTACACGTTCCCGCAGATCGAGGGCTGGATCCCGATCTTCCTGTTCGCGATGCTCTTCGGGCTGTCGATGGACTACGAGGTGTTCCTCGTCTCGCGGATGCGAGAGACGTGGGACGCGGTCCACGACAACGTGCGCGCTGTGTCGTACGGCCTCGAGCGAACCGGGCTGATCGTCACCGCTGCGGCTCTGATCATGGTCGCCGCGTTCTGCGGCTTCCTTGCCGGCTCGATCGTCGGGCTGCAGCAGTTCGGCTTCGGGCTCGCGGTCGCGATCTTCGTCGATGTGACGATCGTGCGCGCGTTGCTCGTGCCCGCCCTGATGGCGCTCTTCGGCCGGTGGAACTGGTGGCTGCCGGATCGTGTTGCCCGGCTGATCCGTGCAGCGCCCTCCCCGCTCGCGGAACCGCAGGCGGCGATGCGCCCAGCAGCCGAATGAGCCTTGCAACAGTCTGTTGCAGAGTCAGACAGGCGGTTCCGGGTCGTACTGGATGTAGCGCCTGACCTCGCGTGCTCGTTCCACCGAATGGAGGCGCGCCACGAGATGCAGCGCCATGTCGATGCCGGCGGAGACTCCGGCCGCGGTGATCACCTCGCCCGCGTCGACGAACCGGTCGTCGGGCCGCGGCTCGACCGTCGGATCCACGGCGAGCAGCTCGTCGAAGGCGCTCCAGTAGGTCGTGGCCGGTCTGTCCCGCAGGAATCCCGAAGCGGCGTAGACGAGCGCGCCCGTGCAGACGCTGGTCATGAGCGTGCCGCGCTCCCTCGTCGCACGGAGCCACTCGAGCACCGAATCGTCCTTCAGCTCCCGCCGCGTCCCGCGGCCGCCGGGATAGACGAAGACGTCGAGCTCGCCCGCGGACTCCCACGTGTGGTCGGGGAGGACACGCAAGCCCTTCGCACACGTGATCACCTCGCCGACCTTCGAGACGGTGAACACCTCGACGCCGTCGTCGGGCCATTGCTTCGCCCACGCGGCGAGCACCTCCCACGGCCCCGCCCAGTCGAGCTCCTCGGCGCCGTCGAAGAGCGCGATCCCGATGCGCGTCACGCCGGCAGGAGGTCCGCGAGCGCGCGTTCGAGCGCCGGATCGATTGCGAGCCGTTCCTTGAAGGCTCGGTAGCGCTCGATCGCCTCGGCATCGACCTCACCGCGGCGGACCGCGCGGATGAGCAGATTCTTCGCGGTGTGGTCCAGGTCGACGAACTCGATCACCTGTGTGTCATACCCCACCGCCTCGAGCAGCTGCGCGCGAGCCGCGTCCGTCGCAAGCGCCGCGAAGCGCTCGCGGAGGATCCCGTGGGACAGGAGCGGCGCAAGCGCGTCGTCGCGGACCTGTCCATACAACTCGTGCTGACAGCACGGAACGGCGAGAATCACCTCTGCCCGCCAGCGCACGGCGCGCTCGAGCGCAGCGTCCGTGGCCGTGTCGCACGCATGCAACGAGACGACGACGTCCGCGGGCTCGCCCTCGAACAGCGCGATGTCTCCGACCTCGAACCGCAGCCGCTCGTACCCCAGCGTCGCTGCCAGCGCACGGCACCGCTCGATCACGTCCTCCTTGAGGTCGAGACCGACAAGCTCGACGTCGAGGCCGCGCTCGACGGCCAGCAGGTGGTACAGGGCGAACGTCAGGTACGACTTGCCGGAACCGAAGTCGACGATCCGCAGCGGCCGCTGCGGCAGCACGTCGTCGACGAGCTCGAGGAAGCGGTTCACCTGCCGGAACTTGTCGTAGCGCCGTGCGCGGACCTTGCCGTCCGGAGTCATCACGCCGAGCTCGACGAGGAACGGCACCGGGGTCCCTTCCTCGAGCAGCCGCTGCTTGCGGCGGTCGTGCGCGAGGTCGGACGGCTTTGCCGTCGGTGGGCGCCTGAGCACCTTCTCGCCGTCGAGCACCTGGTAGTCGTGGACCGGCGTTTGCAGTAGCGCCTGCCGGAAGTCCCGCCGGATCAGCTGCGCGAGGGTCGCCTCGGCCTCGCCGGGCCGGAGGTTGGCGTGAGTCGCCTTCTCGCCCTGCCGGTACTCGAACTGGTAGCGGAGCTCCTCGTCCACGAGGACCGGGCGGATCGTGACCCTGGAATACGGGCTCTCGCGGCGCGGCTTCGACAGCACGGCACGGGAGAGTCCTTCATCGAGCAGCGGCTTGAGCTCCACGACTCCCATAGCATCGCATCGACATGAAGGGCGTCATCCTGGCGGGCGGCACGGGGTCGCGGCTGGACCCGCTCACGAAGGTCACGAACAAGCACCTGCTCCCGATCGGCGAGAAGCCGATGGTCCAGTGGGCCGCCGACGCGCTCGCGGACGCGGGCGTCCGAGAGCTCCTGCTCGTGACGGGAGGCGACCACGTGGACGACTTCCGGCGCTATTTCGGGAACGACGTCCGGTACGCCCAGCAGGAACGCGCGGGCGGCATCGCGGAGGCGCTGGGGCTCGCCCGCGACTTCGTCGGCGACGAACGCCTCGTCGTCATGCTGGCCGACAACGTCTACGGCGGCTCGATCGCGCCCACGATCGCGAACTTCAAGGACCAGGAGCGCGGCGCACGTGTCCTGCTCGCTCACGTCCGCGAGACGGAACATCTGCGCCATCTCGGCGTGCCGCGGATCAACGACGGTCGCATCGCGGAGATCGTCGAGAAGCCCGTCGAACCGCCGGGGCGTCTCGCGGTGACCGGGCTCTACTGCTACGAGCCCGACGTCTTCGACGTCGTCGCCACGCTCGAACCATCGGGACGCGGCGAGCTCGAGATCACGGACGTCAACAACCACTACGCGCGCGAAGGAACGCTCGAGTTCGACGTCTTCAGCGGCTACTGGGGAGATGCCGGCGAGTCGATCCCGACCTACTACGAGGTGATCGACCGCTTCAAGCGCGCTCAGGATCCGTACGTCCGCGGCGACCGGATGCAGAGGATCCCGTTGAGGCGGTTCGACGACGAGCGCGGGTGGTTCGCGGAGGTCGCGCGGCTCGAGGGAATGCCGAGGCAGCCGCTCCAGACCAACGTATCGTTCTCGCGCCGGGGGACGATCCGCGGCCTTCACTACCACGAGCGCGGCCAGGACGACCTCTTCGTCTGCCTCCAGGGCCGCGCGCGCGTCGTCGCCCTCGACCGCGACACGGGCGAGACGTTCGCCGAGGACATCGGCGACGGTAACTTCGCCGCCGTCTACGTGCCGGGCAACCTCGCGCACGGCTTCGAAGCCTTGACGGACGTCCTCATGCTCTACCACGTCACCGAGGTGTACGACGACAAGGACCCCGACGAGCACCAAGTCCCGTGGGACGATCCACGAGTCGTCCACCTCTGGAGCACGAAATCGCCGATCCTCTCGGAACGCGATCGCAGTTCCTGATCACGGGCGCGGGCGGGCAGCTCGGCCGCGCGCTGCAAGAGGAGCTCGCGGGCAAGCACGTCGTCGCGCTCACACGGAGCGATTGGGACGTCACGCTTCCCGCTCCGCCGCTCGCAGTCCCCGACATCGTGCTGCACGCGGCGGCGTGGACAGACGTGGACGGTGCCGAGGGCGATCCGCAGGGTGCGGCGGCCGTGAACGTGGGCGGGACGAAGCACGTCGCGGACCTCGGTGCGCCGCTCGTCTACTACTCGACCGACTACGTGTTCGACGGCCGCAAGCGCGAGCCGTACGTCGAATCGGACTCCGCAAACCCGCACTCCGCGTACGGCCGGTCGAAACTCCACGGGGAGGCGGCATCCGGCGAGCGCGCGTGGATCGTGCGCACGTCGGGCCTGTTCGCGCCGTGGGGAACGAACTTCGTCCGCACGATGCTGCGACTCGGCGCTCAGCGTGACGAGGTGGCGGTGGTCGACGACCAGCGCACCTCGCCCACGTACGCGCCGCACCTGGCGGCGGCGACGCGTCGGATCATCGAGCGGCCCTTCGGCCTCTACCACGTCGCTGCTGAGGGCGACTGCAGCTGGGCGGAATTCGCGGAGGCCGTGTTCGAGGACGCCGGCCTCGATTGTCGCGTGCGCCGTGTCGCGACGGCAGAGCTCGGCCGTCCGGCGCCGCGGCCCGCGTACTCGGTGCTGCGAAGCGAGCAGGACGCGCCGCGCCTTCCGCACTGGCGCGACGGGCTACGCGCCTGCCTGGACCGTCTGCGGTAGCTCGTCGAACGCCCGCGGGTTCGCCACCGCTTACCCCGAGCGCTTGAGCTTGCCGTGCTTCTTCGCGTGCAGCTCTCCGCGCCGGAAGACCCAGATCCCGAGGGGCACCGAGACGACGCCGATGATGATCATCGGCCAGATGTCGCCCCACACCGCGCCGAGGCCCGCGCCGTCGAGGATCGCCGAACGCTCGCCGCGCAACGCGTACGTCGCCGGCGAGACCTTCGCGATCCACTGCATGAACGTCGGCAGGACGGACACCGGGTAGTAGACACCCGAGACGACGAGCATCAAGCCCTGCGCCACGTAGCCGAACTGCGTTCCCTTCTCGGGCGAGATCAGCGGCAAGACGGCCGTCATCATCCCGATGCCGACGAACGACACGGACGCAACGCCGATCAGGACGAGCGCCGAGAAGAAGTTCGCGTTCGGCATGTGCAGGCCGAAGAACGCGGCGATCGCGCCGAACACGATCGACGCGCGCACGATCCCGTACCCCACCGCGAAGATGCCGGTGCCGAGCAGGTGCACGGCGCGCGTCAGCGGCGCCATGAACGTGTACTCGATCGTTCCTTCCCAGCGCTCCCACGCAACCGTCTCGATCAGGAGCTCGAACACGATCCCGAGGTAGGACCAGATCACGGCGCCGATCAGCAGGATCGTCGTCAGGCGGTCGATGTTCACGGAGCCGCCCTCGGCGACGACGCCCTTCGCGATGAAGACGATCGTGAGCGTGTTCGCCGCGGTCCAGAAGAAGAACGCGATCTCCCACCACGCGTAGCGCTTGATCAGGTACCAGTTGCGCTCGACCATCCCGTAGAGGCCGATGAACTCGTGGCGGAGCGCGCCTGCGGCCTCGCCTCTCATGCGAACACCCCCCGTTCTGCGTCCTCGTCTTCCTCGGCCTCGAAGGCCCGGCCGGTCGCGGCGAAGAACGCCTCCTCGAGCGTCTCCGTCTCATAGCGCTCCTTCAACGCGTCCACGGGCTCGAGGCAGAGCAGCTTGCCGCGGTCGAGGATCCCGACCCGGTCGGCGAGGATCTCGGCCTCGCGCAGGTCGTGGGTGCAGAGCAGGATCGTCGCGTCGTGCGACGCCCAGACGTCGCGGATGAAGTCCTGCACCTCGAGCTTGGAGCGCGGATCGAGCCCGGTCGTCGGCTCGTCGAGCAGGAGCAGGACCGGCGACGTCAGCAGCGCACGGGCGAGTGCAACCTTCTGCTGCATGCCGCGGGACAGATGCTCCATGCCCTCGTGC
>VAYM01000034.1 GCA_005884945.1 Actinomycetota bacterium | reverse complement strand
TGCGACAACTGCGGGCGGCCGAAGCGGCCCCATCGCGTGTGCCCCACCTGTTACACGTACAAGGGCCGCGTCGTCGAGCCGCCGCCGTCCCTCCAGTAACTCCGGTGCCAGTCCGCGTCGCTGTGGATGCGCCGAGGCGCCGTTTGCGGCGCCGACGATCAGGGCGTGTGGGCTTTGCCCGCGCGCCCGTCTGAAATGACCGGTCGACCCATCCGCGTCGCCGTCGACGCGATGGGGGCTGATCGTGGTCCGGACGAGATCGTCGCCGGTGCGATCGCTGCGGCCTCCGACGAGATCGAACTGCTGATCGTCGGCCCGCGCGGCCTCGAGACGCACGGCCTCGAGCTCGTGGAGGCGTCTGACGTGATCGCGATGGAGGACAAGCCGACCGAGGCGGTGCGGTCGAAGCCGAACAGCTCGCTCGTCGTCGCGTGCCGGCTCGTCGGCGAAGGGCGGGCGGATGCCGTCGTCTCGCCCGGAAACACGGGCGCGATGCTCGCCGCGTCGCTCTTCAACATCAAGCGGCTCAGGGGCGTCTTGCGTCCGGCGATCGCCGTCGTCATCCCGGCGCGCGACGAACCGAGCGTGCTCATCGACGCCGGGGCGAACGCCGATGCGCGGCCCGAGCATCTCGTGCAATTCGCGGAGATGGGGCTCGTCCTGAGCGAAGAAGTGCTCGGCGTCGCGACGCCGCAGGTGCAGCTCCTCACCATCGGCGAGGAGTCCGAGAAGGGCAGCGAGCTCGCGCTCGAGGCGCACCGGATGCTCCGCGAGACGTGCCGGTCGTTCAACGGCAACACCGAGGGACGCGACCTGCTCGGCGTCGGCGGCCGCGTCGTCGTCGCCGACGGGTTCACGGGGAACGTCACGCTCAAGGTCGTCGAGGGCACGATCAAGACCATCCTCGACGCGCTGCGCGACGAGATCTCGGCGACCGCGCGCGGCAAGCTGGGAGGTCTGCTGATCCGCCCGGCGGCGCGCCGGCTGCGGACCCGGCTCGACCCGGACACGTACGGCGGCGCCTACCTGCTCGGCCTCCGCGGCCTCGTCGTCATCGCGCACGGCGGTTCGTCCGGCCGAGCGATCGCGAACGCCGTCCGCCTCGCCGCCCGTGGGGTCGAGCACGACGTCGTCGGACGGCTCGCGGAGCGGCTTGGCGGCGAGAAGACCGTGTTAGAGTCCGCCACCTCTACGACCCCGACCCCCCAAACGAGGTGACAGTGGCAGCGTCGCGCGAGGAAGTCTTCGAGCGAGTCAAGGAAGTCCTGACCGAGCAGCTCGGTGTCGACGAGAACGAGATCACGGAGGAGGCGTCGTTCCAGGAGGATCTCGACGCGGACTCCCTCGACCTCGTGGAGCTGATCATGGAGCTCGAAGACCAGTTCGGCATCAAGATCTCGGACGAGGACGCGCAGAAGATCCAGACCGTCGGCCAGGCTGTCGACTACGTCTCCTCGCACCAGTAGCGCTCCCACCGGCGCGGTGCAGGAGCTCCGCCGACTGATCGAAAGCCTCCCCGAGGGGCGCGCCGAGCAGGTGTACACGCACGCCTCGTGGGCGACGGACCGTGCCTCGTCGTACGAGCGACTCGAGTTCCTCGGCGACAGCGTGTTGGAGCTCGCCGTAGCGCGCGCGCTGTACGACCGTTACCCGGAGTTCACCGAGGGACGGCTCGCGAAGGTTCGCTCGCACGTCGTCTCGCGCCAGAGCTGCGCCGTCGTGGCCCGGCAGCTCGACCTCGGCCAACAGCTGCTCGAGCGCGGCGCGGACATCCCGCCGGACGAGCTCGATCGCCTCTCCAAGAACCGGAACGTCCTCGCAGCGCTCCTCGAAGCGGCGCTCGCCGCGCTCTTCCTCGAGCACGGCTTCGAGCAGATCGAGCAGCCGATCGTCACGGCGTTCGGGCCGCGCATCGAGTACGCCCTGACGACGCACGTCGACTACAAGACAGAGCTGCAGGAAGCGCTTGCGAGGCGCGGGCAGGCCGTGTCGTACACCGTCCTGGACGTCGAGGGGCCGCCGCACGACCGGCGGTTCACGTGCTCTGCGGTGATCGACGGCGACCAGGTCGGCGTGGGCAGCGGGGAATCGAAGAAGGCGGCCGAGCAAGAGGCCGCGAAACAGGCGCTCGTCTCGTTGGGGATCGAGGAAGGCGGGGCATAGATTCCGCCCGGCCGAGCGGCGTCGCCCGACATCCGCGCGGGAAGCTAGCCTCCCAGCGCGTGCATCTGAGCTCGATCCGCCTGCGCGGCTTCAAGTCGTTCCCTGAAACGGTCGAGGTGCGCCTCGAGCCGGGCGTCGCCGTCGTCGTCGGACCGAACGGGTCGGGCAAGTCGAACGTCTCGGACGCGATCGTCTGGGCCGCCGGGTCGATGGCGCCGACCGAGCTGCGCGCAGAGAAGCCCGACGACGTGATCTACGCCGGCTCGGGGGGACGGGCGCCGGCCGAGTTCTGCGAGGTCGAGCTGCAGTTCGACAACTCCTCGGGCCTGGGGCCGATCGACTACTCGGAGCTCTCGATCGCCCGGCGCCTGCACTGCGGCGGGGAGGGGCAATACCTCGTCAACCGCACGGCAGTCCGCCGGATCGACCTCGTCGAGCTCCTCGCCGATCTCGGGCTCGGCGGCTCCATGCACTCGATCATCGGCCAGGGGCGCGTCGAGGAGATCCTCGCGTCGCGGCCCGAGGAGCGGCGCAACTTCATCGAAGAGGCCGCGGGTCTCGGCCGGTTCAAGCGGCGCAAGCATCGCGCGGAGCTGAAGCTCGGTCGCGTCGCGACGCAGGTTGCACGCGCGCGCGACGTCGAGGACGAGGTTCGCAAGCGTCTCCGTCCGCTCGCGTTGCAGGCATCGGCAGCGGAACGTGCGGAGAAGCTGCGCGGCGAGATCGCAGCGTTGCGCGCGCGCATCGCACAGCTCGATCTCGAGACACTCGAAGAGCGGCTGACCGAGAGCGAGGAGCGGCGCACCGCGGCGCAGCTCGCGCGCAGGCGCGTCGACGAGAAGGTCGAGGCGCTGTTGCAGGAGCGCACGCAGGCGGAGGAAGAGCTCGCGGACGCCGCCGGTCGTCGCGAGCACGCAACCGCGGCGCTGTATCGGCTACGCAGCGCACGTGAGCGCGTCGGTCTTCGCCGCGAGAGCGCGCAGGGATTGCTGGAGCGGCTGCAGGCGGACCTCGATCGTCCGCGACGTGTGCTCGACGAGCGTGTACGTGCCGAGCGGAACGCCGCTGTCGAAAATGCGCGGCTCGCGCGCGAGCGGTTGGCGGCGCTCGAGCGCGCGCTCGCCGAGCGCGAGGGACTGCCGCCGGCCGCACGCGCCCTTGCGGAGCAGGGCGAACGGCTCGCACTGTCGCTCGTCGACGTGATGCCCGGTCAGGAGCGCGCGGTTGCTGCGGCACTCGGGCGTAGCGCACCCGCCCTCGTGGCGGCCGACGCACGTGCGGCGTTCGCTTTGGTCGAGCGTGCACGCGCTGCCGGTCTCGGGAGCCTCGTCGTGCTGGTCGGCCGCGATCCGTCCGAGCTCGTGCGTGGTCTGCCGGTCGTGCCGAAGGAGGAGCTGCTCTCCTCCTCGGTTCCGGCCGTGACGCGCGAGGGATTCGGTTGGGATCCGGGCCGCGGCGAGCTGTGGTTCGCCGGCAAGACGGCGGAGGCCGTGTGGCTCGAGCTCGAGGCGCGGCGACGCGCGCTCGCCGCGGAGGTCGAGGAGCTCGAGGCGCGCGCGGCAGCTCCGATTCCGGCAGACGCGTATTCGGTTGCGCCGGATCGCACGACGCAGGTCCTCGTGCGTCTCGCGGAACGGCTCGTCGCCGCGCTCGACGTCTCGATCGCCGAGCGTCTCGAAGCGCCGTTGCGCGCGCGTGCCGACGCCGGCTCGTCGCGCACGGGCGACCTCGCGGACGAGCTGCGCCGGCTCGGCGCGGCCGAGGTCGACGCGCGGCGTGAGGCATCGGCGGCGGCCGAGCTGCTGAGCGCGATCCAGGTCGAGCGTGCCCGCGTCGAGGCGGAGGCAGAGGAGGCGCGTCGTCGTCTCCACGCGGCGGGCGTCGAGCCGGCCGAGGGGGACGTTCGTGACGAGCTGGCGGAGAAAGCCGAGCGTCTCGAGCGGCGCCGCGAAGCCCTCGGCCAGGTGAACCCGCTCGCAAAGCAGGAGTACGAGCAGGAGAAGGCGCGGCTGACCGAGCTGACGACACAGCGCGAGGATCTCGAGCGGAGCCTCGACGAGCTGGCGACTCTGCGCGACGATCTCGCGCAGACCGTCGAGCATCGCTTCGCGGAGACCTTTGCCGCGGTGCAGGCGAACTTCGCAGAGGTCGCCTCGACGCTGTTCCCGGGCGGCGAGGGGCGACTGCGCCTGACGGAGCCCGAGGATGACGACGAGGACGCGCTGCCCGGAATCGAGGTCGAGCTTCGTCCCGCAGGGAAGAAAGTGACCCGGTTGTCCTTGCTGTCCGGCGGCGAGAAGGCGCTCGGTGCGATCTCGTTCCTCTTCGCGCTCTTCCTCGCGCGGCCGTGTCCCTTCTACTTGCTCGACGAGGTGGAGGCCGCGCTGGACGACACGAACATCGGCCGCTTCGTCGAGCTGCTGCGCCGCTACTCCGACCGCACGCAGTTCATCGTGATCACGCACCAGAAGCGGACGATGGAGGCAGCAGACATCCTGTACGGCGTCACCATGGGCGCCGACGGCATCTCGCAGATCGTCTCGAGGCGGCTCCCGCGCGAGGAGCAGGCCGCGGTTGCCTCGTAGCTGGGCGCAGCTCCTCGGCGAAGAGAACGCGCAGCCCGAGCCCGAGGAGCAGCGCGGCGGGATGTTCGCGCGGCTGCGCGAGTCGCTGTCGAAGTCTCGGCGCGCGCTCACTCAAGAGCTCGCGTCGGCGGCGTTCGATCCCGGCGACGAGCTCGCGTGGGAGCGGCTCGAGGAGGCGTTGATCCGCGCGGACGTCGGCGTGCGCGCGACGGCGGAGCTCGTGCGTCGGCTGGAGGCGCGCGCCGAGCTCGCGGATCCCAGCGCCGCGCTCGCGGAGGAGATCGCGACGTTGTTCGGCGAGCCGCCGACGCTCGGCGTCGACGGCCGGCCCAGCGTCGTCCTCGTCATCGGTGTGAACGGGACCGGGAAGACGACGACGATCGGGAAGCTCGCCGAGCAGCTCCGCCGTCACGGCCGCTCGGTCGTCGTCGCGGCCGCGGACACGTTCCGCGCCGCTGCCGAGGAACAGCTCGAGATCTGGGCCGAGCGCGCAGGCGCGTCGTTCGTCGGCGCCGAGCGCGGCGCCGATCCCGCGTCCGTCGCCTACGAGGGGATCGAAGCCGCGACCCGCGAAGGGTGCGACGTCGTGATCGTCGACACCGCGGGCCGGCTGCACACGCAGGCGAACCTGATGGACGAGCTCGCGAAGGTTCGGCGCGTCATCGCAGGCAAGCTCGAGGGGGCGCCGCACGAGACCCTCCTCGTCGTCGACGCGACGACGGGACAGAACGGTCTTGTTCAGGCACGGCTGTTCGGCGACGCGGTCGGCGTGACGGGCGTCGCGCTGACGAAACTGGACGGGAGCGCAAAAGGCGGCATCGCGGTGGCGATTGCGTACGAGCTCGGCCTCCCGGTGAAGCTCATCGGCGTGGGGGAGCAGCTCGAAGACCTACGTCCGTTCGACGCGCAGGACTTCGCGGGTGCGCTGTTGAGCCCCTGACTCCGGCTGGCGCTCGAGCCCCTAGGGGACGGCCGTGTCCACTTGTGACGGTTAGCGTCCTATCCTCCAGGGATGGATACCTGCTGGGCGTGCGCGAACGAGCTGCCGCCGACCGCGCGATACTGCCCTTCCTGCGGCGCGCGTATCCGCGACGTCGCCCGTGCGAGCGAGGAGCGGAAGGTCGTCTCGGTCCTCTTCGTCGACCGGGTCGGCTCGACCGCGCAGGCGGATCGTCGCGACCCCGAGGACGTTCGCGCAACGCTCGTGCCGTTCTACGACGCGCTCCGAAGCGACATCGAACGGTACGGCGGCCGCGTCGAGAAGTTCATCGGCGACGCGGTCATGGCGTTGTTCGGCGCACCGGTCGCGCACGAGGACGACCCCGAACGCGCCGTGCGCGCGGCGCTCGACATCCGCGAGACGATCGACCGGCTCAACGAAGAACGCGGTCTCGATCTGAGCATTCGCGCCTCAGTCGCCACCGGTGAAGCGGTGATCGATCTCCGCGGGCTCGAGGAGGGCCACGGCATGGCAGCGGGCGACATCGTCAACACGGGGTTCCGACTTGCGGAGGCCGCCGCCGTCAACAGCATCCTCGTCGACGAGTCGACGTATCGCGCGACACAGCAGGTGATCGAGTTTCGAGATGCGGACCCGGTGCGCGCGAAGGGGAAAGCCGTGCCGTTGCTCGTCTGGCAGGTCATCGGTCCCCGCGGCGGGTACGGCGACGTGGACCTTCGACCGCCGCTTCCGTTCTTCGGTCGGCGCGACCAGATCGGCGCGCTGAACGACGCCCTCGCACGTGCTCGAGAGACGAGCCGGACGCAGCTGATCAAGGTGATCGGCGTCGCGGGCATCGGGAAGAGCCAGCTCGTCCTCGAGTTCGCTTCGGAGTTGCACGCGCGATCGGACGTGCTCCTGTACTGGCGGCAAGGACGCTCGCTGCCGTACGGAGAGGACACCGCTTTCTGGGCACTGGCGGAGATCGTTCGAGCCCATGCGGGGATCCTCCGCACCGACGATCCGAAGACGGCGGAGGAGAAGCTCCGTCGCGCCGTCCGTCACGCACTCCCGGAAGAGACCGACGCGAACTGGGTGGCGAATCGCATGCGCGCGCTCGTCGGTCTCAGCGTCGACGGCGACGATCACGGGCTCGTCGAGAGCTTCGCGGCATGGCGGCGCTTCTTCGAAGGCCTCGCTCGCCACCGTCCGGCGATCCTCGTGTTCGAGGACGTGCACTGGGCGGACGAGGGGCTCCTCGACTTCATCGACCATCTGACGGCCTGGGCGACCGGCGTTCCGCTCCTCATCGTCTGCACGGCACGCCCGACGATGTTCGAACGGCATCCGGGGTGGGGGAGCGCACACGCCAACTCGGAGCTCCTCTCCCTCTTGCCCTTGTCCGACGAGGACACGTCCGGCATCGTGAGGGCGCTGCTCGGGGAGGGCGTTCCCGAGACGGTGGAGCGGGAGTTGCTCGCTCACGCGGAGGGCAATCCGCTCTACGCAGGTGAGTACGCGCGCATGCTGGTCGACCGCGGATTCCTCCGCCGTGAGGAGGGAGGGTGGGAGCTCGACCAGTTCCGAGCGCTGCCACTTCCGGAGTCGGTGCAGGCGATCATCGCCGCACGCATCGACGCGCTGCCGCCGGAAGAGAAGCGGCTGCTGCAAGCGGCGGCGATCGTCGGCCGCCTCTTCTGGCTCGGCGCGGTCGCGACGCTCAGCGGCCTCCCGCACTATGTGGTCGGCGAACGGCTCGAACGGCTCGAGGGGAAGGGCTTCGTGCGCCGCGACCGCGTGTCGACCGTCGGCGGCGAGGCGCAGTACTCGTTCCACCACGCCCTCGTTCGCGACATCGCCTACGGCCAGGTGCCGCGCGCGACACGTGCCGACGACCACTGCCGCGCGGCCGAGTGGCTCGAGGCGCTCGAGAGCGATCGCGCCGATCTGGCCGAGCTGATCGCGCACCACTACCAGTCCGCACGCGAGTTCGCGCACGCGGCCGGTCGCGACACCGTCGATCTCGATCGGCGCACCCGCCTTGCGCTCCGCGACGCGGCAGTGCATGCAGCGATGCTCAATGCATGGCCGACGGCGAAGCGCTTGTACGGCGAGGCGCTCGCAACGTGGCCGGAGACGGACGCCGACTATCCGGTGATCGCATACCGGTACGGACACGCGTGTGCCCATGCCGACGGCGGTGGTGCGGACATCCTCGAACGGGCGATTCCGAAGCTCTTGGAGATCGGGCAGGACGAGCTCGCCGCGGACGCACTGTCCACCCTCGGCGACCTCCGCTACCGCGACGGCGACCGTGACGAAGCGTTCGCACACTTCGACGACGCGCTCGCGTTGCTGGAAGACGCTCCGCCGTCCATGACGAAGGCATGGGTCCTCGGCACGGTGGCGCGGTTTCACTCGGTCGAGCTCCGGACCGACCACGCGATTCGATTCGGCAACGACGCACTGGCGATGGCGGACGACCTCGGTTTGGACGAGGTGCGTGCTCACACCTTGAACACCATCGGGTTCGCTCGCATCTCGGTCGGCGACGAAGGGGGCATCGCCGACATCGAGGAAAGCCTCCGGATCGCGCACGAGCGGAACTCACCGGAGAGCATCCGTGCCTATCTCAACCTCGGCACGGCACATGCGCACTTCGGCAACCTCGACGAGGGGTTTCGCGTCCACGACGAAGGACGGCGCGCGGCGGAGCGGTTCGGCGACACGGCCGGAATGCAGTGGTTCGCGGCCGAACGGCTGTGGGAGCTCTACTGGCTCGGCGGCTGGGACGAGGCCGTCGAGATCGCAGACGGACTGCTCGCCGACGTCGAAGGAGGTGCACCGCGCTCGCACTCGGAGCCCGCAGCACGGCTCATCCGCGGCTGGATCGCACTGGCACGCGACCGCGTTGGCACGGGCGCTCGCCGCCGCGGGGAGCGCCCGCGAGGCCTGGGTGGACATCGAGGCTCTGTTGGGCCTCTGGCGCAAGACCGCTGCGGTGGGCTCGTACTGGACCGCCGACCTGGCACTGGCGGCGGCGGACCTCCGACGTGGCGGGGACATCGCTCCCTCGCTTGCCGCGGCGCGTCCGACGCCTTGGGTCGAGGCGGCGCGCGCAATCGGGGAAGGCGACTTCATCGGCGCCGCGGAGCTGTACGCGCGAATCGGCAGTCGTCCGGACGAAGCGTTCGCGCGTTTGCGCGCAGGCGAGAGCCCGCCCGGTGGGGCGGTCTCGCCGCAGACCGCAGACGAGTTGACCCGTGCGCTCGAGTTCTTCCGCAGCGTCGCCGCTGTGCGCTACGTGTCGGAAGGCGAGCGCTTGACTACCGCTCTCTCCTAGCTTCCCTTGCTGCGCAGGTTTTGTTCGATTTCGAGCGCTTCGGCGGCCTGATCGGCGTCGAGCAGCTTCGTGTACTCGTCCGCACCGAGGATCTTCAGGACCGCCTTGGTGACCTTGTAGTCGTCGAGCTCACGGACGAGCGCATACGCGCGTTCCTGGGCGACTTCGAAGTAGAGGTCGAGGAACTGCGCGCCGGCTCGCTCGACGAGGCTCTGGACGTAGTCGCGTATCGCGGGTGGATCGCCGCGGAGCTCGTGGAGCTCGGGTGGCGTCGCAACGCTGAATCCAACCCAGCCGACCGGCATGGCCACCTCCTTCCGTCGTAGGGGCCGCCCGATGATCCCCCATTCGTGCCGGTTGCAGCAAGCGGCTCATGCCTCCTGGCCGAGGGCGGCGCGCACGTGGTCGAGCATCCCGCGTTCCCCGCGGGCGGCGTCCTTGCGGATCAACTCGTCCACCTGCACGCCGACGAGGAACACGATCGCGGACACGTTGAGGTACGCGGTCAGCACGAGGACCGCGACGAACGACCCGATCGTCGAGCGGAACGAAGCGACCGACGTCACGTACACCCTGAAGATCAGCGACGCGACGACCCACGCGACGACGATGAACGCGCTGCCGAGCGTGACCCAGCGCTTGGCCCGCGGCTCCGCGGGCGCGAACCGCACGAGCAGCTCGACGGCGACACCGAGCAGCAGCACGCCGAGGATCCACCGGCCCACGTCGACGAGTGCATGCGCCGAGCCGCCGAGATGCTTCGCGAGCGTGAGGACGAGGATCGCGCCGAGTAAGCACGCGCCGATCGCAACGGCGAGGCCGAACGAGACGCCGAAGCGCAGCCAGCGCGATCGCTCCTCCTCCGTCTCGTACATCCTGTTCATCGCGCCCATGGCCGCGCGCACGGAGCCGGAGAGCTCCCAGATCGTCAGCACGACGCCGAACGCGATCAGGCCGGCACTCGCATGCGTGAGGATCTGCTTCGCCGCGTAATTCACCGCGTCCCACGTCGGGCCCGGCAGGCGACGCTCGATGCCGGGCGAGATCTGCTTCTTCCACACGCTCTGCTCGCCGAGCGCGCCGAGCACGCCGAGCGTGAGCACGACGAGCGGGACGAGGGCGATGAGGAGCTGGAACGCGATCGCGCTCGCGTAGGTGAGCAGGTTGTGCTTCGCGAAGCAGTCGATCCAGACGTCCACGAACGCGCGCGAGCCGCGCTCGGCCTTCTTCCGCGTGCGTGCCACGATCGCTGGGGTACCCTTCCCGGCCGTGTTCGACGCCCTCTCAGACCGCCTTCAGAGCGCGCTCGGCGACCTCCGGGGCCGCGGGACACTCGACGAGGAGGCGATCTCGCGCGCGATGCGTGAGATCCGGCTCGCGCTGCTCGAGGCGGACGTCAACTTCGAGGTCGTCAAGGAGTTCGTCGCGCACGTGCGCGAGCGCGCGGTCGGGCAGGACGTCCTCAAGAGCCTGACGCCGGGTCAGCAGGTCGTGAAGGTCGTCCACGACGAGCTGACGGAGCTGATGGGCGCCGGTGCGTCGGGGCTCGCCTTCACGAGCCGCCCGCCGACCGTGATCCTGCTCGCCGGGTTGCAGGGCTCCGGGAAGACGACCGCGGCGGCGAAGCTCGCGCTGCTGCTGCGCAAGGAAGGACGCAAGCCGGCGCTCGTCGCGGCCGACCTGCAGCGCCCCGCCGCGATCGACCAGCTCGAGCAGCTCGGGAAGCAGATCCAGGTTCCGGTCTACCGCGAGGACACGTCCGATCCGGTCGCGGTCGTCCGCGACGGTCTGCACGCGTTCGCCGACGGCGGGGTCGACACCGTGATCCTCGACACCGCGGGCCGGCTCCATGTCGACGAGGCCCTGATGGCCGAGCTCGAGCGCGTTCGCGACGAGGCGAAGCCGACGAACGTCCTGCTCGTGCTCGACGCGATGACGGGCCAGGAGGCGGTGAACGTCGCGCTCGCGTTCCAGGAGCGCGTCGCGTTCGACGGTGTCCTGATGACGAAGCTCGACGGCGACGCGCGCGGCGGTGCGGCGCTGTCCGTCAAGGCCGTCACCGGTCGCCCGATCAAGCTGATCTCCGTCGGCGAGAAGCTCGACCAGCTCGAGTACTTCCATCCCGACCGGATGGCGTCGCGCATCCTCGGCATGGGCGACGTCCTGACGCTGATCGAGCGGGCGGAGGCGGCGGTCGAGGAGGACGAGCAGAAGGAGATGGAGGCCCGCATGCTGAAGGGCCAGTTCTCCTTCGACGACTTCCTGCGCAGCTACAAGATGCTGCGGCGCATGGGCCCGCTGCAGGGGATCCTGAAGATGATCCCCGGGCTCGGCAGCCAGCTCGACGGGCTCGACGACGTGGACGAGAAGCAGCTCGGGCGCGTCGAGGCGGTGATCCTGTCGATGACGCCGCTCGAACGGGGGCGGCCGGCGGTGATCGACGGCTCGCGGCGGCAGCGGATCGCGGGCGGCTCCGGGACGACCGTCGAGGAGGTCAACCGGCTGCTCGAGGCGCGCAAGCAGATGGAGAAGATCATGAAGGGCGTCAGCCGCGGCAAGATGCCTGATCTCGGCGCCCTCACCGGCGGCGTGACACCGGACATGCAGCAGCCGCGGCGCAAGGCGACGAAGTCGAACAAGAAGAAGAAACGAACAAAGAGTCGGAGGTAACGAATTGGCTGTGAAGTTGCGTTTGACGCGGGTCGGGTCGAAGAAGAATCCGATCTATCGCGTCGTCGTCGCCGATTCGCGCTCGCCGCGCGACGGCAGGTTCATCGAGATCGTCGGACGGTACAACCCGCAGACGGAGCCGTCGACGATCGAGCTGGACGAGCAGAAGGTGAAGGACTGGCTCGGGAAGGGCGCGCAGCCGTCCGGCGCGGTCCAGAAGTTGCTGAAGGCGAAGAACATCACCTAGCCGTGGCGGAGCTCCTCGCGTACCTCGCGCGCCAGCTCGTCGACGAGCCGGACGCAGTTCGCGTCGAGGAAGTCGACGAGAACGACGAGCTCGTGCTCCGCCTGCACGTTGCGGAGGAGGACCGCGGCAAGGTGATCGGACGCCGGGGCCGAATCGCACGCGCGCTGCGCGCAATCGTCCGCGCGAGCGCGGCGCGCGAACGGCGGCGCGTCCGGCTCGAGATCGTCGATTGACGGTCGCCGCGCTCTACGACGTCCACGGCAACCTGCCCGCCCTCGAGGCGGTGCTCGCAGAGGTCGGCGATGCGGACACGATCGTGGTCGGCGGGGACGTCGCGGCGGGGCCCTGGCCGGCGGAGACGATCGACCGGCTGCGCGGGCTCGGCGATCGCGTCCTCTGGGTTCGCGGCAACGCGGACCGCGAGCTCGCCGAGCGCGACCGCCAGGGGATGGCACCGCCAGAGCTGCTCGCCTGGATGCGCGAGCGCCTTTCCCAGGAGCAGCTTGCCTTTCTCGGTCGGCTGAGCCTGACGCAGCGCGTCGCGATCGAAGGGCTCGGCGACGTCCTCTTCTGTCATGCCACGCCGCGCAGCGACGAAGAGGTGCTGACGGCAATCAGTCCCGCCGATCGCTGGCTCGCGGCGGCGGCGGGCAGCTCCGAGCGCGTCGTCGTCTGCGGACACACGCACGTGCAGTTCGATCGCACGGTCGACGCCGTGCGAGTCGTCAACGCCGGCAGCGTCGGCATGCCGTACGAGCAGGAGCCGGGCGCGTACTGGGTGCGGCTCGGGCCGGGCGTCGAGCATCGACGGACGGAGTACGACGTCGAGAAAACGGCGCGCGACATCGCCGCGGTCGGCTGGCCCGAGGAGTGGCCGGTCGCGACGCCCGAGGAGGCGACGCAGTTCTTCGAACGGCTCTACGTCGCGGAGCGCGTGCCGGTCGGCGTCGTCGGCAAGCCGCACGGCCTCGCCGGCGCGTTCGTCGTCGACGACGCGAGCGAGGACTCGTCGCGGTTCGAGCTCGGCCGCAAGCTGCTCGTCGGCCGCGGCGAGGCGGAGATCGTCGAGTCGAAGCGCGCGGGCAGGCGGCCGGTCATCCGTCTCGACCGCTCCGTCGAGCGCGGGACGGCGCTCGAGGTTCCGCGAGCGTCGCTCCCGCCGGCGGAGGAGGACGAGTACTACGTCTTCCAGCTCGTCGGCCTCGACGTGGAGGAGGACGGAGGCCGTCCACTCGGCCGCGTCGCCGATGTCGCGCCGGGAGTGGCGAACGACGTGCTCGAGCTGGACTCCGGTCTGTCGCTGCCGATGGTCGAGGACTGCGTGCGCGAGGTCGACCTCGATGCGCGTCGCATCCTCGTCGCGCCGGGATACGCAGACCCCGGCTAACCTGATTCGACTCGCCCCGTGCAGCTCGACGTCTTCACCCTCGTCCCCCACGCGTTCGCGTGGCTCACCGAACAGCGGCCGCTTGCCGCCGTCCTCGGCACCGAGCTCGACCTCCGGCTGCTCTCGTACCGCGACACGACCCCGCTCCGCGCCGGCCAGGTCGACGACGAGCCCTACGGCGGCGGTGCCGGGATGGTCTTGCGCGTGGACGTCGTCGCCGCGGCACTCGACGCGGCCTACGGCGGCGTGCCAGGGCACCGCGTCGTCGCGCTGACGCCGCAGGGACGGCAGTTGACGCAGGACGTTGTGGAGGAACTCGCGCAGGAGCCGCACCTCACGCTCCTGTCGGCCCGGTTCGAAGGGTTCGACGAACGCGTCGTGCAACACCTCGCGTCCGACGCGATCTCGATCGGGCCGTACGTCCTCTCGAACGGCGACCTGCCCGCCATGGTTCTCGTCGACGCGATCGCTCGTCGTCTTCCCGGCGCGATCCGCGACGAGTCAGGGACGTGGGAGAGCTTCTCGGCCGAGCTCGAGGGCGGGCTCGAGTACCCGCACTACACGCGGCCGGCGGAGTTCCGCGGCTGGCGCGTTCCCGAGGTTCTCCTTTCCGGCGACCACGGAAAGATCGACGAATGGCGTCGCGAACAGAGCAGACGGAGAACCGTTCTGTGAACGACCACTACGCAACGCTCGGCGTCTCGCCCGAGGCGACGCCGCAGGAGATCGAGGCCGCGTACCGGCGCAACGCGCTCGAGCGCGGCTGGGAGGACGGCTTCTGGCGCGAGTTGCGCGACGCGTACGACGTGCTCTCCGATCCGGAGGAGCGCGCGCGGTACGACGAGCAACGCGACGGAGCGCGCCTGCAGCCGGCGAAGCGCAAGTCGCACAACCCGATCGACCGGCTGTTCCCGAACCTGCCGCATGGCTGGCGCGTCGCGATCGACTGGGTCGTCACCATCGCCGGCGCCGTCGCGATCGTGCTCGCGATCAAGGCGTGGGTCGTCAACCCGTACCGGATCCCGTCGTCGTCGATGGAGCCGACGCTCCACTGCGCGCGGCCCGGCACAGGTTGCGAGGCCGACACGTCGGACCGCGTGCTCGCGAACCGTTTCATCTACCACTTCCGCGATCCGAAGCGAGGCGAGATCGTCGTCTTCCACACGCCGCCGCTCGCCAAAGTGAAGTGCGGCGCCGGCGGCACGTTCGTGAAGCGGCTGATCGGGCTACCGGGCGAGGTGTGGGAGGAGCGATCCGGGTACGTCTACATCAACGGCAAGAAGCTGAACGAGCCGTATATCCACGCGGACCGGCGCGATTCGCAGACGCTCACGCTCGCAGACATCCCACCGCGCAGCACGATGACGCGGATTCCGCACAACATGTACCTGATGATGGGCGACAACCGCAGCTCGTCGTGCGACTCGCGGGTCTGGGGCCTCGTACCGCGCAAGAACCTGATCGGCGAGGTCTTCGCCACCTACTGGCCGCCGAGCCGCATCTCGTTCCATTGACTCGGCGCGCGCTCGCGGTCGCCGCCGTCGCGGTTCTCGCCGGGTGCTCCGCCGACACCGACACGAAGACGTACCGTGTCCCGAGCTCGTCGATGGAGCCGACACTCCATTGCGCGCGGCCGGGGATCGGCTGCGAGGCCGATCAGATGGACCGCGTCGCGGCGGTCGCGTACGGTCACCGCAAGCCGGAGCGCGGCGACATCGTCGTCTTCGGGACTCCTCCCGCGGCCGTGCGCAAATGTGGCGCGGGCGGGACCTTCATCAAGCGGCTGATCGGCTTACCGGGCGAGCGCTGGTCGGAGCGGAGCGGCCACGTCTATATCGACGGCACGAAGCTCGACGAGCCGTACATCCAGCGCTCGCGCCGCGATACCGAGTCCTTTCGCGGCGGCCTGATCCCGGCCGGGCGCTACCTGCTCCTCGGAGACAACCGCGCCTCCTCCTGCGACTCGCGCGTCTGGGGTCTCGTGCCCCGGGCGAATCTCGTCGGGAGGGTCGTCGAGATCAAGCGCGGCACCAAGGTGATCCACATTCGCTAGCATCCCGTGGCCCTCCGGGGCCCTCTTCGTATGAGCAACGTGATCGACAGCCTCGAGCGCGCCCAGCTGCGCGAGGGTATCCCGCAGTTCAAGGCGGGGGACACCGTGCGCGTCCACTTCAAGGTGATCGAAGGCCAGCGGCAGCGGATCCAGGTCTTCGAGGGGATCGTGCTGAAGCGGCAGGGAGCCGGCGCGCGCGAGACCTTCACGGTTCGGAAGCAGTCGTTCGGAGTCGGCGTCGAGCGGACGTTCCCGCTCCACTCGCCGAAGATCGACAAGATCGAGGTCACGGCGATCGGCGACGTGCACCGCGCCAAGCTCTACTACCTGCGCGGCAAGGTCGGCAAGAAAGCGCGCGTCCGCGAGCGGCGGTACGGCCCGGAGGCGGCCGCGGCGAGGTCGACCGAGAAGAAGACGGTCGATGCGACGGTGGAGCCGCCGGCCGCCGCCGAGCAGCCGGCGGTCGAGTCGGAGGCGCCGGCCGAGGTGGAGGCACCGGCGGAGCCGGAAGCAGCGGGCGAGCCGGAAGCCGCGGCCGAGCCAGAGCCCGTCAAGCCCTCCTGAGCCGCCGCTATCCTCGGCGCTCGTGCGCCGGACCGGCCAGAAGCTCCTGAAGTTCGACCGGAACCTCGGGGCGAGGCTCGTCGCCGGGACGGACGAGGCCGGCCGGGGCTCACTTGCGGGGCCGCTCGTGGTGGCAGGCGTGCTCCTCGACTACGACTGCCTCCGCGACCACAAGGTGCGACCGCTCGGGCTCCTCAACGACTCGAAGCAATGCACGGCCGAGCAGCGTGAGGAGCTCTTCCGCGGAGTGCTCGGCTGCGCCGAGCGGATCGAGGTGCGCATGATCCCGCAGGGCGAGATCGACCGCAAAGGCCTGCATCGTTCCAATCTCGCCGCGATGCGCTCGATCCTGCGCTCGCTCTCGCCGCCGGCCGAGGTGTGTCTCGTCGACGGCTTCAAGCTCGGCCCGACCGCGCCGCCGCACCGCGCGGTCGTCGACGGCGACGAGAAGAGCGCGGCGATCGCGGCCGCCTCGATCGTTGCGAAGGTGACGCGCGACCGCTTGATGCGGCGCATGGACGCACTCTTCCCGCACTACGGCTTCTCCTCGCACGTCGGCTACATCACCCCGGGACATTCGGCGATCGTGCGCGAGCGCGGCCCGTCGCGACTTCACCGCCGCTCGTTCCAGGCGCTGTGCTACCTGAGCGAGGAAGAGGCGGACGCTATCCGCGCAGCGAGGCTCCGCGGCGAATCCGCCGAGCCAGTCCCAGTCGGATCTTGACGATCGTGCCGCTCTCCCAGAGCAAAGCCCCGCGGTAGGAGATCCGCACGTCCGTTCCTGGATCGCTCCAGGGGTTCGGCGTGGCAGCCTCGAACCTGACCGGGATCCATCCGGGCATGATCATCGGCCAGACGTCGTAGCCGCGGCCGAACAACGTGGCGTATGAGCCGGGATCGCGTACGACCCGACGGCCCACCATGACTCGCGCGAACCGCGGTGCACCGAACGGCTGGAGGCTCGCGGTCATGGATCTCAGTCCACGGGCGTCGTGGACGTCGAACCAGCTCGCGCTGCCATCGTCGGCGCGTTGCCACGTCTTGCCGGCCGCGGGGATGTAGTAGCCGGTGTTTTCCGGCCCGCCGGGCCAATGCCAATGAACGACGTAGAAGGGTGAGACGCTCGCAGCGGCCGAGCCCTCGTAGGGATCGCCCGGAGACCAGAGAGCCCACTCCTGCTCCGCCTGTTGAGGTGACACGTTGATGCAGGCACCGTCGGCTCCGCAGATCTGGACGCCGTCGGGAGGAGCTTTCGCCTGGGCTCCGGCAGCACCCAGCAATGCGAGCGCGACAGAAATCGCAACGACCGGTCCCTTCATCGGCCTCGGTTGCACTCTAGCTCCGATTTCGACTCGAATCCGTGGCGGATTCGCAGCTAGGTTCGCCGCGTGGGCCGCCCGAGAAACGCCGCGGAACGCCGTGCCGCGTGGTGGTACCGGCTGCGCGGTTATCGCATCCTCGGGACGAACGTCTGGATCGCCGGCTACGAGCTCGACCTGATCGCGCGGCGTGGGCGGTCGCTCGTCTTCTGCGAGGTGAAGTCGAAGTCCGGTACGCGGTTCGGCGACCCGCTCGAGATGGTCACCGCCGAGAAGATGCGACGGATCCGGCGTGCCGCCGAGACGTGGCTCGCGGCTCGGCACGACCATGCACACTGTCGCGTGACGTTCGACGTCGTCGTCGAGAGGAGCGGCAAGCTGGAGCGCGTCCCGGATGCCTTCTGACGAGATCGAGGCGCTGAAGGACGGCGGCTGGCGCGAGATCGCCGCGATCGACGCTGCGCTCGAACGCGGCGAGATCGACGAGGGGGGCTGGCACCGGGCGATGGCCGATCTCGTCGTCCCGGCGTACCTCGCCGCGGAGACGCCGTGGGCCCAGTCGGGGAAGTCCGGCGGCGAGGCGCTGTGGGAGGAAGCCCGGAGCCACGTCGCCGATGCGATCGAGCGTGACGGCACGTTCCTCGACGTCGGCTGCGCGAGCGGCTACCTGATGGAGTGCATCGTCCGCTGGTCGCGGCATCGCGTCGAGCCGTACGGGCTCGAGATCGCGTCGGAGCTGGCCGCCCTCGCACGCCGCCGCCTTCCACAGTGGGCGGATCGGATCTTCGTCGGAAACGCGCTGACGTGGACCTCGCCGCGCCGGTTCGACTTCGTCCGGACCGGGCTCGAGTACGTGCCGCCGCCGCGTCGTCGCGATCTGATTGCGCATCTCCTCGAGTTCTGCGACCGCCTGATCATCGGCTCGTTCAACGAGGAAGCCGAGGAGCGGACGCTCGAACACGCGATCGAGTCGTGGGGGTTCCGAGTCGCGGGTCGTTCGGAGCGCGCGCACGCCGATCCGCGCGTGGTGCGCCGCGTCTTCTGGATCGACAGGTAGACGGCTCCTCGCGTCGCCGCTCGGTGCGCGCCGGTCTGCGTCTCGAGGTCCGTCTTCGGCGCCACGTGAATCGCCGCACACGTCGGCGTGCGGGCGAGTTCTTCGAAGACGTGCTCGTAAGTCGTTTCTAAGTCGGCACAGACACGTACGTCTTTCACGCGTACCGTCGTTGCGTGCTCGCACGTGCAATCACGCATGCACTCGTCGGACTCGAACCACGAAAGGTCGAGGTCGAAGCGCATGTGCGCGAGCTCGCCGCACCCGCGTTCGCAATCGTCGGGCTTGCCGACCGTGCGTGCCAGGAAGCGAAAGAACGCGTCGCAAGCGCGATTCGCTCGGCGGAGCTGAAATGGCCGGGCGGTCGCATCGTCGTCAACCTCGCGCCGGCGGAGCTTCGAAAGGAGGGCTCGGGTTTCGACGTGCCGATCGCCCTCGCGCTCCTCGCCGCGTCACACCAGATTCCGCACGCGCGGCTGGCCGAGCATGCATCCATCGGCGAGCTCGCCCTGGACGGGCGGGTTCGGCGCGTCGGCGGAGTGCTGGCCGTTGCCGAGGGCGCGCGCCGCGTCGGTCTGACCGAGATCCTTTGCCCATCGGACGCGTGCGGTGAGGCCGCGCTCGCCGGGGTGGAGCCGATTCCCGTCCGGCACCTCGCCGATGCGGCGCGCTACCTGCGCGGCGAGCTCGAGCTCGAGCCGTACGTCCCGACGAACGGCGCCGTCCCGGCGACGGCGGCACTCGATCTTCTCGACGTTCGCGGCCAGGAGCGCGGGCGGCGTGCGTTGGAGCTCGCCGCTGCAGGCGGGCACAACCTCCTGCTCGGCGGGCCGCCCGGAACGGGCAAGACGATGCTGGCGCGGCGCTTACCGGGCATCCTGCCGCCGCTGCGGGAGGACGAGGCGCTCGAGGTCACCCGCATCCATTCGGTCGCCGGGCTGCTGGACGCGGCTCATCCGCTGGTGAACGAGCCGCCGTTCCGCGCGCCGCATCACAGCGCGTCGACCGCGGCGATCGTGGGCGGCGGACCGAGGCTGCGGCCCGGAGAGGCGAGTCTCGCGCATCACGGCGTCCTGCTGCTCGACGAGCTCGCGGAGTTCCAGCGCCCCGCGCTCGAGGCGTTGCGGCAGCCGCTCGAGGACGGCGTGATCAGCGTCGCGAGGGCGGCGGGGAACGTGAGGTTCCCGGCGCGGTTCCAGCTGATCGGGACCATGAACCTGTGCGCGTGCGGTGCGCGCGGCGATCCGAATCTCCAGTGCACGTGCTCGGCGCAACGGCTCGCGCGGTACCGCGACAAGTTGTCGCGCGCGCTCCTCGACCGGTTCGACCTCGTCGTCGCGATGCCGCGACCGCGCGCGATCGAGCTCGCCGGCGGGCCGGGGGAGGCTTCCGCGCCGGTTCGCGACCGGGTCTGTGTCGCACGAGAACGGCTGGGCCGTGTTGCGCCTCCCCGTGACGAGGCGGCAGACGCGATGCTGACGCGGGCAGTCGAACGGCTGGGACTTTCCGGGCGGGGACGCGCTCGGATCGCGCGCGTCGCCCGAACGATCGCCGCCCTCGCGGACGATGACGCCGTGCGATCCGAGCACATGGCCGAGGCGTTGTCGTATCGGACG
>VAYM01000033.1 GCA_005884945.1 Actinomycetota bacterium | reverse complement strand
CCTCGTCGTGGAGATGCTCCTGCAGGAGCTTGATCTCCGAGATGTCGTCGTCGAGGCACTCGCGCAAGGCGCGGTCCGCCTCTTCCCGGAGCTCGTCGAGCAACGGCCCGGTGTCGTCGCCGAATCCGCGCGCGATCAGCTCCGGCGGGCCGGCCGAGCCGCCGTTCGTGGCCGCGAGCGTGGCGACGATGATGAGGACGCCGTCCTCCGACAGGCGCTGGCGGTCGCGCAGCGCGACGTCGTGCACGTCCCCCACTCCGAGCCCGTCGACGAACGTGATCCCCGCCGGCACCTCGTCGACGACCCGCACGCCTTCGCGCGAAAGCTCGACGACCGTCCCGTTCTCTGCGATCACGATCGCGCTCGCAGGAACACCGGCATCGCGCGCGAGCTGCGCATGCGCGGCCAGCATCCGGAACTCGCCGTGGATCGGCATCACGTTGCGTGGGCGTAGGAGCGAGATGAGCGTTCGGATCTCCTCCGCGCAGGCGTGCCCCGACACGTGCACCGGCGCGATCTCCTGGTGCAACACCTCCGCGCCGGCCTTCGCGAGCTGGTTGATCGCGTCGTGCACGCGCAACTCGTTCCCCGGCACCGGCTTCGCCGAGATGATCACGGTGTCGCCGCGCTCGACGTGGACGGCGGGATGGTCGCGGTACGCGATCCGCGTCAGCGCCGACAGCGGCTCGCCCTGCGAGCCCGTGCAGAGGATCATCTGCTCGTGCGGCGCGAGCTCGTCCAGGTCGGGCGGTCGCACGAGGACGTCGTCGGGGACGTCGATGTAGCCGAGGTTCCGCGCGATGTTCACGTTCTTGCGCATCGAGCGGCCCACGATGCACACCTTCCGGCCGACGGAGATCGCGACGTCGATCGCCTGTTGCATCCGGTGCACGTTCGACGCGAACGACGAGACGAGCACACGGCCCTGCCGGAGCGGGATGATCTGGCGGAACGCCTCGCCGACCACGCGCTCCGACGGCGTCATCCCGGGACGTTCGGCATTCGTCGAGTCCCCGAGCATCAGCGCGACCCCGTCGTTGCCGAGCTCGGCGAGGCGGCCGACGTCGGTCTTCAGGCCGTCGATCGGCGTGTGGTCGAGCTTCCAGTCGCCGGTGTGCACGATGCGGCCGGCCGGCGTCTCGAGGACGACGGCGACGCAGTCCGGCACCGAGTGCGCCATCCGCACGAACGAGATCGCGAACGGGCCGACGTTCCGCGACGGGTCGTCCGGGTGGATCTCACGGAGCTCGGCCGCGCGCGTCAGCCCGTGCTCGTCCAGCTTGGACTTCACGAGCCCGAGCGTCAGCCGGGTCGCCCAGACCTCCGGGATGCGAACCTCGCGGAGCAGATACGGGAGCGAGCCGACGTGATCCTCGTGCGCATGTGTGAGGACGACGGCGCGGACGTCGGCCGCGCGCTCGCGCAGGTACGTGAAGTCCGGGAGGACGAGGTCGACGCCGAGATGCTCGTCGCGCGGGAACGCGAGCCCGGCGTCGATCACGACGATCGCCCCGTCGCACTCGAGCGCCGTCATGTTCTTCCCGACCTCGCCGAGGCCGCCGAGGGCCACGATTCGGCAGCTGTCCGCCATCCGCCTCAGTCTAAGCGGGATGCCTGAGGCCGCCGATACGCCATACGCCAAGGCGCCGACTCGGCGGCGCCGACCGTAAAGGCCGTGCGGACTCTGCCCGCGTGGCCGTCTGCCGTGCGGGCTAGGGTCGGCGACGTCACGAAGCTACCCAGGACTCCTTAATCGGACCGATGGGCTTCGCCGATAGACACCCCATGCGGCCGCCTGGCCCTGTCCTCGGCACGATCCTCCTCGGCGTCGCCACGGTTGCCGTCGGCGCGTGGAAGGCGTTCGACGCGCGTGGGACGACGTTCGCCCTCTTCCTCGCCGCCGTGATCGTCGTCGAGCTCTTCGAGGAGGCCGGACGCGAACGGTCGCGCGAGCCGGTCGAGACGGAGCGGTTCCAGCTCGCTGCCGCCGTGCAGGTCGCGGCGGTCCTGTTGCTCGGGCCGTGGGTCGCCGCGTTCGTCGCGGCGGCTGGCGTCGTCGCCGGCGCGGTCATCCGCGGGCGCGCGTTCGTCGACGTCTGCTTCCGTGCCGCCTCATTCGCCGTTGCGACGGCTGCCGCCGGCGGCGCGTTCCGGCTCGCGGGAGGACACGTCGGGGAGCTGAAGCTCCTCGACGACCTCATTCCGCTCGTCGCGCTCGCGGTGGTCTACCTGACCGTGCGCGCGCTGCTGCTCGACATGGTCTACGCGCACGAGGCGTTCGACCCACGCGTCGCGTGGAGCCTCGGCGAGGTCGCGTTCGGTGTCGTCGCCGCGCTCCTCGCGATCACGCACCCCTGGGACGTCGTCCTGCTCGTCCCGCTCGGGCTCGCCGTCCACCACGCCAACCTCCGCGTGACGCGGCTGCAGCGCGAGACCCTCCGCGCGCTCGAGACGTTCGCCAACATCGTCGACGAGCGCGATCCGTCGACCTACAGGCACTCCTTCCGCGTCGCGGGGTACGTCGACCAGCTCGCGCGTGCGCTCCGGCTCCCGTTCTCGGACATCGACCGCCTCCGCTGGGCCGGACGGTTGCACGACCTCGGCAAGGTCGCGGTCGACGCATCCGTGCTGAGGAAGCCGGGGCAGCTCGACCGCGAGGAGTGGTCGGCCGTCCGCAGACATCCCCGCTTGTCCGCACGGCTGCTGCAGCGCTTCGAGTTCGTCAAGACGCAGGCACGCGCGGTCGAGCTCCACCACGAGCGGTTCGACGGCGCCGGGTACTACGGTGTCGGCGACGAGGATCTGCCGCTGGCCGCCCATTTCCTGATCGTCGCGGACAGCTTCGACGCGATGACGAGCGACCGCCCGTATCGGCCGGGGGTCTCACGTAGGGACGCGCTCGCCGAGATCGAGCGAAACCTCGGCACGCAGTTCCATCCAACGGTCGGCAAGGCGTTCGTGGCGGTCCAGCGCGGCTTCGACCCCGCAGAGGTCCTGACCGCCGACGAGCTCGCGGAGATCCGCAGCGCGTCGGCGCCGTACCGCCTGGGCGCGATTCGCGGCAGGCGTGACCTGAAGGAACGGCCGGATCTGCTCGCGCTCGGCGGTCTCGTCGTCCTGCTCGCGGGGCTCGGCTTCCACGAGACGTGGCTCGCGGCGCTCGGCGCGTGGGTCGGCGCATCCGGCGTCGTGCTGCAGCTGCGCGCGCGGGCCAGGTCGGCACGGCTCGCCCACTCGTTGCGCGCGGCGCTCCACGCGCCGGGCCGCGGGGCGATCTTCGCCGCGCTGCTCGATCTGATCGGGAAGGCGTGGCCGCTGTCGTGGGGAGCGCTGGTCGCCTGGGACGAGGACGGCCTCGGCGGGAGCATCGAGCGGCAGCGCGGCCAGGGGCCGCCCGAGGAGGCGCTGCTCAGCTGGCTCGTCCGTGAGGCGGAGTCGGGAGCCGATGCGATCGTGGCCGCCGGTGCCGAGCTCGGTCGCGAAGGCGTCGTGCTCGCGCTCTCCCTCCGGCGCGAGACGAGTGCGCTCGTCGGCTTCCTCGTCGTCGAGGCGCCGCGACTGCCGCCGCGTCACGTCGAGCTGGCGCTCCGCGATGCGACCGACGAGATCGGGCTCGCGCTCGCAGACGCGCCGGCGTCAGGCGGGAGCGGCGGCGAGCACGCCGAGCCGCTCGAGGCAGCTGCGGATCGCAGCGATCTCGTCGTCGCTCGCTTCGACGAGCGGTAGTCGCAGGCCGCCAACCGGGTGGCCGACCAGGTTGAGCGCGGCCTTGATCGCGACCGGATTCGTCTGGACCTTCAACAGCTCGTACGACGCCGCGATCTCCTCGTCGATGCGCTTTGCGGTCTCCGCGTCGCCGTCTCGGAACGCGCCGATCATCCGCTTGACTTGCGGGCCGACGACGTGCGTGTGCACGCAGACGCCGCCGATCCCTCCGAGCTCGAGGAACGGATAGACGAGGACGTCGTCGCCCGCGTAGAGATCGAGGTCGGTCTCGGCAAGGATCCTGCGCGCCTGCTCGAGGTCGTCGTTCGCCTGCTTCACCGCACGGACGGTCGGGATCTCCGCCAGCTCGGCGATCGCGTCGGGATCGAGATTCAGAGCGACGCGACCCGGGATGTTGTAGACGATGATCGGCTTGTCGCTCTCGGCCGCGATCGTCTTGAAGTGGCGGACGATGCCGCGCACCGGCGGCTTGTTGTAGTACGGCGTGACGACGAGGAACGCGTCGACGCCTATGTCGTGCGCTTCTCGCGTCAGGTGCACGGAGTGCGAGGTCGAGTACGTGCCCGTTCCTGCGACGACCGTCGCGCGGCCGCCGATTGCGTCGACGGCGACGCGGAAGAGCTCGAGCCGCTCGTCGTCGCTCAGGGTCGGGCTCTCACCGGTCGTGCCCGCGACGACGAGGCCGTCCGAGCCGTTGTCGACCAGGTAGTTGGCGAGCTCGCGGAACCGGTCGTAGTCGACCGCTCGGTCGGCGTCGAAAGGCGTGACGACGGCGGTTAGGAGCTCACCGAGCACGGCGTTGATTCTAGTCTTCCGGGTCAACGACGCGCACCGGACGTGTACAGCTACGCCGAGATGTCCGTGACCCGCCGGTGTGCGCCGTCCAGCCCTGGGGAGGGCTAGAGCAAGGCGTCGAGGCCGACGGTCAGCCCCGGTGGAAGCGTCGACAGCTTCTCGAGCGCGAGCAGGACGCCGGGGACGAACGCGTCGCGCGAGAACGTGTCGTGGCGGATCGTCAGCAGCTGACCTTCGCCGCCGAAGAGCACCTCTTGGTGCGCGACGAGACCCGGAAGACGTACTGAGTGAATCGCGGGATCGCCGCCCACGAGTACCGCGGTCGCCTTCGCGGTTCCCGACGGCGCGTCGCGCTTCGCTTCGTTGTGGAGCTCGATGATCTCCGCGCGCGGCATCAACTGGGCTGCTTCCTGCGCGAAGCGCATCATCAGGACCGCGCCGAGCGCGAAGTTCGGCGCATGAAAGAGGACGAGCCCACGCTCCTCGGCGAGCGTCGCGAGCGGCCGGAGGTCGATTCCGGTCGTCCCGACGATGCACGGCAGGTCCTGCTCGAGGCACGCACGGATGGTCTCCGCGCCGGCCGCGGGCGTCGTGAAGTCGATCGCCGCGTCGAGTCCCTGCACGTCGATCGTCTCCCCGCGCGGGATCCCACGCACTTCGTGACCCGCCGCCTCCAACGCAGGTGCGAGGGCGCGGCCGACCTTCCCCCGAGGGCCCAGCAGCGCGAGCTTCACGCGGCGCGCGCCAGCACGGCCGGGTTCAGCCGCCGCGCGGCCGCGCGGAACACGCGCTCGCTCGGTCCGATCCCGGACAGCGACAGCTTCTCCGGCGCGAGCAGCAGGCCGGCGAGCTCGGCCACCTCGTCCGCTTCGACGGCGTCGAGCTCGGCGATGATCCGCTCGAACGAGAGCAGCTCGGTGTCCGTCACGAGCGACTTGCCGAGCCGCGTCATCCGGTTCGACGTCGACTCCATCGAGAGCATGATCCGTCCCTTCAGGTTCTCCTTCGCCCGCGCGAGCTCCGCCGGCTCGACGTGTCCGGCCGCGATGTCCTGGAGCTGCTCTCCGGCGATCTGCAGGCAGGGGGCGAGGTTCTCCTCGCGCGTGCCGAGGTAGACGCCCACGAGTCCGGTATCCGTGTACTGCGACGCGAACGAGTACACGGCGTAGGCCATGCCGCGCTTCTCGCGGATCTCCTGGAAGAGCCGCGAGGACGCGGACCCGCCGAGGATCGCATCCAGGATCGACGCCGCAAACCGACGCCGGTCGGAACGCGAGATGCCCGGAGCGCCGATGCAAACGTGGTACTGCTCGGTGTCCTTCTTCGCGAAGCGGAAGCTCGGCGGCGGCGCTTTCACGAGCGGGCGGCGGACGCGCGGTCCGCCTGCCGGTGGACGTTGCTGCGACTGCGCTCGCTGCAACATCCGCACGAACCGGTTGTGCTCGATGTTCCCGGCCGCCGCGATGACGACGTTCCCGCCCGCGTACATCTGCCGGTGGTAGGACTGCAGCACGCGCTTCGTGACGGAGGAGATGACATTTGCCGTGCCGATCACCGGCCGCCCGAGCGCATGGCGCCCGAACACCGCCTCCGAGAAGAGGTCGTGGACGAGCTCCTGCGGCGTGTCCTCGTACATCGCGATCTCCTCGAGCACGACCTCGCGCTCCGAGTCGAGATCGGAGAACGCGGGCGCGAAGACCATGTCCGTCATCACGTTCAGCGCCGTCTGGACGTGGTCGTCGGGGACTCGTGCATAGACCATCGTGTGCTCGCGCGAGGTGGCCGCGTTCAGCTCCCCGCCGAGCCCGTCGAAGATCTCGGCGATCTGCTGAGCCGTGTAGTGCTCCGAGCCCTTGAAGAGCAGGTGCTCGATGAAGTGCGACACGCCGGCCTTCGCGTCCGTCTCGTCGCGCGAGCCGGCGCCGATCCAGAAGCCGATCGCGACCGAGCGCACGCTCGGCACGCGCTCGGAGATCACGCGCTCGCCTGTGTCCAGCTCGGAGAAGACGTACTTCTGAACCTGCACGCCCGCATTATCGTGACGCGGCGAGACGGGCGCCGCAGGCTCAAGTCGGCAAAGGCGATCAGGCGGCCCAGGCCCGTGGAGCGCATCATCGCCTCATGGCTTCCGTCGGTTCGCGTGACAGGCTCCGCGACCTCGTCGACGTTCTCGTGGCGAGCGTCGACGATCCGGCGGCCGGCGTCGAGCTGGCGCGCAGGGCCCACCTGAGCCGCTTCCACTTCGACCGGCTCGTCGCCGCTGCGCTGGGCGAGTCGCCGGGGCGCTTCCGGCGACGTTTGCTGCTCGAGCGGGCGGCACACGAGTTGCGGAGCGGCGACCGGCCTGTGATCGAGCTGGCGTTCGACGCCGGGTACGGGTCGCCGGAGGCGTTCACGCGGGCGTTCCGCCGCACCTTCGGCGTCTCGCCGAGCGAGTTTCGCGCGCATGGAGCGCACGAGTTCCGGGCGCCTGCTCCGAACGGCGTCCACTTCCATCCGCCCGGCGGCCTGCTCGTTCCGGGCGACGACCAAAGGAGGAGATCGATGGACCTGACCGATCGCATGATCGAGCACGACAACTGGGCGGCGAACAGCTTGCTGGACGAGGCGGCGCACCTGTCGGACTCCGAGCTCGACGCGCCGGTCGCGCTCGAGCCGGCGCCGTACGCGTTCGGCGGCGACGAGCGAAGCATCCGCTCGATGCTCAACCGGCTCGTGTCCACGAAAGAGATGTGGGCCGCCGCGATCACCGGGCGCGTGTTCGAGGACTCGGACGACATGTCGCTGCCGGGCATGCAGGCGAGGCTCGAGCGCGCGGGCGACGAGTTCGCCGGCCTCGTCCGGGACATCCGCGACCGCTCGGCGTGGAACACCGCGTTCGTCGACGCGACGTGCGAGCCGCCGGAAACCTTCACGTTCGGCGGTGCCGTCGCGCACGTCCTCGTGCTGAACGCCTACCGACACCAGACGATCGCGGGTGCTCTCAGGGCGCGCGGCCGGGAGGCGTCATGGCCGGATCCGATCGCCTGGGAGCGCCGCGAGGGCTAATCAGCAGAGCGGTGGCACGAGCTCGCCGTGAGCCCCGAGCAGCTCGTCCACGAGCGCGTGGATCTCCTCGAGCGTGAGCTCTGCGGCCGTGTGGGGGTCGAGCATCGCCGCGTGGTCGACGTGGTCGCGCCGGCCGGTCAGCGCCGCCTCGACCGTCAGCCGCTGGACGTTGACGTTCGTCTCGATCAGCGCTGCGAGCTGCGGTGGCACTGCGCCGACGGGCTGCGGCGTGAGGCCGCGCTCGTCCGCGACGCACGGGACCTCGACGCAGCAGTCCTCGGGCAGGTTCTCGAGCAGCCGCCCGCCGTTCGGCACGTTCCCGTTGAAGCGGAACGGCTCTCCCGTCTCGAGCGCGTGCACGATCCTTGCGCAGTACTCGTCGCTCCGCGCCGTCGTCATCGGCGCGCCGCCGTCGTGGTCGAGCGCTCTGCGGAGCGCCTCCCACTCGGCGATCTGCTGCTCGCAGCGGCGCGGGTATTCGTCGAGCGGGATGTTGAACTCCGCGACGAGCTCCGGACGGGCGCCGTGCAGGAACCACGGCACGTATTCGGCGAGGTGCTCGGACGACTCCGTGCTGAAGTAGCCGAAGTGCCGGAAGACCTCGTAGCGGACGCGGTTCCAGTCGGGCACGCGGTTCTCCGCGAGGACGCGACGAAGCTCCGGATAGAGATCGCGCCCGCCGTGGCTCAGCTCGAGGTAAAACGCGAGATGGTTGATCCCCGCGCAGACGTAGTCGACCTCGCTCGCGGGGACGCCGGCATCGGCTGCAAGGTCGCGCACGGTTCCCTGCACCGAGTGGCAGAGCCCGACAGTCTCCACTAAGCTCGTGCGCGCGACGGCCCAGCAGAGCATCGCCATCGGATTCACGTGCTGGAGGAGGATCGCGTCAGGGCAGAGCTCTTCCATGTCGCGGCAGAGATCGACCAGCACGGGGATCGTGCGAAGGCCGCGCATGATCCCGCCGACACCGAGCGTGTCGCCGATCGTCTGGCGCAGGCGGAACGGCTTCGGGACCTCGAAGTCGGTGACGGTGGCGGGCCGGTACCCGCCGACCTGGAACATGGTGATCACGTAGGCGGCGCCGTCGAGGGCGGTTCGGCGGTCCGTCGTCGTCTCGATTCGCGCATTCGCGCCGACGTTTTCGCTGAGCTTCTCGGCGATCCGTGTGGACGTGCGGAGCCGCTCCTCGTCGATGTCCATGAGTGCGATCGTCGTGCCCGCGAGCTCCGGGAAGCTGAGGAGATCGCCGATCAGCGTCTTCGCGAAGACGGTCGAGCCGGCGCCGACAAGCGTCACCTTCACTAGCGTGAGCATCCCATGCGACGTCGTTTCCGGGCGCCCGGCCGCGTGAATCTGATCGGCGACCACACGGACTACGCCGGCGGGCTGGTCCTCCCGATCGCGGTCGATCTCGCGGTCGAGGTGAACGTCGAGCCTGCGGAACGAGTCGTCTTGTCGTCGGGCGGCAGGACGGTGGAGGTTGCTGCCGACGGGACGGGCGACGTCGAAGGCTGGGGCCGTTATCCGGCCGCCGTGGCTGCGGAGCTGGCCGCGCTCGGTCGCCGGCCGGTCGGAATGGAAGGCGACGTCGTGTCGGACCTTCCGAGCGGCGCGGGCCTCGGGTCCTCGGCTGCTCTCGAGATCGCCCTCGCGCTCGCGTTGTGCGCGCTCGCCGACTTCGAGCTCGAGCCTCTGGAGCTCGCCTCGGCGTGCCGTCGCGCAGAGCTCCGCGCCGTGGGAGTCCCTTGCGGCATCCTCGATCAGGCGGCGTCGCTGCTCGGACGCGCCGACAGTGCGCTCCTCCTCGACTGCGCGACGCTGGAGTACCGCCACGTGCCGCTGCCCGGGACGCTCGCGGTCATCGTCGTCGACTCAGGCGAACGTGAGCTCGCGGATACCGGGTACGCAGACCGTCAGCGCGAGCTCGCGGGCGGCATGCCCAGCCGCGTCCGGCATGTGGAGACCGAGAACCGGCGCGTGCGCGAGGCGGTTGCGGCGTTCGAGCGCAACGATGCTGACGCGCTCGGACGGATCTTTCGCGAAAGCCACGCGAGCCTTCGCGACGATTACGACGTCTCGACGCCGGAACTCGACCGGCTCGTCGAGCGCGCCTATGCAGCAGGCGCGCTTGCCGCGCGTCTCACCGGCGGCGGCTTTGGTGGCTCGATCGTCGTGCTCGCCGAGCACGATCGCGCCGCTGCGATCGCCGAGCAGCTCGGCGGGCGGGTGGTGCGCGCCTCCGAGGCCGCGCGCGAGATCACTCCAAGCAAAACGGATTCGCGTCCGGGTCGCGCATGACCGTCCAGACGCGCTCGCCGGCGGTCTTCGTCTCGGTCGCAGTCGCCCCGGCTGCCGTCAGACGCTCGATCTCGGCCTCGCGGTCCTTCGCGAGGAGGTCGACGTGGAGCGGATAGTGCTCGGGCCGTGACTTCTCGCGCCGCTGGAAGAAGAGGCGCGGACTGCTTTCGTCGGGGCCCTTGATCGCGTAGTACGCGTCGTACTCGGCGCGATCGAGCCCGGCGTCCCAGAGCATCTCGAGAAAGTCGTCGGGCGTAACCTGCTCTGGCCAGCCGAGCGCCTCCGACCAGAACGGCCCGAGCTTGCGCGGCTCGGCGGTCGAGAAGGTGATGTTGCCGATGTACACGCGGCCCCTGCGCGTGTCCGGGCCCTGAATGCAGAAACCGTTCCCCTCCGGGTCGCGGAGCACGGACCACTGTTCCTTCAGCGTTCCGATCTCGATGGTCTTGCTTTCGACGAGCCGCGCGCCGAGGTCGAGCGCGCGCCGCACCGTCGCCTCGCGGTCGGGGGCGTTGACGTCGAGGTGGATCGGGACCTCAATCGTCGGCGATTTCGGCATCCGCGCGAAGCGGAGCTCGAGCCCGTCGCCTCGTGCGAACCAGTCCGCGCCGCCCGACTCACTGCGGTAGTCGAGCAGCGCCGCCCAAAATGAACAGAGCCGCCGAGCGTCGTCGGCAGCGAAGGTGACGTGGTTGAGCCGAAGCATCAGCCGATCGTATTGATGTACACGCGCGCGCGGCCCCCGCCCAATCAGAGGGTGGGGAGAAACACCCGCCACCCTCGAGATCGACGATATCCGACATCGTCGTACGCGTCTGTGCCGAATTCGTGCCGATTCTCGGCCGCACCACGCGGCGATCGTGGCCGCAAACGACGAAGGCGGCTCGACGCCGCCTTCGTAAACCACTGCGCAGTGCGCGTCCCTGCTACGTGCGCTCGCGGTCGCCGCCGCGACCACGGCCGCCGCGTCCCCCACGCCCGCGCCGCTCGCCGTCGCGGGGCGGGCGCTCTTCCTCGCGCGGACGGGGCGGTGCGTTCTTCGCGCGCTCGATCAGCTCCTCCGGGCTGACCATGTTGCCGTTCTCGTGCTTCTGCAACAGCTTCAGCCCGATGCGGCCGCGTGCCTTGTCGACCTCCTGCACGACGACGTCGAGGATGTCGCCGCGCTGGATCACGTCCTCGATGTGCGCAACGCGCCCCGGTCCGACGTTGGAGACGTGCAGCAGCCCGTCGGTGCCCTTCTTCAGCTCGACGAACGCGCCGAACTGGGTCGTCTTCACGACCTTGCCGGTGTATTCGTCTCCGACCTCGGGCTCCTTCGTCAACGCCTCGATCGCAGCGATCGCGGCCTTCGCCTTCGTCCCATCGGTCGCGTAGATGAGGATCGTCCCGTCTTCCTCGATGTCGATCTGCACCTCGTGGTCGGCCTCGAGCGCGCGAATCGTCTCGCCGCCCTTGCCGATCACCATGCCGATCTTCTCCTGGTCGATCTTGACCGTCGAGATCCGCGGCGCCGTCTCGCTGAGCTCGGAGCGGACCTCCGGGATCACCTCGAGCATCGCGTCGAGGATGGTCTCGCGCGCCTGCTTCGCCTGCTCGAGCGCCTTCTGCATGGGCCACCTTGAAGTCCATGTCTCCGAGGTGGTCCTCGGCACCCTGGATGTCCGTGAGGATGATGTAGTCCTCACCCTCCTTCACGAGCCCCATCGCGATGCCGGAGACGGGCGCCTTGATCGGCACGCCCGCATCCATCAACGCAAGCGTCGAGCCGCAGACCGAGCCCATCGACGACGAACCGTTCGACTCGAGCGTCTCCGAGACGATCCGGATCGTGTACGGGAAGACGTCGGCGGGCGGGATCATGGACTCGAGCGCGCGCTGAGCGAGCGCGCCGTGACCGATGTCGCGCCGCTTCGGGCCGCGCATCATCCCCGTCTCGCCGACGGAGTAGGGCGGGAAGTTGTAGTGGTGCATGTAGCGACGATCGGTCTCGAGCGACAGGTCGTCGATCCGCTGGCCTTCCTTGGCCGTGCCGAGCGTGAGCAACGACATGATCTGCGTCTGCCCGCGCGTGAACAGACCGGAGCCGTGCGTGCGCGGTGACACGCCGACCTCGCAGGAGACCGGACGGATCTCCTCCGGTCCGCGACCGTCCGGACGGAGCTTCTCGACAGCGATCTTCCGGCGGACGAGCTCCTTGTAGATCGCCTCTGCGGCCCGCTTCACGTAGGTCTTCGTGAGCGAGTCCTTCGTCGTCGCGGGCTCCCCGTCGCCGACGGCAGGGCCGACCGGAAACGGCAGCGTCACCGTCTCGATGATCCGGTCGAAGAGGAGCTGGCGCTTCGCCGACTTCAGCTCCTTCGAGTCCTGTTCGGCATCCGTGAGCGCCCGCAGGTCGGCCTCGAACTGCTCGCGCAGCGGCGCGAGCACGGCCTCGAGCCGCGTGCGCTCGAGGACGGTGGCCAGGCTGAGCTTCTGCTGCGTGAGGCGCTGGACGTCTTCTTCGGTCGAGTCCATGCTCAACGCCGGCAGCAGCTCCTCGACGACCGCTTCGGCGGCGCGCAGGCCCTCGGCGTTGATCCGTTCGCGAACTGCCGCGCCGTACTCGCGCTCGATCTCCTCGGTGATCGAGTCGTCCAGCCACTTCGCCTTGCCTGCCTGACGCTGCAGATCGATCTGCGCGTCGCAGATCTTCCTGATCTCCGAGTGCGCGATGTCGAGCGCCTCGAGCAGCCTGCCCTCCGGGACCTCGTTCGCACCTGCCTCGACCATCGTCAAAGCGTCGGGTGTGCCGACGACGATGAGGTTGAGCTCGCTGACCTCCTCCGCCTCCTGCAACGTCGGGTTCACGACGAGCTCGCCGTCGATCTGGCCGATGCGAACGGCACCGACAGGCCCGAGGAACGGCAGCGGCGAGATCATCAGCGCCGCGGACGCCCCGTTGATGCAGAGGATGTCGTGCGCGGTGACCAGGTCGGCGCTCAGCACCGTGCAGATCACCTGTGTCTCGTTCTTGTATCCCTTCGGCCAGAGCGGCCGGATCGGACGGTCGATCATGCGCGCCGTCAGGATCGCGCGCTCGGTCGGTCGTCCCTCACGCTTGAAGAAACCGCCGGGAATCTTCCCTGCGGCGTACATCCGCTCCTCGACGTCGACCGTGAGCGGGAAGAAGTCCGCGCCCTCGCGCGGCTCCTGACGGCCCATCGCCGTCGCGAGCACCATCGTCTCGCCGGACCGCGCGACGACGGCGCCGTCGGCCTGCTTCGCGAGCTTGCCGGTCTCGAACGAGAGGTCCTGCTCGCCGACGGTCACGCTGACCGTTGCGAGGCGTTCGGTGGCAATCGCCATGGATTGTCCCTCCACTTTCCTTCGCGGGAGAGTGGGGACTCGAGTCAGCGTCGTCGCCGGCGCTCGCTCGAATCTCCACTTCCCAGTTTGTCCCGTGCCTGGCTTCAGCCTGGCTTGGGCGAACCCTTTCGTTACGTCGCTAGCGCCTGAGCCCTAGCTCCTTGATCAGTGCCCGGTATCCCTCCAGGTCATGCTTTTGCAGGTAGTTCAAGAATCGCCGCCGGCGGCCGACGAGCTTCAGGAGCCCGCGCCGCGAGTAGTGATCCTTCGGATGTGCGCGGAGGTGCTCGGTGAGGCCGTTGATTCGCTGCGTCAGCAGCGCGACCTGCACCTTCGTCGAGCCCGTGTCGGCCTCGTTCGCCCCGTGCTTGGAGACGATCTCCAGCTTGGCTTCCTTCGTCAGGGTCAATGACACCTCCAGTCTCGTCAGTCCCAGCCAACCGCCGGAAGCAGGCGGAAAGCCGCGGCTGCGGTTCGCGACAGGGTAGCAGCCGCCTACTTGAGGAGCAGCTTCCCGATCCTCCCTCGCGTGATCGCGAGCCCGATGAGCCCCATCACGGCGAGGTAGGCGACGTTCACGAGCTGCGCCCATCCCACGCCGCCGAGCATCAGCGTGCGCATGAGGGCGATCGCGTTGTAGAGCGGCGTGCAGCGGACGACCCACTGGAGCGCCTGGGGATAGACGGAGAGCGGATAGAAGGTCGAAGAGAAGAGGAACATCGGCAGCTGGATCAGGCCGAAGATCTCGAAGTCCTGCCAGCTCCGCATGAACGTCGCACCGGCGACGCTCAGCCCGGCGAAGGCGAACCCGATCAGCAGCGCGGCGAGAAGCGCGAGGACGGCCCAGGCGGAATAAACGAGACCCAGCGCGGCGACGACCACGAGGAAGCCGACCGCGTAGAGGAGGCCGCGGAAGAGTGTCCACGCGATCTCGCCCGCCGCGATGTCGGTCGGCCCGACCGGCGTCGACAGCATCGCGTCGTACGTCTTGGCGTACTTCAGCTTGAAGAAGATGTTCACGCTCTCGTACGTCGCGCCGTTCATCGCCGCCGAGGCGAGCAGCGCCGGCGCGACGAAGCTGCCGTAGCTGACGAGGCCCGCACCCGCGACGGGAACCTTGCCGACGTAGTGTCCGAGCCCGATCCCCATCGAGAAGAGGTAGAAGAGCGGCTCGAAGAACCCCGAAAGGATCATCAGCCACGCCCGCCGGTAGACCATGAGGTTCCGCTCGAACAGGAGTGCGCCGCGGCCGACCACGATCGCCGTCATCGCTGCAGCCGCCGTGTGTAGGTCATGCGTCCGACCGCGAGGCCCGCTGCGGCGAGCACGGCGAGGTAGGCGACGTGCCCGAGCGCTGCCGCAGCACCGAGCGTGCCGAGGACGAGCCCCCGTCCGAGATCCACGCCGTGCCAGAGCGGCGTCGCGTACGCGGCCCACTCGAGCACGGTCGGCAGGCGCGTAACGGGGAAGAACGTCCCCGAGAACAGGAACATCGGCACGATCGCGAAGCGGAGGATCGCGCTGAACGCGCTGTCGGACTCCGCCGTGGCGGCATACGCGGCGATCGGCGCCGAGAATGCGAGACCGGTCAAGAGCGCGGCCGCGGGGGCGAACATTGCGAGCCAGGAGTGGATGCCGCCGAACGCAGCGATCACCGCCAGGTACACCGTTGCGCTCACGAGGATGCGCGTGGCGATGAAGAGCTGGTGTCCGGCGAAGATGCTCGCGGGGCCGAGCGGCGTCGCGGACATCGCGTAGTACGAGCGCGTCCACTTGAACGAGCCCATGACGGGCCAGGTCGATTCCGTGGACGCGATCTGCATCGCCGCCGCGACGAGCAATCCGGGCGCGACGTAGTGCGAGTACGTCACGCCGCCGGGCGGCGACGCCGACTTGTTCACGAGCGTCCCGAGCCCGATCCCCACCGCAGCGAGGTAGAAGACGGGATTGACGAAGCTCGACACGATCGAGCCGCGCCAGACGCGCCGGTAGTACGCGAGCCAGAACTCGTACGAGCGGAATGCATACGCGACGGCCGTCATTCGTCCACCAGCGTCCGGCCCGTCAGATGGAGGAAGACGTCCTCGAGCGTCGAGCGGCGGACGAGCACGCTCTGCGGATGAAGGCCGAGCTCGTGGATGCGGTCCGCCGTCGCGTCTCCGTCGTCCGTGTACAGCAGTGTCCGGTCCGGCAGCGCCTCGATACGGCGCGCCAGTCCGTTGACGCGGGTGCTCAGGTCGAGCGAGGGCTCGTCGCGGAAGCGCAGCTCGACGACCTCGCGCGTCGAGTAGCGGCCGATGAGCTCGCGCGGCGATCCTTCGGCGACGATCCGTCCCTTGTCCATCACGACGAGGCGGTCACAGAGCTGTTCCGCCTCGTCCATGTAGTGCGTCGTGAGGACGAGCGTCGCGCCGCGTCGCTTGAGCCGGAAGAGCCGGTCCCACACCAGGTGGCGCGCCTGCGGATCGAGACCGGTCGTCGGCTCGTCGAGCAGCAGGAGATCGGGGTCGTTGACGAGCGAGCGCGCGATCGTGAGGCGTCGCCTCATTCCTCCCGACAGCGGCTCGACCTTGGAGTCGGCGCGCTCGTCGAGCTGCACGAACTCGAGCAGCTCGTCGGCGCGGCAGCGCAGTTCCTTGCGTGAGAGCCCGAAATACCGGCCGTAGATGATCACGTTCTCCCGGACGGTCAGCTCGAAGTCGAGCGTGTCGAGCTGCGGGACGACGCCGAGGTGCGCGCGGATCGTTGCGCCGTCGCGCCGAGGATCGAGGCCCAGGATGCTGAGCGTCCCGCCCGAGGGCGGCGAGACGCAACCGATCATGCGCATCGTCGAGCTCTTGCCCGCGCCGTTGGGACCGAGCGGGCATGGATGAGCGGCGTCTGCTCGGAGACGTTCACCATCTGCAACCTACCGGGCGTGCCCACGGTTAAAAGACGTTCGTGGACCCTGCTGTGGCTGCGGGACATCCGGCGACGACCGCCGCCGGAATCGAGATCCTCGAGGACGGCGGCAGCGCGGCCGACGCCGTGGTGGCGGCCGCGCTCGCGTCGTGCGTTGCCGAGACCGTGATGACGGGCCTGCTCGGCGGCGGCCACGCGATCTACTGGGACGCGGCGCGCGGCCAGGCGCGGAACCTCGACTGCTTCGTCGCGGTTCCGGGCCTCGACGCCGAGCCGCGGCCACACGAGCTCGTGCACCTCGACGTGCCATTCGGCGAGGAGCTCGTCCATTACGCGATCGGCGCCGCCTCGTCCGGGACGCCGGGACTGCCCCGAGGCCTCGAGGAGCTGTGGCGCGCGCACGGGCGCCTGCCGTGGCCGCGGCTCGTGGAGCCCGCGTTGCAGCTCGCCAGGGACGGCGTCGAGTTTCCTCAGGCGCATGCGTCGTGCCTCGCGATGCTCGCGCCGGTGATGACGCTCGATGAGGGTGCGCGCATCTACTCACCGCGCGGCGAGTTGCTGCAGGCGGGCGAGCGACTCGAACAACCGGGTCTCGTCGCAGCACTGGAATCGCTCGCCGAGGAGGGTGCGGACGCCGTCTATCGCGGCACCATCGCCGAATCGCTGCTCGGTCTCTCCGCCGAGCGCGACGGTCTCGTGACGCGCGCCGACCTCGACGCCTACGAAGCGCGTTGGTCGGACCCGATCGCAGTGCACTACCTCGACTGGACGTTGATGACGCGCGGCGATCTGTCAGGCATGCCGGAGACGGCGCCCCGACTGCCGCGTGTTCGCGGCCTCGACGCGACGGAACGCGTGCTCGCGCTCGTCGAGTTGTTCCGCACAGATGGACAGGGCTCGCACACGACGAACACGACGGTCGTCGACGCGGAGGGCAACGCGTGCGTGCTCACGACGAGCCTCGGCCTCGGATCGGGCGATTTTCTCCCGGGGTTCGACCTGCACCTGAACAGCATGCTCG
>VAYM01000095.1 GCA_005884945.1 Actinomycetota bacterium | reverse complement strand
TCGCGACCAGTCCCCGCCCGGCACCGTCGAGGATGTTCACCGGCGTCAGGTCGCCGTGCAGGAGAACCTGCGGAGCTGGGTCGGCCGCTAACTGCAGCGCGAACCGCCGGCCACGCTCGTACAGCGCGAGTGAGATCACCTCGATGAGGTCCGGCCGGCGCTCGTAGTTCTTCGTGCCCGCGTCGAAGAGGTACACGACCCGGTCGGCCACCGACTCGAAGGACGGATCGGGAACGCCGTCGTGGTGAAGCGACGTCAGCAGGTCGCGGAGGCGTTCCAAACTCGGGTAGTCCGGCGATTCGGCGAGCGGCGTTCCCGGCTCCACCGCCTCGATCAGCAGCGCGCCGACGTCGTCGTCGACGGCGAGCAAAGCGGGAACGTGAACCGTCGTCCAGCCCGCGAGCGCTGCTGCCTCGTGCGCGATCCGCCTCCGGTCGGGGCTCACCTTCAGCACCGCGGAACGCCCGCTTACGCTGCAACGGATGACGACGGAGATGCTCCCGCGCCGGATCAGCTCGCCCCACTCGAGCTCCCAACGTTCTGCCAGATCACGGAGCACCGCGGGCAGCGCGTCGAACCACGCGTCGACCGCGCTTCCGAATCGACGCGCGAGCCGCTGTCGCACCTCGCGGTCGAGCCGTGGGATGCTCGCCGCCTGCACCGCCGCTACTGCATCGCGCGCAGCACGCGCCGGCCGAAACGCTCGACCGACTTGGGCAGGAGGCGACGGTACTTCTTCAACGGCGTCGACGCGAGCCAGAACCCGGTCTTGACCGCGAGCACGTAGCGGGCGCGAGCGCGATCCGCGAGCGTGTTCGCCGCTGTCTTTCGCGCGATCGTCGTCGAGCCGGCGACGAAGCGCACGTCCTTGAACGTCCGCGACCTGTAGACGCGCTCCCCGACGACGCGGCGCGGGCCGGCTGTCCAGGTCGTGTCGTGGAACGCGACCCAGCCGCCCTCGACGACCTTCGGCACCCACTGGTCGAAGTCCGCGCGGACATCGGCCTCGACGTGCGAGCCGTCGACGAACAGGAGCTCGATCGGCTTGTCGAATCCGGGCGCGGCGTCCTGCGACAACGAAGGCACCGGCGTGACGAGATCCGCGATGCCTGCGCGCTCGACGTTCGCCTTGAAGTCCCCGAAGCGGTAGTCGGCGTGCGGGTCGATCGCGAAGATGGGCGCGCCTCCGCCCGCGCGCGCGCCGAGCCCGAGGCAGATGGTGGACTTCCCCTTCCACGAGCCGATCTCGAGGATCACGCCGCGGCCGGTGCACTGTCTTGCGAGCTCGTAGAGCGCCTCGCCCTCCTCGTCCGTCAGCCAGCCGGGGACGTCGGCAATCAGCGGTTTGACTCTTTGCGCGAACTCGTTCACGGCTGCCTGAAAAGGGTCAGACCGGAAGGTCTGACCCTTGAAACGTCACGCCGCTGCGGACCGGACCGCTTCCTCGTAGGTCCGATCGCGGCTGAAATGGTCGAGCTCGTTCGAGAGCAAATCCGCGGGCGAGACCTGGTCACGCCGGAGCGGCGGGATGCGCTCGCCGCCGAGCTGCACCTCGAGCTCGTCCGCCGACTCGACCGGACGCATCGCGCGCCGCAGCCGTGCACCCAGCCACGCCCGCAGGAGCGACGCTTCCGCCGCCGGCCCGCGCACGCGGATCTCCTGCTCCGCGATCGTCGGCCAGAACTTCGCGAGCTTCACGCGCCACTCGTACGTCAGCGACCAGGCGATATCCGACACGCCGACGCGGTCGAACACGTCGACGAGGTGCCGGTAGCCCGCGACCGGCTCCCGCCACTCACGCGAGTCGATGACCATCCGGTCGACGAGGTCGACGAGCTGCTCGAACTCAGGCGCGCGCCAGGGAGGCTCGCCGCGCCAGCGGCAGAAGACCGGCAGGTCGGCGATCAGAAGCGGCGCGACGATGCTTGCGGGACGAGTCGCGCATACCCCGCCGAGCCGCAACTCGATCGTCTCCGTGCAGATCGAGCGTTCCGAGCCGGCGAGCGGGAACTCCTGCTGGTCGACGCGCGCCTCCATTCCGTCGTCCGCGCTCGGCTCGGGCACCAGCACGATCGTCCGCGACGGATGCCGCTCCGCCAGCCCGTGCAGCACCTCGTGCGCCGCGGGCAGCCATTCGTCCGGGACCCACGCGATGTGCGTCATCACGCTCGTGCGCATCGCCGGTTCGTACGCGCCCTGTCCGGTGCGCATCCCCGAGAGCTCGCGCTCGATCTCCGAGATCGTCGTCATGCGCTCAGCCTAGTGATGACGCCACCGAGGCGCCGCTTGCGGCGCCGCCGTCAGGACGTGCCGGCTGCGCCGGCGCATCCGTCTGAAATCGCCGACCGACACGTGTCGACCGCTCAGTGATGACGCCAGGACCGACCGTCGCGCCGGAGGAGCTCCTCTGACGACGGCGGGCCCCAGGTCCCGGCGGGGTAGTTCGGGAAGTTCGGCCGGTCGCGCTTCCACGGGGCAACCATCGCATCGACGAGCTTCCACTGTTCCTCGACCTCGTCGGTGCGCGTGAACAACGTCGCGTCGCCGAGCATCGCGTCCAGGATCAGCCGCTCGTACGCCTCGGGCATGCCCGTGCGGAACGTCCCGCCGTAGAGGAAGTCCATGTGCACGGTGCGGATCGTCATGCCCTGTCCCGGAACCTTCGCGCCGATCTCGAGCGAGATCCCCTCGTCCGGCTGGATGTGGACGAGCAGCACGTTCGGCCGCAACCCGTCCGCGGAGACCTCCTCGAACGGCGGATGCGGCGCTCGCTTGAACTCGATCGCGATCACCGTCTCGCGGCGCGGCAGCCGCTTCCCCATGCGCACGTAGAACGGCGTGTCCGCCCACCGCCAGTTGTCGACGTAGAGCTTCGCGGCGACGAACGTCTCCGTCGTCGACTGCGGATCGACGCCCTCCTCCTCGCGGTAACCCGGCGCCTCCTGCCCCTCCACGAAACCGCGTCCGTACTCGCCGCGCACGACCGACTTCGGCCCCGGCGTGTGCAGCGCGCGCAACACCTTCACCTTCTCGTTGCGGACGGAATCGGCGGTGAAGTCGATCGGCGGCTCCATCGCGGTGATCGCGAGTAGCTGCAGCAGATGGTTCTGGAAGATGTCGCGGATCGCTCCCGCCTGCTCGTAATAGCCGGCGCGGCCTTCGATCCCGATCGACTCGGCGACCGTGATCTGCACGTGGTCGATGAACTGCCGGTTCCAGATCGGCTCGAAGATGCCGTTCGCGAACCGCAGCGCCAGCATGTTCTGGACCGTCTCCTTGCCGAGGTAGTGGTCGATGCGGAAGACCTCTTCCTCGCCGAAGTGGCGCTGGATCTCCGTGCTCAGCGCGCGGGCCGACTCGAGATCGTGGCCGAAGGGCTTCTCGATGATCAGCCGCGTCCAGCCCTGCGCCGAACGGCGGCGTCCGAGCGCGTCCACGACCGTCGG
>VAYM01000094.1 GCA_005884945.1 Actinomycetota bacterium | reverse complement strand
GCAAAGGCCTGAGAAGACGAGCAGCGAGATCGGGAGAACCTCGCCGCAAGCGAGGCGAGTGTGCTGTGAGGCTCCTTGAGATCGGTGGACGTGCCACCGAACCTAGGAACCTCGGGTCGGAGTCGAATCCGGGGTGTCCCTAGTGGATCCCTGGTCTCTGACGTCTTGTGTGCATTCCGCCGGGGAGGTACAGATAAGGGTCTCGTTGAACTTGAGACGAGACGTAGGTCAGCGACAGACCTTGGGACTGCGGCTTCGAGCGCGGACTGACTCGAAGAGGAAGGTGGGACAGATGCGGCACCTCTACAGAGGAGGCGTGCTGGTTGCATGCCTCGTGGTTTGTTTCGCGATCGCGGGTGGCGCAGCCGCCGCGCCGAGCATTCCCGTCAGCGTGGCCGCGAGCGTCGACTCGTTCACGTCCGACATTGGCTGCTGCGTCGAACCCACCCTCGGCGACCCGTACACGGTCGTCGTGCCGAGACTTGGTCGACTAACTGCCGTCGCGGACCTGGACGTCTGCGGCGACTCATGTGAGCCAGACGGGCAGACGATCTTCTCGATTCAGTTCACAGCACCAGCAGGCGGCATGTTCATCCTGATCGGCGCAGCGGGCAGCGGGAGCCTCAACGACCTCTCCGGCAGCGGCACCTGGAGCGTGCTGCGCACCGGGCCGTTCGCGCCCACCGGACGCTTCGCGAACATCGCCGGGTCCGGAACCTGGTCCGCAGCGGTCACTCTCCTCGGGCCGCACGTCGACCCAAACGGTCCGCCGGGCACCGACTCGATCCTCACTCTCTCCGTGGCGGGAACGCTCACGCTCAGGGGGCGCTGAACCTCAGACCGCCAGAGGGGCTGACGCCTTCGCCAAATAGTGGGACGATCCCCTCGAGAACATCGGCCGGAAGGCCGGCACCCCGACGGCGACCCGCTGAGGAGGACCGCGAACATGGCAACGACGACCACGTCGCAGCTCCGCGAGACGGCAGCGTGGCGCGCCCTTGCGGAGCACGCCGAGGAAGTGCGAGGCGCCCATCTTCGCGACTTCTTCAAAGCTGACCCCGCGCGCGGGGAGCGCCTGACGGCCGAGGCCGAGGGCATCTACCTCGACTACTCGAAGAACCGGATCACCGACGAGACGCTCCGGCTCCTGCTCCAGCTCGCCGAGGAGCGCGGAGTTGCCGAGCGGCGCGACGCGATGTTCGCCGGCGAGCACATCAACGTCACGGAGGACCGCGCCGTGCTGCATGTCGCGCTCCGCGCGCCGAAGGGGTCGCACATCGAGGTGGACGGCGAGGACGTCGTCCCGAAGGTGCACGAGGTGCTCGACCGCATGTCGGCGTTCTCCGACCGCATCCGCAGCGGCGAGTGGACGGGACACACCGGCAGGCGGATCCGCAACGTGATCAACATCGGCATCGGCGGCTCGGACCTCGGCCCGGTGATGGCGTACGAGGCCCTCCGCCACTACACGCAGCGCGACCTGACGTTCCGCTTCGTCTCCAACGTCGACGGCACCGACATCGTCGAGGCGACGCGCGACCTCGATCCGGAGGAGACGCTGTTCATCGTCTCGTCGAAGACGTTCACGACGCTGGAGACGATCCGGAACGCGACGACCGCGCGCGAGTGGGCGCTTTCGAAGCTCGGAGACGAAGCGGCGGTGGCGAAACACTTCGTCGCGGTGTCGACGAACGCGGACGAGGTATCCGAGTTCGGCATCGACACGGCGAACATGTTCGGCTTCTGGGACTGGGTCGGCGGCCGGTACTCGATGGACTCCGCGATCGGGCTGTCGACGATGATCGCGATCGGCCCGGAGAACTTCCGCCAGATGCTCGCCGGCTTCCACGCGATTGACGAGCACTTCCGCACGACGCCGTTCGAGCGGAACCTGCCGGTGCTGCTCGGCCTGCTGACCGTGTGGTACTCCGACTTCTTCGGCGCGCAGACGCAGGCGATCCTTCCGTACGACCAGTACCTGAAGCGCTTCCCCGCGTACCTGCAGCAGCTGACGATGGAGTCGAACGGCAAGTCGGTGACGCTCGACGGACAACGCGTCGACTACGAGACGAGCCCGGTCTACTGGGGCGAGCCCGGCACGAACGGCCAGCACTCCTTCTACCAGCTGATCCACCAGGGGACGAAGCTCATCCCCTGCGACTTCATCGGCTTCGACCAGACGCTGAACCCGGTCGCGAACCACCACGACCTCTTGACGGCGAACGTGTTCGCGCAGACGGAGGCGCTCGCGTTCGGGAAGACGCCGGAGCAGGTTCGCGAGGAAGGGACGCCCGAGTGGCTCGTCCCGCACCGCGTCTTCGAAGGAAACCGGCCGTCGAACACGATCCTCGCCGACCGTCTCGATCCGGGGACGCTCGGCAAGCTCGTCGCGCTCTACGAGCACAGTGTCTTCGTCCAGGGCGCGATCTGGAACGTGAACTCGTTCGACCAGTGGGGGGTCGAGCTGGGGAAGGTGCTCGCAAAGCGAATCGCCGAGGAGCTCGAGTCGAAGGCGGAGCCGGAGCTCACGCACGATTCGTCCACGAACGTACTGATCAAGCGCTATCGCGAGAGCAAAGGGAGGTAGGGGAGATGCAGCTCGGAATGATCGGACTTGGGCGGATGGGGGCGAACATCGTGCGCCGCCTCATGCGGGACGGGCACGACTGCGTCGTCTACGACGTCAGCGCGGACGCAGTCGCCGAGCTCGAGAGCGAGGGCGCGACGGGTTCATCGACGCTCGAGGAGTTCGTCCAGAAGCTCGACAAGCCGCGCGCCGCGTGGGTGATGATCCCCGCCGGCATCACGGAGCGCGTGGTGATGGAGGTCGCCGACCTGATGGAGCCGGGCGACATCATCATCGACGGGGGCAACAGCTCCTATCGCGACGACATCGACCGCGCGAAGCGGCTCGCTCCGAAGGGAATCCACTACGTCGACGTCGGCACGAGCGGCGGCGTGTTCGGCCTCGAGCGCGGCTTCTGCCTGATGATCGGCGGCGAGACGGAGACCGTCACGCGTCTCGATCCGCTGTTCAAGACGATCGCGCCCGGCGCCGACGCGGCCCCGCCGACCCCGGGCCGGCACAACGGCAGCACCGCGGCCGACGGCTATCTCCACTGCGGCCCGAACGGGGCAGGGCACTTCGTGAAGATGGTCCACAACGGGATCGAATACGGGATCATGGCGGCGTACGCCGAGGGCTTCAACGTCCTGCACAAGGCCAACGTCGGCAAGGCCGAGCACGAGGTCGACGCCGAGACGGCGCCGCTGCAGGACGCGGAGTACTACCAGTTCGACCTCGACATCCCCGAGGTCGCGGAGGTCTGGCGGCGCGGGAGCGTCGTCGCGTCGTGGCTGCTCGACCTGACGGCGGCGGCGCTCGCCGAGTCGCCCGACCTCGAAGGGTTCAGCGGTCGCGTCTCCGATTCCGGTGAAGGGCGCTGGACGATTCGCGCGGCGATCGACGAGGGCGTCCCGGTGCCGGTGCTGTCGGCGTCGCTGTACGAGCGGTTCAGCTCGCGTGGCGAGGCGCTGTACGCAGACCGCCTGCTCTCGGCGATGCGCAAGCAGTTCGGCGGGCACGCCGAGAAGATGCCGGTGGGCGGCTGACGCGCGGTCGCGTGCTGGCCGAGATCGAGCGCTCGGCCACGAGTAGCGTCGCGGCGTTCGTGACGGCTGTTTCTTGACCGCATCCGGAGGTCGGACCAAGATCAGCGAGTCCGAGGCGCGCCATGACCCGAGTCCTCCTTTTCCTCGCCACCGTCTTCGCGGTGCTGGCGCCGGCCGCGCACGGCGCGACGTACTTCCGGCTCGGCTTCGACGACGACCGGATCAAGTGGATGACGAAGCCGGACAGCTTCGTCGCGCTGCAGCGTG
>VAYM01000032.1:6036-25896 GCA_005884945.1 Actinomycetota bacterium | reverse complement strand
CTTCCACGTGCCGGAGACGCCTTGCACGTCGGCCTGGCCGCCGAGGATGCCCTCGGTGCCGACCTCGCGGGCGACGCGTGTGACCTCCGCCGCGAACGACGACAGCGTGTCGACCATCGTGTTGATCGTGTTCTTCAGCTGCGCGATCTCGCCGCGCGCGTCGACGGTGATCTTGCGCGAGAGGTCGCCGCGGGCGACGGCCGTCGTGACGTCCGCGATGTTGCGCACCTGGTTCGTCAGGTTGTCGGCGAGCTGATTGACGTTGTTCGTCAGGTCGCGCCACGTGCCGCTGACACCCTTGACCTCCGCCTGAGCGCCCAGGCGGCCCTCGACGCCAACCTCGCGCGCGACGCGCGTGACCTCGTCGGCGAAGGAGGAGAGCTGGTCGACCATCGTGTTGATCGTCTGCGCGAGGCGTGCGACCTCGCCTTTCGCCTCCACCGTGATCTTCCGCGACAGGTCGCCCTTCGCGACCGCCGTCGTCACCTCGGCGATGTTGCGCACCTGCGTCGTCAGGTTGTTCGCCATCGAGTTGACGTTGTCGGTGAGGGCCTTCCACGTCCCGGCGACGTTCGGCACGTCGGCTTGGCCGCCGAGCTTTCCTTCCGTGCCGACCTCGCGTGCGACGCCGGTCACCTGGTCGGCGAACACGCGCAGCGTGTCGATCATCGAGTTGATCGTGTCCGCGAGCGTCGCAACCTCGCCCTTCGCCTCGATCGTGAACTTCTGGTTCAGGTCGCCCGTCGCGACGGCGGTGACGACCTTCGCGATCCCGCGCACCTGCGTCGTCAGGTTCGTCGCCATGAAGTTGACGTTGTCCGTCAGGTCCTTCCACGTGCCGGACATGCCCTTCACCTGCGCCTGTCCGCCGAGGATCCCCTCCGTGCCGACCTCGCGCGCGACGCGCGTGACCTCGTCTGCGAAGGACGAGAGCTGGTCGACCATCGTGTTGACCGTGTTCTTGAGACGGAGGATCTCGCCCTTTGCATCGACCGTGATCTTCCGCGACAGGTCGCCCTGCGCGACCGCCGTCGTCACGTCGGCGATGTTCCGCACCTGGTCGGTGAGGTTCGAGGCCATGTTGTTGACCGACTCCGTGAGACCGCGCCACGTGCCGCTGACGCCCTCGACCTCGGCCTGGCCGCCGAGCTTCCCCGCGGTACCGACCTCGCGGGCGACGCGCGTGACCTCGTCCGCGAAGGACGAGAGCTGATCGACCATCGTGTTGATCGTGTTCTTGAGCGCGAGCACCTCGCCGCGCGCCTTGACGGTGATCTTCTTCGACAGGTCGCCCTGCGCGACCGCGGTCGTCACCTCGGCGATGTTTCGCACCTGCGACGTCAGGTTGGACGCCATGAAGTTGACGTTGTCCGTGAGCTCCCGCCAGATGCCGGAGACGCCGCGCACGCGCGCCTGCCCGCCCAGCACGCCCTCCGTGCCCACCTCGCGCGCGACCCGCGTGACCTCGGCCGCGAACGACGACAGCTGGTCGACCATCGCGTTGACCGTCGTTCCGATGCGGCGGAACTCGCCTCGCACCGGTCGGCCCTCGATCGTCAGGGACATCTTCTGGGACAAGTCGCCGTCGGCCACGGCGTCGAGCACGCGTGCCACCTCGACCGTCGGACGAACGAGATCCTCGATCATCGTGTTCACCGACTCGACGCTCTCCGCCCACATCCCTTTCATTCCGCGCAGGTGCGCCCGCTCGGTCATCCGGCCCTCGCGCCCGATCACCTTGCTGAGCCGCGCGAGCTCACGGGTGAGCATCTCGCGCCTGTCCGCCAGCTGGTTGAACGCCTTCGCCACGTCGCCCATCGCACCCGACCGCTCGCTGAGCCGCACGTTGACCTCTCCGTCCCTCGCTTGGCGGAGCGCGTCGACGAGCGCCTTCAGATCCTGCTTCGAGACTTCGACCGTGCCGTTCTGGCTCGCGCGACGCGCAGGCCGCTTTCTTCGAGTCTTCGTGTCGGGTGACACAGCCACAGCTGGCTCCTTTGTGCGAGGGATATGGGTCCGCCGGTTGGACCGTTTGGGCGACGCGTCTCCCGGCTTGTAAAGAGGGTTTTCGCCCCCGGAGCCGGAAATCTTACTCCTGTACCGAGGAGATCTAGAGCCGGCCCAAAGCTTGCTCGAGATCCGCCCAGAGTGCGTCCACGGGCTCGAGCCCGACGCTGAGACGGAGCAGGCCCGGCGGGACGCGATCACCTTCCCAGCGCGCTCTCGCTTCGAGGACCGAGGTCACGCCGCCGAGGCTCGTCGCGTTCGTGATCAGCTCGAGGGAGGTCTCGACCGCGCGCGCGGCAGTCGCCCCGTCCACGTCGAAGGAGAGGAGCCCGCCGAACCCCGGATAGCGCACGACTGCGACCTTCGCGTGCTGCTCGAGCCGGCGCGCGAGCTCCCGCGCCGACTCGGTCTGCCGGCGGACGCGGACCTCCAGCGTCTTCAGCCCGCGCTGCAGAAGCCAGCAGGCGTCCGGTGCGGCGACGATGCCCGAGCGCGTTTGAAATTCGCGCAGCCGTTCCGCTTCGTCCGCCCGCTTGCAGACAACGGCGCCGAGGAGCACGTCGTCGTGGCCGCCGAGGTACTTCGTCGCGCTGTGCAGGACGAAATCGGCGCCGTGCTCCAGCGGACGCAGGTGCACCGGCGTTGCCACGGTCGCGTCGACGACGAGGGGCGCGGGATGCGCGGCGGCCGCGTCGAGGTCCGGCATCGTCAGGAATGGGTTCGACGGCGCCTCTGTCCAGACGAGCTGGACGTCTCCGGGTGGTGCACCGGTCTGGTCGTACTCGACGTAGCGCAGTCCCCAGCGTTCGAACTGCGCGAGCGTGACACCCGTTCCGAAGTAGGCGCCCTCTGCGAGTGCGACGGTGTCGCCCGGATTGAGGAAGGCGAGGACCAGCGCGGTCGTCGCGCCGGCGCCGGACGGAAAGACGAGCGCATGGCCGCCGTCGAGCGCGCCGAGCGCGCGTTCGGCTTCGGCTCCTGCGGGATGTCCGTACCGCTGGTAGTAGAACTCGCCCGGCTCGCCGTCCTCGTAGGGCCAGATCGTCGAGCGGTCGATCGCCACGCGGCGACTCTAGCGCGAGTCCTCGTCCTGGCTTTCCGTCAGGAAGACAGCGAGCGCGGCGAGGAACACAGGCCCGACGAGGAGGAGGAACCGGTTCATTCCGAGGTGGACGAAGTCCGTGTCGAGCCCGGCGCCGCTCCACGCTGCGAGCGTTGTCAAAGCCGCGAGCCCCGCGAGGAGCGACACGCCAGCGGCGAACCGGCGGCGGCGCCGGACGAACACGGCCAGGCAGATCCCCGCCACGAAGACGGCGCCACCGAGGGTCGGCGCCATGTGCCACTGCCACGAGCCGGGCACCTCGTGCCAGTCCGAGCTGTGCGAGTCGCAGTGGTCGTCGCATTGCAGGCCGCCGACGAAGAGGCCGAGCAAACGGGAGGACGGAGAACGCCGCCGTCACGAACGCACAAGCGACGCGAGCGCCTGGCGACCGGGCGCGGCGGCTTCCGGGTGCATGGCGTTCCTATCGGCGGGAGCCGCGAGCGTCCGTAGCCGTCCGTTTCGGCCCGCCTTTTAGGCGGGCGCGGTGCCGGCCACCGTCTCGCAGGTGTGATGCGCCGATCCACTCCAGCAGTACGGATGCGGCCCTCGCCCTGCGGAAGGCGGCCGCGTCCGCTTTGCGGTCCGGTGCCAGGCACGGCACCGAAGGTGTTACGAGTTTGCGCCGACAATCACGCCGCTTCGGGCTGCGCCTCCGGTCGCGGGCTGAGGAGCAGGAGCGCGCCCGCTGCGCCGGCCACTGCTGCCGCGGCGGCGCCCACACCCCACCATAGCCCCGCGACGTCCCAGCCGATCGCGTTGTCGAGCGACCAGTGGCCGGCCCCGTTGAACGCGAGACCGACGACGACGATCGCATTCGCCAGCACGTATTCGGCGCCACCGGCGTAGATCCAGAAGCCTTTGCCCCGGTGGTCGGTCCGCGCCGCGACGAGCATGGTCGCAGCAAGCAGTGCCGCGGCCACCGGTGTCGCGAGACCAAGGACGAGCAAAGTGCCGCCGACGAGCTCGGAGCCGCCGGCAACCCCCGCCGCAAAGCGTCCATGCCGGAGTCCGACGCTTTCCATGTACTGCCCAGTCCCCGAGATGCCGCCGCCTCCGAGGAAACCGAGTGCGTGCTGCGCACCGTGCGCGAGGAAGAACGAACCGATCACGACATGAACGAGGAACAAGCCGACGTCCATCTGAGCCTCCTGTCTCGATGTATGTGCATTTGCACATAACGAGAGTGTGCGACCGCACATTCCCCGTTACACTCGACGCATGCCGAAGCACATGCCCGGCGCCGACCTGGAGGTCTGGCGTACGTTCCTCAACGCTCACGCGGCCGTCATCGGCCGCATCGAGTCGGAGCTCGCAGCCGAGAACCTGCCGCCGCTCGGCTGGTACGACGTCCTCTGGGCCCTCTACCGGGCGCCGAAGCACCGCCTGCGCATGGGCGAGCTCGCCGACCACGTGGTCCTCAGCCGCACGGGCATGACGCGCCTCGTCGACCGGATCGAAGCTGCCGGTTGTCTACGCCGCAGCGCGGTCGAAGGGGATCGCCGCGGCGCTCACGCGACGATCACGCCCGCCGGCATCCGTCTCCTCCGGCAGATGTGGCCCGTCTACGAGCGAGTCGTCGCCGAGCACTTCGTCCCGCACCTCCGGCGAAACCGAGCGGCACTTCGCGCAGCGCTCGAGCGCATCGCCGCGGGATAGGCTCCGGTCGTGGCGACGACCGACGACCGCGCCGACTCGACGCAGTCGAAGCTCGACCAGCTCCATGAGCTCCGCGAGGAGGCGGAGCACGCGGGTACCGAGCAGGCGGTCGGGCGCCAGCGCCGGCAGGGAAAGCTTCTCGCGCGCGAGCGCCTGATCGAGCTCCTCGACCGCGGCTCGTTCGTCGAGCTCGACCGCTACGTCCGCCACCGCGAGTCGAACTTCGGGATGCTCGAGCGGCGCCCGTACGGCGACGCGGTCGTCACGGGCTACGGCACGGTCTTCGGCCGCAAGGTGTTCGTCTTCTCGCAGGACTTCACCGTCTTCGGCGGCTCGCTCAGCGAAGTCTTCGCCGAGAAGATCTGCAAGGTGATGGACCTTGCGCTCAAGTACGGCTGCCCCGTGATCGGGATCAACGACTCGGGCGGAGCGCGGATCCAGGAAGGCGTCGTCTCGCTCGCGGGCTACGCGGAGATCTTCTGGCGCAACGTCCAGTGCAGCGGCGTCATCCCGCAGGTCTCGCTCGTCATGGGACCATGCGCCGGCGGCGCGGTCTATTCCCCCGCGATCACCGACTTCGTGTTCATGGTCGAGGGGACGTCGTACATGTTCATCACCGGTCCCGACGTGGTGAAGACCGTCACCGGCGAAGAGGTGACGTTCGAAGAGCTCGGCGGCGCGTCGACGCACGCCTCGAAGTCGGGCGTTGCGCACTTCGCGGCGCCGGACGAGAAGACGTGCCTCGAAGACGCGCGCTATCTCCTCTCGTTCCTGCCGCAGAACAATCTCGACGCACCGCCGTACGCCGAGCCGTCCGATCCGCGCGAACGCGAGGAGCCCGATCTCGACACGCTCATCCCCGACAATCCGAACAAGCCCTACGACATGCACGACGTCGTGCGGCGGATCGTCGACGACGGCGACTTCCTCGAGGTGCACGAGCTCTGGGCGGAGAACGTCGTCTGCGGCTTCGCACGGCTCGGCGGCCATCCGGTCGGCGTGGTCGGGAACCAGCCGCGCACGCTGGCGGGCGTGCTCGACATCGATTCGTCGGTGAAGGCCGCGCGGTTCGTCCGCTTCTGCGACGCGTTCAACATCCCGCTGGTGGCGTTCGTCGACGTTCCCGGCTTCCTCCCCGGGACGCAGCAGGAGTGGAGCGGAATCATCCGTCACGGCGCGAAGCTGCTGTACGCATTCGCCGAGGCTACGGTTCCGAAGCTGACGGTGATCACGCGAAAGGCGTACGGCGGCGCGTACGACGTCATGAGCTCGAAGCACATCCGAGCGGATTTCAACTTCGCGTGGCCGACGGCCGAGGTCGCCGTGATGGGGCCGGAAGGCGCGGTCAACATCATCTTCCGCAAGGAGCTCGAGGCAGCCGAGGATCCGGATGCTCGGCGCGCGGAGCTGATCGACGACTACCGCGAGCGCTTTGCCAACCCGTACACCGCCGCGGAGCGCGGGTACGTCGACGAGGTGATCGAGCCGCGGCGCACGCGGCCGATCCTCATCGACGCCCTCGAGACGGCGCTCACGAAGCAGGAGCCGCGCCCGCGCCGTAAGCACGGCAATATCCCTTTGTGATCCGGCGGGCGGCGCCCGCCATGACGATCGCAAAGGGATCCTGAGGCAATTCGCAGCGAGCGCGCCCCGGCAAAGCCGGCACGCGCGGCGGTCAGCGGGTCACTGATTCCACTTGTCGGCGGTGACCTTCTTGTGGCGCCACGACTTGGCGCGCACGCTCGTTTCGTCTTCGGGAGGGCTCTTGTCGAGGAGCTCCTTCTCATGCGGCGGCTTCGGTGTCGCCTCTCTATCCGGATGGCGTCTTTGCTCGCGGTTCATGAACGGGTCCTGCCCGGGTGGCCGACCCGGAAAACGCTACGACGCGACGGCGATCGACGGCGCCCCCACGAGCTCGACGTCCTCCGCGAAGGCGGCGACGATCGTCGGGTCGAACTGCGAGCCGGCGCAGCGGCGGAGCTCAGTGAGACCGGTCTCCGGGGACCGCCTAGGGCTATAGACCCGGTCGGAGGTGATCGCGTCGTACGCGTCGGCGACGAAGATGATCCGCGCCCCGAGCGGGATCTGCTCGCCGCGCAGGCCGTTCGGATAGCCCGCGCCGTCCCAGCGCTCGTGGTGGTGCAGGACGATGTCCGCGACGGGGTCCACCCCGAGGCTGTCGAGCATTCGAAAGCCGATCTGCGGATGGCGCTCGAGGACGAGCCGCTCGGAGTCGGTGAGCTCTCCCGGCTTCCGCAGGATCTCCTCGGGGATCGCGAGCTTGCCGAGGTCGTGCAGGGAACCTGCGAGCCGCGTCAGCTCGACCTGCTCCGCGTCGAGCCCGAGCCGGAGCGCAACGCGTGCGGCGAGCTCGGCGACCCGCTCCGAGTGCGACCCTGTGTACGTGTCGCGCGCGTCGACCGCCTTGGCGAGCGAGGCTGCAGCGCGGTAGCGTGCTGCGCGGTCCGGGCCTGCCGCCAGCCGCTTCAGCTCCGCGAGCTCGACGACGTCCGGCCGGTAGAGCCGGACGCGGTTCTTCCCGTGCTCTTTCGCCCAGTAGAGCGCGCTGTCGGCGAGCCGGATCAGCTCGTCGCGCCCGTGTCCCTGCACGGGGAAGGTGGCGAGGCCCGCGCTGGCCGTAACGCTGCCGATGTGATCAAGGTCGACCGCGCGGACGCGCTCGACGATCGAGCTCGCAGCCGCCAGGGCCGTTTCCTCGTCGTGATCGACGAGAAGGAGTGCGAATTCGTCGCCTCCGAGCCGGAAGGCCTCGCCACCCTGCCGCAGTTTCCCCGCGACCTGGGAAAGGACTCGGTCGCCGGACGGGTGGCCGAAGCGATCGTTGACCTTCTTGAAGTCGTCGATGTCGACGAAGCAGAGCGTGAGCGACGTCCCGTGTTCTTCGGACGTCTGCAGCTCGCGTTGCAGGCGCTCGTGGAAATGACGGTGGTTGCCGAGCCCGGTCAGCGGATCCGTCAGCGCGAGGCGCATCGCTCGCAGTGCGCGGTGCGTCGAACGTTGGTACAGCGAGATCGCCAGCAGCGGACCGACGAGTGCGATCGACAGGACCGGCGAGCGCTGCCACAGGACGACGAGCATGAGCGAGGCCGACGCCATGAACGCGAACGGCATCGCGGTCGCGCGCACGTTCGCACGCATGAGCGGCAGGTAGCGGTGACCCGTGCTGAGAGCCATCGCGGCGGAGATCAGTACGACGTTGACGACGTTGTCGGCGGTTGCGGCGATGACGACGCGCGCCACAACCGACCCGGCGGACTCGCCGTGAATCGGCGCGATCAGCCCGCCCGCCGCGAGCGCGACGAGGGCGAGGACGGCGACGTTGTAGCCGATGCGCTCGAGCGGACGGTGCTGCGCGAGCTGCACGATCGCCGTCGCAGCGAGCAGCAGGAGCGCGCCGGCCGCCCAGCCGTAGAGGACGATCGCGGCGACGGCGAAGACGAACGTCAGCGAGAGGACGCCGCCGCCCTCCGGACTGATCGGGACCGGGAACCGCTCGGCGAGGGTTGCCGCAGCGGTCAGAGCGGCCAGGCCCAACAGCTCGTGCGCGCTGTGACTCGCCGTCCCGAACTCGTATGCCGCGACGATGAGGACGCCGAGTCCGGCGACGCAGACCGGAACGATGAGTGCGGCGAGCCTCCGAGGCGGGGCCGCGGCGGAAGTCACGTCGCTACCGCTACCAGGTGAGCTGGTCGATGGCGTCCCAGGTGAGCTGACCGAGCGCGACCGCGACGAGGACGATCAGGGCCACCAGGACGATCAACCGGGGCTTCCACTGCAACATCCAGAACCTCCAAGAGGGACGCCAGACCGCGGGATTCTCTCGCCTGCCCGTGCCGCAGGTATCCCCCGGCTGGGGGATTTGCGCCGAATGCGCCTTACGAAGCGGAAAGGCCGGCTTCGGCGAGCGGTCGGCGCGCCCAGGCGAACCGGGTCGCGTACCAGCCGGAGAGCTGCGCGACGGCGACGCCCTGGCCGGACGACTGGATGAACCAGCCGTTGCCGAGATAGATCCCCATGTGGCTGACCTGGCTCGGCTTCGACGCGGGGCCGCGCGCTCCGAAGAAGAGGACGTCCGCCGGCTCGAGCTTCGCGAGCGGAACTCGCTTCGCCCGCGCCACCTCGCCGCTCATCTGGTACGTCGTCCGGCCGCGCAGCATGCTCGCGAGCGTGCCTTCGCCCGCGTACTTCTGCAGTTTGTAGACGCGCCAGACGAAGCCGGAGCAGTCGAACCCACCGTGCGCCTGAACCCCGAACGGCGACTCCTTGTGCTCGCTCTCGCCGCCCCAGACGTACGGGTAGCCGATGAAGCGCACGGCAGTCTTCAGGATGCGTTGCTGCCACGGCGTCAGCGCCGGCAGGACGAAGGTCGCCGACGCGGTCTCGACCGACGGCACCTCCCAGCCGTCGAAGCTCAGGATCTCGGCCGCGGAGTAGGCAGCCTCCGCGCGCGTCGCGGTCTCGTTCGGGAGCAGCTCGAGGTCGTCCTGGCCCGCCGGATGGTTGACCCGGAGACTCAGGAGGCGCGCGACGGATTCCGTACCGAATCGCGCCGGAGGAGCGAGCCCTGCACTCTTGGCCGCCTCCTGGAAGAGCTGCGCAGTGCCGAGGAGCCCGAGCGCGCCCACGAGCCGGGTGTCGAGCCCGGTCATCGTGACCGGCGTCGACGGCGAGGCAACCGGAAGCGCGGGCGTGTCCGTGAGCCCGGCGACGAGATCCTCGAGCGCAGCGCGCGTCAGCGGATCGTTCGGGTGGAAGGTCGCGACGTCGCGGCTCATCAGGCCCGCGGCGACGACGACCTTGATCTGCGGCTGCGCCCAGGAGGTCTGAGCCGCGGACGAGCCGGGCGCGAGCGACAGGGCGAGGAGGAGCGCGCAGGTGAGGAGTGAGCGGCGGCGGCGCATTCCTCCTCGTATCGGCCGATGGCCGGATCCCTTTACCCTGAGGAGCGGTGGACCTCCAGATCACGCCGGAGCCGACGCCGGAGGAACGGGAGGCAATCATCCAGGCGCTCGTGCTCGAGCAGGACCGGGAGCCTTCGGCGTGGCAGGGGGCCCCGCTCGACGAGGACGACGGCTACGCGACTGCGCTTCTGCGCCAGAGCCGCGGCGCGACGCGCGCGTAGTCCAGCCCCGACACCCACGTCAGGATCACCGCGACGAGCAGTGCCCACCAGGCGATCCGGTCGCGCCAGGCGCCTGCGGCTGCAAACCCGCCGATCCCCGCGGCGACAGCCTGGGACCACGTCTTCAGCTTGCCGAGGTCGCGCGCGCTGAGAACGACACCGCGCTCGAGCGCCGCAAGCCGCAGGCCGCTGATCAGCAGCTCGCGAACGACGATCGCCGCGACCATCCAGCCCGGAGCGACGTCGCGGTCGACGAGCATGACGAGGACGGCAAGGACGAGCACTTTGTCCGCGACGGGGTCGAGCAGCGAGCCGAGCGCCGACGTGCGTCCGCGGCTGCGCGCGATGCGGCCGTCGAACCAGTCGGTTGCCATCGCGACGCAGAACACTCCCGTCGCCCAGTAGTCGTGACCGTCGAAGTCGACCGCGAAGAGAATCACGACGAACGGGACCGAGGCCGCGCGTGCGATCGTGAGGCCGTCGGGGAGATCCATCGCGGAGGGAGAATACGGCGTGGCCGTCTTCAGCAAGGTCCTCGTCGCCAACCGCGGTGAGATCGCGATCCGCGTCTTTCGCACATTGCGGGAGCTCGGGATCGGGACCGTCGCCGTGTACTCCGAGGCCGACCGCAACACCGCGCACGTCGCGTACGCGGACGAGGCCTACCTGGTCGGCGGCGGCGCCCCCGCCGAGAGTTACCTGAACATCCCGGCCGTGCTCGACGCGGCGGTGCGATCGAGCGCCGAGGCCGTCCATCCCGGGTACGGGTTCCTGGCCGAGAACGCGACCTTTGCACGCGCCTGCGAGGAGCGCGGGCTCGTCTGGATCGGCCCGCCGCCTGAGGCGATCGAGGCGATGGGCTCGAAGATCGAGGCGCGCGAGCGGATGCGTGCCGCGGGCGTGCCGATCGTTCCCGGCGTGAGCGAGGCGGTCGAGTCCGCCGCCGACGTTCGCCGGCTCGGCGACGAGCTCGGTTGGCCGATCGCCATCAAGGCGTCCGCGGGCGGCGGGGGAAAGGGCCTGAAGGTCGTGCGTGACGCGGACGAGGCGGAGCGCGGCTTCGCGTCCGCGCGTCGCGAAGGCGAGGCGTACTTCGGAGACGCTGCCGTCTACGTGGAGCGTTACCTGGAGGATCCGCGTCACGTGGAGGTGCAGGTGCTCGCAGATGCGCACGGGAATGTCATCCACCTCGGCGAGCGCGACCGCGCGCGCATCGGTGCGATCGCGGTCGACGCCGCACGCGCGGTCGGCTACCGAAGCGCCGGGACGCTCGAAGGGTTGCTGACGCGCGAGGGGGAGTGGTACTTCCTCGAGATGAACACGCGGATCCAGGTCGAGCACACCGTCACCGAGCTCGTCACCGGTCTCGATCTCGTTCGCGAGCAGATCCTCATTGCCGCCGGCCAGCACCTGTCGGTACGACAGGAGGACATCCGCTTCCTCGGTCACGCGCTCGAGTGCCGGATCAACGCGGAGGACGTCGGCAACGGTTTCCTGCCCGCGCCGGGGATCATCACCACTTATCGGGAGCCTGCGGGTCCCGGCATCCGTGTCGACTCCGGTGTCGTCGCGGGCAGCGAGATCTCGCCGTTGTACGACCCGATGATCGCGAAGCTCGTCGTGCACGGCGTCGATCGGGAGCATGCGCGCCGCCGGATGTTGCGCGCGCTCGACGAGATCGAGATCGGCGGTGTGCAGACGCTCGTCGCTTTCCACAAGGCACTGCTGACGCATCCGTGCTTCGTCGACGGCGCGACGTGCCACGGGATCGTCGAGTCGAATGAGCTCGCTGCACGCGCGGCGGAGTTCGAGAACGGTCGCTCGTTCTCGCCCGGCGGGGTCGCGGCGTCGAGGAATCTCCGTGAGACGGTCCGGTCGGTGGAGGTCGACGGCAGGCGCTTCGAAGTGCGGCTGGTGAAGCCGGAGCCGGCGTTCGCCGAGCTCGCGCGGCGTCGGCGCGAACGCGCTCGCACGCGCGGTGCGTCCGCCGCGGGACGGGACGCGGTCGTCTCGCCGATGCAGGGCACGGTGCTCGCCGTCGAGGTCGAGGAGGGCGACGACGTCAAGCCCGGTCAGGTGATCTGCATCGTCGAGGCGATGAAGATGGAGAACGAGGTACACGCGCACCGCGCCGGCCGGGTGAGGGAATTGTCGGTGGCACCGGGACAGCCGGTGAAAACGGGCCAGGTGATCTGCGTCGTCGCGTCCGACTGAAAGTCGGCCCGAATCCGGCACAGACGTGCACGACTTTCCGGGGTAGCATCGATCGCAGTGGGTGGTGGGTGTTCCCCCCACCCGGGTGGGGACGCGCGCGCGTGTACTAGAGAAATGGAACCACGCAGAGGAGAAGGTGAAGAGGGCGCGGCTCCGGCGGCGGCCAGTACACTCGCCCGCGGCGGTGGATCTCCACGAATACCAGGGCAAGGAGCTCTTTCGGCGCTACGGAATCCCCGTGTCGGAAGGTCGGCTCGCGACGACTCCGGAAGAGGCGCGCGCCGCAGCTGAGGACCTCGGCGGGCAGGTTGTCGTCAAAGCGCAGGTTCTGACGGGCGGTCGCGGCAAGGCCGGCGGCGTCAAGCTCGCGGACGGGCCCGACGACGCCGAGCAGAAGGCCCGCGACATCCTCGGGCTCGACATCCGCGGCCACGTCGTGCGCAAGCTGTGGATCGAGCGCGCCTCCGACATCGCGAAGGAGTACTACCTCTCGATCACGTTCGACCGCGGCGCCAAGCGGCCGCTCTTCATGCTGACGACGGAGGGCGGCGTCGAGATCGAGCAGGTCGCGGAGGAGAATCCCGACGCGCTCGCTCGGCTGCACGTCGATCCGCTCGAGGGGTACCAGCCCTACCAGGCGCGGCGGCTGATCTACGGCGCCCGCCTCGCCGACCCGAACGAGCAGAAACAGGTCCTCGCCATCGTGGAGAAGCTCTATCGCTGCTTCGTCGAGTCCGACGCGATGCTGACGGAGATCAACCCGCTTATCGTCACTCCGGAGGGCGAGGTGAAAGCGCTCGACTCGAAGTTCACCGTCGACGACAGCGCGCTCTTCCGTCATCCGGACGTTGCCGAGATGCGTGACGTCGAGGCGGCCGACCCGCTCGAGACCTTCGCGCGCGAGAAAGGCGTCACGTACGTGAAGCTCGACGGGGAAGTCGGCATCCTCGGAAACGGCGCCGGGCTGTCGATGTCGACCGTCGACGTCGTCGTCGTTGCAGGTGGACGACCGGCGAACTTCTGCGACCTCGGCGGCGGCGGCGACGCACAGGGCGTCGTCGACGCGCTCGAGGTGATCACGCGCGATCCGCAGGTGAAGTCGATCTTCTTCAACATCTTCGGCGGGATCACCCGTTGCGACGAGGTTGCGCGCGGAATCCTCGCCGCGCTCGACCAGATGGACATCTCGCTGCCGATCGTCGTGCGGCTCGACGGGACGAATGCCGAGGAAGGGCGAAGGATCCTGGCGGACGCGGCGCCGCCGAACCTCCACGTCGAGCCGACGATGCTCGAGGCAGCGGAGCGCGCCGTGGAACTGGCAGTTTGAGCGACGTCTGGAGTGGACGGGCGCAGGCGTTCCGCGACTCGCCCACGCACCGCGAAGGTCCCGACCTCGACCTCCTGGTCGAGTGGTGCGAGCCGGACGAAGGCGTGAAGGTGCTGGACGTGGCGACCGGGGGCGGACACGTCGCGCGACGGCTGCGCGAGGAGGGCTGCACCGTCGTCACGGTCGACCGGGCACCCGGAATGCACCCAGACGTCGTCTCGCGCGCAGAGGATCTTCCGTTCGCCGAGGGCAGCTTCGACGTCGTGACCTGCCGCATCGCGGCACACCATTTCGAAGACGTTCGGCACGCGGTCCAGGAGATGGCGCGCGTGACGCGGCACCTCGTCGTGATCGAGGACAACGTCTTCGTCGACGAAGCCGTCGAGGAGGCGGAGCGGCTGCGCGACGCCACGCACGTCCGCTGCTACTCGGAGGACGAGTGGAAGGAGCTCCTCACTGAAGCGGGCCTCGAAGTCGAGCAGGTCGAGCGCTTCGAGCGGCATCCGGACGTAGAGGACTGGCTCGCGCGCGTCGAGACGCCGCCCGACGACGCCGCGCGCGTGCGGGAGCTACTCGCCGACCGCATCCGGGACGGGCGGCTCGAGCTGCAGTCCGTTGTGATCAAAGCGCGGCGCTCGCAGAGCTGATGGCGATCATCGTCGACAACGACACGCGTCTCGTCGTCCAGGGCCCGGCAAGGGCGGCCAGGACGTCGAGGGCATCCCGGTCTTCGACACCGTCGCCGATGCCGTCGAGAGCGCCGGCGCGAACACGACGTTGATCTTCGTCCCCGCGCGTTTTGCGACCGACGCGATCTACGAGGCGGTCGACGCCGGCATCAAGACCGTGATCTGCATCACGGAGCACATCCCGGCGCACGACATGCTTCGCGTCTACACGTATATCCGCGCGAAGGGCGTGACGATGATCGGTCCGAACTGTCCGGGCGTGTTGTCGCCGGGAAAGGGGAACGTCGGGATCATCCCGGCGGAGATCTTCCGCGAGGGCGGTGTCGGCCTCGTCTCCCGCTCGGGCACGCTTACGTACCAGATCGGTCACGAGCTGACGCAGCTCGGGCTCGGCAACTCGACGATCGTCGGCATCGGTGGGGATCCGGTCGTCGGCTCATCGTTCATCGACGTGCTCGACCGCTTCGAGGCCGACCCTGAGACGGAGCTGATCGTCCTCGTCGGGGAGATCGGCGGCGACGAGGAAGAGAAGGCCGCCCGTTTCGTGCAGGAGCGCGTGACGAAGCCGGTGCTGGCCTACATCGCGGGTTTCTCCGCGCCGCCCGGAAAGACGATGGGGCATGCCGGGGCGATCATCTCCGGATCGTCCGGCACCGCTGCGGCGAAGAAGGAAGCGCTCGAGGAGGTCGGCATCCAGGTCGGAACGACGCCGACCGGTGTGGCGCAGCTCGTCGCGGATCGATTCGGCGCGCGGCGGTGAAGCCGGCTGTCTGGCTCGCCGCGGCGGGAGCCGCGCTCGCGCTCGTCCCGTCCGCCCTCGCGGCCGAGAACACTGACTGGCTGAGCTACGGCCACGACAATCAGCTCACGAACGCAGTTCCTTCGGTCGCGCTGACGACGAAGAGCGCGCCGCGTCTCGCGCGCACGTGGATCTCGAAGCTCGACGGAGCGGGGTACGCCTCGCCGCTCGCGGCCGTCGTCGACGGGAAGGAGATGCTGTACGCGTTCACCGAGAACGGCTCTGTGTACGCGCTGGCCGCGTCGACCGGGACGATCGTCTGGCAGCGGGAGCTCGGCGCGGTGACGACGGCCGACTGCGGGCCCTGGGGGATCACGTCGACGGGCGTCATCGATCCGGACCGAAACACGTTGTACGTCGCAAACGCCGACGGCCGCCTCTACGGCCTCGATCTTACGACCGGCAACGACGTCGCCGGCTTCCCGCGAACGATCGTGCGCCGCACGGACTTCGAGTACGTGTGGGGCGGACTCCGGATCGCGAACGGCCGCCTCTACGTTCCGGTCGCGTCGTACTGCGACGCCGGACCGGCATCCGACTTCCCAGACGGCCGTCTCTTCGAGATCCCGCTCGACAACCCGGACGCGCTCGCCGAATGGGAGCCCGTCGCCGGGCCTGGGAACCTCGGCGGCGTCTGGGGCTGGGGGGGCGTGTCGGTCGATCCGGCGACAGGCACGATCTTCACCGGGATCGGCAACTCGCACGTCTGGTCGGACGCGTGCAGCTGTTACGTCGACAACGCGCCGTACGGAAACCAGGTCGTCGCGCTGACGCCAGACCTCTCGTCGGTCCTCGACCACGACGAACCTGTGCTGCCGACGACGGAGGACGACGACTTCGGCGCGTCGCCTCTGCTCTTCCGGCCGAGCGGCTGCCCGCCGCTCGCCGCGATGAACAACAAGATCGGCGCGCTGTACCTCTGGAACAGGACGAAGCTGTCCGCAGGGCCGCTCGTCCCGCCGATCCCGCTCAGTGACGGCATCGCGGCGTTCGTCGGCGCGCCGAGTTGGAGCGAGGCGCGGCAGACGTTCTTCGACGCCCAGGCCGTCCTGTTCGGCCCGAACGGGCGACTCGGCAACGGCGTCAAGGCCTTCGTCGTCGACCCAGGCTGCAAGTTCCGTCTGCTCTGGTCAGCACTGACGGGCGAAGGCAATCAGGCGACGCCGACGGTCGCCGGCGACGTCGTCCTCGCGACGGGCGGGGAGACCGGGGGCTTCTTCGCCCTCTCCGCGCTGAACGGCCGCCGCCTGTGGCAGTACCCCACGATCGGCAGCACCGTCGCGACGATGATCACGGTCGGCGGCATGGCGTTCGGTGCGGACACCGAGGGGTGGGTCTACGGCTTCCGCGCACAGCCGGCGCCGGCGCGACGGAAGCCGCTGCCGCCGACGCCTTGGATTCTGCTCGGCTGACGGATCCGAAGCCGGCTCTACACTCGGGGTCGATGGAGACGATCTCGTTCGCCCGCGGCGTGCCGGCTCCCGAATGCCTGCCGGTCGAGGAGTTGGCCGACTGCGCGCGGGCGGCGGTCGAGCGCGACGGGCGCACGGTTCTCTCCTACGGGCCGGTAGGCGGTTACGCACCGCTGCGCGAGTGGATCGCCGAACGGCACGGCGTCGACCCTGGGCGCGTGCTGATCACGAACGGATCGCTGCAGGGGTTCGTGTTCCTTGCGCAGCGCTTTGCCGGCGGGCGCGTGCTCGTGGAGCTTCCGACGTATGACCGGCCGCTGAAGATCCTGCGCGGTCTCGGCGTCGAGGTGGAGGCGCTGCCGATGGACGACGAGGGCGTCGATCCCGACGCGCTCGAGCACGCGCTTCGGCGCGGCTCGAAGAAGCCGGCATTCCTGTACACGATCCCGACGTTCCAGAATCCGAGCGGGCGGACGTTGTCGGTCGAACGCCGCCGGAGAGTCGCAGCGCTGGCGCGCGAGCACGAGTTGCTTGTCCTCGAGGACGACCCCTACGGCCTCGTCCGCTTCGAGGGCGACGCCGCGCCGACGCTCTTCGAGCTCGAGGGCGGCCGGTACGTCGCCTACTCGTCGTCGTTCTCGAAGACGATCGCGCCGGGACTGCGCGTCGGCTACTTCCTTCTTCCCGACGAGCTCGAGCGTGAGCTCGAAGCGACAGCTGTGTCCACGTACATCACTCCGGTGCTGCTCGGCCAGGCAACTGTGCACGAGTTCGTGCGCCGCGGAAACTTCGAGTCGAACCTGGAACGTGTGCGCGAGCTGATCGGCGCGCGGCGCGACGCGATGCTCGATGCGCTGGAAGAGGAGTTTCCGGCAGGCGTTCGGTGGAGCCGCCCCGAGGGCGGCTACTTCCTCTGGCTCGATCTGCCGGAGGGAGTCGACGCCGGCGACGTGCTTGCGCGCGCCGAGGAGGCAGGCGTCACGTTCGTCCAGGGGACCGACTTCGGTGGCCCCGCGAACAGTGCGCGGCTCGCGTACAGCTTCGTCTCACCGGACGAGATCCGCGAAGGCGTGCGTCGCCTCGCGGCTTTGCTAACGCCCGTGCCGGCCTAGGCCGGCTGGCCGGTCAAGGGCCGCGGGACGAGCCGCGGCTGCCGCGGCGGGACGAGGTTCCCGCGGCTGTGGAGGCGGAACGTGGGGCAGGGGTCGTCGCCAGGCAAGGCGCACAATCCGGCACGCCGGAAGTAACAGTCGCCGCACGTCGTCCCACGCTTCGTCGCGCTCATCGTTCGCCTGACCCTCCGCTCTAGGCCCGCAGTGACAAGGCGGGATAGTACGAGGGCCGCGGGGCGGTGCAAGGTTGTCCCGCATGAAAACTGAGCATTTTCCGGCAGTTTCAAACGTGTCGAAAACCGGCTTAATCTACGCCTTCGGCGGCAGCGTTGCCAAGGCGCGCAACGCCTGTTGAAAAGTCTTCACAGGGATGAGACGAAGGCCGTGCGCGTACTTCCGTGCCTCCTGGTAATTGTCCCCAGCCGGCACGAGGAAAACGTCGACGTGAGTCTCGCGCGCGCCGATCGTCTTCTGCTTCACGCCGCCGATCGGCCCGACTGACCCGTCGGGCGCGATCACACCGGTTGCCGCGACTTTGTATCCGTGGTCGACGTCGCGTCCGCGTTCCTCGAGGATCTGCAGCGCGAACGCAAGGCCTGCGGACGGACCACCGACGTCGCCGAGGTCGAACTTGATCTGGAACGGGACATGGAGCTTCAGCGCCGGCTGCGGCTGGAACCCGATGATCGGTCGCGTGTCGTCGAACGGATCCGCGGACGTCTTGATCTTCACCGTGCGCGTCATTCCGTCGCGCACGAAGGTGATCGTGACGAGGTCGCCCACCCTGTGTCTCGCGATGATCTCGTGGAGGTCGACTGTCGAACGCACGCGCTTGTGGTCGGCCGCCACGATCACGTCGCCGGGTCGCAGCGTGCCGGCCGCGTGCGTCTGTCCGTAGACGAGTGCGACACGGACTCCGCTTTCCCTGATGCTCACGCCGTATCCGAGGGCGCGGAACGCGACCGCTGTCGCCACCTGCTGGGACAGCTTCATGTCGAGCTGGTCGGCCTGGAGCCGCTGCCGGTCGCTGACGCCGGGAGGCGTGAGCTCGTCGTGCTGGACGAGCGTCGAGTCCTTCCGCAGGCTCGGGAAGAGCCGCTCCAGTAGTGACGCCTTTCGCTCGAAGACGTCGACGTAGTAGATGCCGCCTTTGGCATCGGGCGGTTTCGCTCCCGGAACGTCGACGATGCCGGCGAGGGGATGCGCCTTGTCGGGGACGAGCAGGTACTCGTTCGAGCTCGACGTCAGGAGCACGACCACCGCGACGACGAGCGCGACGACGCCTGCGACCGCGAGGTTGAGCGGCCGGAAGAGGCGCCTCGGGTTCACGGACCTAGAGTAGACAGCGCGTGAGACCACCGTCGACGGGCACCACTGCGCCCGTCACGTACTTCGCCTGGTCGGACGCGAGGAAGCACACGACGTCGCCGATCTCGCGCGGCGAGCCGAGGCGGCGGAGCGGGATCGTCGCGAGGTCGGCCTCGCTGGGTCCGTCCGGGTAGACCTCACGGATGCGCTCGGTGTCGATCCGGCCGGGTGCGACCGAGTTCACGGTGATGCCCTGCGGTCCGACCTCGCGGGCGAGCGTCTTCGCCCAGCCCACCACTCCGGGCCGCACGGTGTTCGACAGAGCGAGGTTGTCGATCGGCTCGCGCACCGAGCTCGAGGTGATGTTGATGACACGTCCGTGGCCGCTCCGCTCGAGGTGGGGAAGGCAGAGGCGAGTCAGGCGGACGACCGACAGGAGCAGCAGCTCGACCGCGGCTTCCACGGCTTCGGCGTCTGCGTCGCGCGCGGTGGTGCGCGGCGGGCCGCCGCTGTTGTTGACGAGGATGTCGATGCCGCCGAATGCCGCGAGCGTGCGCTCGACGAGCTGCTCGAGGTCGCGGGGCGAGGTCACGTCGCCGCGGACAGCAAGCGCACCGAGCCGCTCGGTCTCACGCTCGAGCGCGTCGCGTCGGCGCGCGAACATGGTGACGTTCGCGCCTTCGTCGGCCAGCGACTCGGCAATCCCGAGCCCGATCCCCGACGACGCGCCGCAGACGATCGCGGTGCGCCCGTTCAAACCAAGGTTCATCAGGCCTGCGCCCCACCCTGGGTGGGGAGAACCGTCCACCCACCACCCACTGCGAGCGTATCGAGAAAAGACGCGCGTGTCTGCGACGGATGCGTGCCGATTGTGTGACGAGTACGCAGTGCGGACACGCTACGAGGAGAGCACGCCGACGACCTCGCGCACCGCGTCGGCCGACGCTTGCAGCGCTCTTCGCTCGTCGTCGCCGAGGTCGAGCTCCACGATCGCCTCGATGCCGTCGCGGCCGAGCTTGACCGGCACGCCCATGTAGAGCCCGTCGATTCCGTACTCGCCCTCGAGGTACGCCGTGCACGGGAGGACGCGC
>VAYM01000032.1:0-6001 GCA_005884945.1 Actinomycetota bacterium | reverse complement strand
GGGTGACGATCTCGCCGCCGCCTTTCGCGGTCCGCTCGACCATCGCTTGGATCTCGTCCTCCGCGACGAGCTTGCGCAGCGGGATCCCGCCCACCGTCGTCGCGCTCACGACGGGCACCATCTGGTCGCCGTGGCCGCCGAGCACCATCGCGGTTACGTCCTTGACGGACGAGCCGGTCTTCCACGCGATAAACGTCGAGAAGCGAGCGGTGTCGAGGATGCCGGCCATCCCGAACACGCGCTGCTTCGGCCAGCCGGACACGTGCTTCGCGACGTGGCACATCGCGTCGAGCGGATTCGAGACGACGATGAGGATCGCGTCCGGCGACTGCCCGACCACCTGCTCCGTGACCGAGCCGACGATCTTCTCGTTCGTGGTCACGAGGTCGTCGCGGCTCATCCCCGGGGAGCGCGGCAGCCCTGCCGTGATCACGACGACATCGGAACCTGCGCTCTGGTCGTAGCTCGTCGACCCGACGACGTTGGGCTCGTATCCGAGCACGGCGCCCATCTGGTCGATGTCGAGCGCCTTCCCTTCGGGGAGGCCTTCCTTGATGTCGACGAGAACGACGTCCGCATAGTCGCGCGTCGCGAGCACCTGCGCGCACGTGGCGCCGACGTTCCCGGCACCCACCACGGTCACCTTACGACGCTGGCTCATGCGCGCACTCCGGCCCCGAGCTTGTCGATGATTGCGTCAGCGACCTCGCTCGTTCCGACCGCCGTCGGATCGTCACGCGACGGTTTCATGTCGTATGTCACGCTCTTCCCCTCGCGGATCACGGCGGCGATCGCGTGCTCGAGCGCATCGGCGGCGTCCGTCTCGTCGAGATGGCGCAGCATGAGCATTCCGGACAGCATCTGCGCCATCGGGTTGACCTTGTTCTGGCCCGCATACTTCGGCGCCGAACCATGCGTCGGCTCGAAGACCGCGACGTTCTCGCCGTAGTTCGCGCCGGGCGCGAGCCCGAGCCCGCCGATCAGGCCGGCGCAGAGGTCGGACAGGACGTCTCCGTAGAGGTTCGGCAGCACGAGGACGTCGTACTCCTCCGGCCGTTGCACGAGCTGCATGCACATGTTGTCCACGATGCGGTCGTCGAACTCGATGTCGCCGTTCTCCGCGGCGACCTCGCGCGCGACGTGCAGGTAGAGCCCGTCCGAGAACTTCATGATGTTCGCCTTGTGCACGGCCGTGACCTTGCGCCGGCCGTCGCGCCGCGCGTAGTCGAACGCGAACTGCACGATGCGGCGCGTCCCGGTGACGGAGATCGGCTTGATCGAGATCCCGGCGTCGCGGTTGCGGAGCCTGCCGCCGTGCGCCTCGATCCACGAGATCAGCTCCTCGGCCTCCGGCGTGCCCTGCTCGTACTCGATCCCGACGTAGAGATCCTCGGTGTTCTCGCGCACGACGATCAAGTCGACGTCCTCGAAGCGCGTCCGCACGCCCGGGTACGCCTTGCACGGCCGGACCTGCGCGTACATGTCGAGCTCCTTGCGCAGCGCCACGTTCACGGAGCGGAAACCGACCCCGACCGGCGTCGTGATCGGCCCTTTCAGCGCCACGCCCGTCTCGCGGATGGCGTCGAGGACGTCCGGCGGCAGCGGGTTGCCGCCGTGCTTGTCCATCACGTCGGCGCCTGCCTCGCGCACGTCCCAGTCGAACTCGACGCCGGTCGCCTCGAGGACGCGGCGGGTCGCCTCGGTCAGCTCTGGTCCGGTTCCGTCGCCGGGAATCAGGATCACTCGGTGCGCCACGGCGGGCGGATGGTAACGACCACCGCTAGAGTCACGCGCCGCATGACTCTCCTCGAAGCTGCGGCGAAAGCCGACGAGCTCGCACAGTCGGGCGCCGAGCGCGAGCTCGCGACGCTGCGCCAGCAATGGGACGAGGAGGTTGAAGCCGCGGCACGCAGCGCCGACTACCGCGAGCGCGCCGTCGCGTACCGCGCCATCGGTCAGTTCCGCTTTCGGCAGAAGATCGAGCTGCTGCGCCGCGGCCTCGAGGACGAGAGCCCCGCCGCGCGCGGGTCGGCGCTCGTCTCGGTTCAACTCCTCTCGAAAGGGAACCCGGGCATCGTCAACCAGATGCGCGCGCTGCTCCACACGCTTGCGACGGCCGATTCGAACCAGGCTGTCCGCCGGCTCGCGATCGTCTGCCTGCGCAACGGCTCGCCGCAGCGTGACACCGTCGTGCTGCTGAACGGTCTCGCAGAGGACGACGAACAGGAACCGGAGTTGCGCAAGACCGCCCGCGCTGTCGCGAGCGACTTACGGAAGCGCGCAGGCGCGAAGCTCTAGTCCGACGTGCAGACGTCACAGACGCGCGCGCGGATCGCGCGTCCGCACGAGGGGCAGGTCCGTTGACGCCGGCGCCATTCGAGCGCGCTCTTCTGCACCCCGGCGAGCGCCATGACGTAGCCGATGCCACAGGTGAGGATCACGATGAGTGCGATGTGCGGTGCGAGATGCATTGATTCCTGCTTGTCTTTGTGCTGGGCGATTAATCACGGCGCCTCCGGGCGTGCGGATGCGCCTGAAAGTACAACTCCCGACGCCGCCGATCGGATACGTGCGTGTACAGCTCCGTCGTGGCGAGGTCGGCATGCCCGAGCATCTCCTGCACGGAACGCAGGTCTGCGCCGCCCTCCAGCAGGTGCGTCGCGAACGAGTGGCGGAGGAGATGCGGGTGCACGCGCTCGGCGTCGAGGCCGGCCTTCGCGGCGAGACGACGGAGGATCAGGAACGCGCCGGCGCGCGTGAGCGCACCACCGCGCGCATTGAGGAAGAGCTCAGGCCGGTGCCGCACGTCGAGGAACGGACGGCCGCGCGAGAGGTACCTGCGTACCGATTCGACGGCGGGCCGGCCGATCGGGACGACACGCTCCTTGTTTCCCTTGCCGAGGGCGCGGACGATCCTGTTCTCGAGGTCGACGTCCGTCTTCGCGAGGCCGACGGCCTCGCCGACGCGCAGGCCGGCGCCGTAGAGAAGCTCGACGAGCGCGCGGTCGCGGTGTGCGCGCGGCGTGGTGCCTGCGGCGGCTTCGATCAGCCGCTCCGCCTCCGCAGGCGAGAGCGTGCGCGGGAGCCGAGACTGCCGGCGCGGCAGGTCGAGCTCCGCGGCCGGATTGTCCGAACGTGCGCCGAGCAGCATCTGGTGGCGGAAGAACGAGCGGAGCGCGGCAACGCGGCGCGCGATCGTTGCGGACGAGAGTCCCGCCGCGCGCAGCTCGGCGAGGTACGTCTCGAGCTCCTCGACCGACGTGCGCGAGATCGGGCCGCCGAGCCACTCGCCGAACGCGTCGAGGTCCCGCCGGTACGCCTCGACGGTGCGCGGTGCACGTTGCGCAGCGAGCAGGGCGAGGAAGCTGTCGAGGTCGCGGTCGGCCATCAGGACCGCGGATGCGCTCGGTCGTAGATGCGGCGCAGCCGCTTGCCGTCGACGTGGCTGTAGACCTGCGTCGTCGACAGGGAGCTGTGCCCGAGCAGCTCCTGGATCGTGCGCAGGTCGGCGCCGCCCTCCAGCAGATGCGTCGCGAACGCGTGGCGCAGTCGATGCGGATGCGCGAACACTCGGCGCACCGTCGAGGTGTCGAGGCGCCGACCACGCGCGGACACGAAGAGCGCGTTCTGAGCGCCGTGGACGAGCGCGGGGCGCGCGTCCTGCAGGTACCGCGCGACGCAGTGCGCGGCCTCCTCGCCGAGCGGAACGACGCGTTCCTTTCCACCTTTGCCGCGGACTCGCACGTGCTCCTGCTCGAAGTCGACGTCGCCGAGGTCGAGGCCGACCGCCTCGTGACTGCGCAGGCCCGCTGAGTACACGAGCTCGACGAGCGCGCGATTCCGGATCGAGAGCGGATCGCTCCCGTCGAACGAGTCGAGCGCCGTCTCGACCTCGCGCTGCGGCGGGGCGTCGGGCAGCCGTCGCGGACGGCGCGGTGCGAACGACGCGTCGGGGACCCGCGCAGGCCCGAGCGTGAAGCGAAGGAAGCTCCGCACGGCCGCGAGCTTGCGTCCGATCGTCGTCGGAGCGAGCTTGCGCGGGCGCGCCTTGCCGAGCTCCGCCGTGTAGTCGGAGAGAACACGCACGTCGACGTCGTCCACTTCGATTCTCCGTTTCGCAAGCCAGTCGCCGAACTCGCGCACGTCGACGGCATACGCCTTTCTCGTCGTGTCCGATAGAGACGGCGAGGCGAGAAAGCGGTCGATCGCCGCGGCGGTGTTCATGGGAAGTCATTCGCGCGCCGGTTACGATCGCCTGCCGATGTCCGATCGCATCGACAGCCTGGCGCGGCTCATCGTCGAGTTCGGCGCGAACGTCCAGCGCGGACAGGTCGTCGTCGTCGGCGCGGAGCTCGGCTACGAAGACCTCGCACGTGCGATCGTCGCGGTCGCGTACGACCGCGGTGCGAAGTTCGTCGACGTGACCTACTACGACCCGTACGTCAAGCACGCGCGTCTCTCACGAGTCGCCGACGAGTCGCTCGAGTACATCCCCGAGTGGTTCGGGCACCGCGTCCTGGAACTGGGCAGGGAACGCGGCGCATCCGTCTCGCTCACGGGGCCGACGGCGCCCAACCTCTTCGACGACGTCGACCCCGGCCGCCTCGGCCGCGACATCTATCCGCGCGTGAAGGAATGGATGCACGTGATCGACGACCGTTCCGTGAACTGGTGCATCGCGCCGTGCCCGACGGCCGCGTGGGCCGAGCTCGTCCACCCCGACCTCGAGCCAGCGCGGGCGCTGGAGCTGCTCTGGGACGAGATCGCGCGCATCTGCAGGCTCGACGAGCCCGATCCGCCGGCGGCCTGGCGGGAGCGAAGCGTCACCCTCGCCAACGTCGCCGCACGGCTCACGAAGCGTCGCTTCGACGCGCTGCATTTCGAGGGCGACGGCACCGACCTGCAGCTCGGCCTGCTGCCGACGTCGCAGTGGATCGGCGGCGCGGACGTCACCGCCGAGGGAATCGAGTACATGCCGAACCTGCCGACGGAGGAGGTCTTCACCGCTCCCGATCCCGAGCGGGCGCACGGGACGGTTCGTTCGACGATGCCGCTCGTCGTCTACGGCGCGACGATCGAAGGCCTCCGGCTTCGGTTCGATGGCGGCCGTGCAGTGGAGATCGACGCGGACAAGGGCGCCGAGACGATCCGTGCGCTCACGACGCGCGACGCGAACGCATCACGGCTCGGCGAGGTCGCGCTCGTGGATCGCGAGGGCAGGATCGGAACGACCGGTACCGTCTTCTACGACACCCTCCTCGACGAGAACGCCGCGAGTCACATCGCGCTCGGCGACGCGTACCAGACGAGTGTCGAGGAAGAGGATCGTCCGCGCGTCAACCGCAGCGAGCTGCACCTCGACTTCATGATCGGCGGCCCGGACGTCGACGTGACCGGGATCACACGCGACGGCGAACGCGTGCCTGTCTTGCGCGACGGCCTCTGGCAGATCTAGGGCTCTTTCCTGCGCACTCCGCGGCGGCGACTACGCGCCGCCGCTACGACGCGCGTCTCCTCGCCGTAGGCGTCGTCGCAAATGCTGTCGGCTCGTCCGCGATGAGGGCAGCGACTTTCTACAGCTCGCCCGGTAAGAGGGAATACACGACGAAGTTCATCCGCCGGTCGAGCCGCGGGTTGTAGCGAGCCGCCCGCTGAACGCCCTCGCGCCTGAAGCCGGCGCGCTCCGCGACGCGCTGCGACGCCTCGTTCGCCGCATCCGCTCGGAGCTGCAGACGCTCACAGCCGATCTCGAACGCCCATCTCGCTACAAGGACGACTCCGCGCGTCGTGTAGCCGTGTCTGCGCGCTTCACGCCGGAGCCAGTAGCCGATGTCGCCGACGCCCTGGTCGCGGTCGATCCAGTTGATCCCGACGCCGCCGACCGCCTCGTCGCCGACGACGAGCGCGAACGGCGAGCCCGTCCGTTCCCGCCACATCGCGGCCGAGAGGCCGATCCACATCCGCGCCTCCGCCACGGTGTACGGCTGCGGGATGAGCTCGA
>VAYM01000031.1:4401-15711 GCA_005884945.1 Actinomycetota bacterium | reverse complement strand
TCTTCACGAACAGATCCTGCACACGCTGCTCGCGTTGAACCGGCGCTACTACACCGGATTCCGTTCTCTCACTGCGGTCGCGACGCCCCTTCGCATCGCCCCGCCGGATCTCGTCCGCCGCATCCAGAGGGCGTATCCGCTGGTGTTCGGCGCGACGAACCAAGCGGTCGCGAACCTCGTCGAGGAGACGTATGACCTCATCGAGGAGCACGTACCGGAGCTGCCCGTCGATCGCTGGCGCCGGTTCCTGCGGTACGAGCGGCCATTGTGGGGCGACAGACGCTGACAACGCACGATCGCGACCTTCCGCAGCCTCGGCGTGCTCGACAGGCTCGGACTGATCGTGCTGCCGTTGTTGCTTGGAAGCGGGATGCGCCTGACTCCGGAGCGGCAATCACTCACCCGGCTAGATCTCGAGAGTCAGCGCACTCTGCAGGAGGATTCTGTGGAGATCGTCTACGCCTGCCCGGCTGCTCGACCCCTCGCCTGAACCTGTCTCCGGCGGGCAACGACGGCAGAAAGGGCGCCGTGGCGGCGCCCTCCCTGCACGTCATTCGTATCCGTGCTGTCTTAGCTACGGATCGCGTTGCTGGCCGCCCCCACATAGCCAGGCAGTGTCTGGCTGAGCGGCATCCGCACGCGCACGCGCAGTCCGTGACGCATTCGCAGACGGAAGACCGCCTTTGTCGTCACCGTCGGCGAGACTCGCGCAATCGCCGTACCGAGTCGGACGCGCCGCAAATCCGTCCATACACCCGTGCGGTGGCGGAAGACCTGCAGCAGCACGACCTTGTGCGTGAAGCTCCGCGCCGCTGTGACCGCTACGACCGCACGGGTTCGACCGACATGGCCGAGCCGCACGCGTGGCCGCACGTTGACTGCAAGCGGATCGCTTGCGCTCTTTGCGGTCGCTGCGACGTACACGGTGTGGATCAACGGCGTGACCTTCATGCTGAACGAGCCGTCAGAGGCCGCCGTGGCCGTCTGTGCCGACTGCGTCGTCTTCAAGCCCTGCGGATGAGGTGTCACGGTCACCTTCTCGCCCGCTGTTCCGTTCTTGACGGTGCCGCTGAGCAGGACCGCGTTGCCGTACGTGACGGCCGCCTTGTCGCTCGTCAGGGTAAGCGACTCAGTGGGCGTCGGTGCCAACACGACCACGTTCCCCTTGAGGGTCGGCTGGAGCCCGTCCCGGTAGCCGAACGTCCCCGCGCTCGCGAACGTGTGCGAGAAGACGCCGCCACGAGCAAGCACCGACGACGTGAACGACGCGTCGTCCGCGATCACCTGTTGGTTCGCGGACGTCCTGTTCACCCACGTCACAGCCTGGCCCGTACGGATGACGATCGTGCTCGGCAGGAAGCCGTCGCCCATGATCCAAACAGTGCGCGGCGGCACCACGGCGACGCGCGCTCTCAGCGCCGGATGCAACCCGTCGTGATAGCCGAACGTCCCACCTGTCCGGAACGTATGTGAGTAGCTCTGCTTCGCGGACAGGACGGGTGAGCTGAACGAACCGTTGTTCGCAACGACCTGATGCCTCAGGGCGTCGTTGTTCGTCCACGTCACGTTGTCACCGGCGGCGACCGTGACGCTGCTCGGGTGGAAGCCCGTGCTGGTGATCGAGACCGCGGTCGACGACGCTGCGACACCTGACGCCGCGACGGCGAGCGTGGGCACGACAAAGAGAAGTAACAGCAATCGTTTCATGGATCTGGCCCCCCTCTCAGTGCTTCGAGAAGGGTCTTCCCCGAGTCCGGCAACGGGACACGGCGACCGTGTAAGAGTGAGGGCGAGATCCTGTAAAGATGCTGTTAAGAGGCCTCTGATCCCCAGAGGGGCCGCACCTCGATCGTTCCGATCGCTGCAACCGGATGATCGGACGCGATCTCCACCGCCTGCTCGAGGCTGTCCGCCTCGATCAGGTCGAAGCCGCCGACCGCCTCCTTCGTCTCTGCGAATGGGCCGTCCGTGACCAGCCTCTTCCCATCACGAACTCGCACTGAGCGCCCTCGGCGCGGCGGCGCGAGCTGGTCTCCCGTCACCCACTTCCCCCGCGACTGGAGGTCGTCCAGCCACGGGAAGCTCTCCGGCTCCTCGGCGGTGCCCGGCTCGGGCTCCGTCTGGCCGTTCATCTGCTCCGCGTCCCAGCAGACCAGCAGCAGGTACTTCATCGTCGCTCCTCTCGTCGCCGGTTATCCAGCCTGACGTACCCACGACGTACGGACCGGCCGAAGATCGACATCTCCGTCAGACGTGCGCGAGGACGCCGTCAAGGGGTCTCGGTACCGCCTCGAGATCGAGTGCCTCGACGAGGAAGCGTGCGTAGCGGAGCTTCCGCCGACCGCCGCTTCCCATGAACCGTCGCAGCTGCTCGTGCGCGGGACGTCCACGCCAGTCCGGTTGCTTCTGCAATGTGCGAAAACGCCGGATGTCGCCGTGCGCGGCCACGATTTCCTCCACCCGCTCCGCGCCGAGCGCGCGGATGAGCTCGTCCTCGAGATCAGCATCGCAGATGAAGAAGCCCAACGACTCCATGTCTTTCCTCGACAGATTCGAGCCGACGCCGGCGCGCTCGAGCGCCCGCGTGTAGCTCCGCTCCTCGCCCGCGTCGCACAGCCCCGCGATCCGGACGCCGCTCGCCCGTTCCAGGAACCTTCCGAGGGCCTGCGCGCCGCCGATCGGCACGATCGCGACGCCCTCGGCATCGAGGTCACGACCGCGACGTGCGGCGAGTGTCTGGAGCGCGACGCGGTCGCTGACTCCCTCGACGAGCACGACGGCCTTCGTGTCCACGACCCATATGCTCACACGCTCTGTGGAGCTCACGTACTCGCGCGTCGTTGCACGAAGGTCTAGCGTTGGACGGCGGGGAGGGCACGCACGCCCTTCCCCGCCGGAACTTCGAGCGCGCCAACGGTGTAGAGCACACGTGATGCGAAAGCTGCTGCTCGTCACCACCGTGGCGATCCTCGCCGCGCCGGCGGCATCCGCGAAGGAAGGCGCCCAGGCGCACCTGCTGCGCTCACTCCCGGCCCATCACGGCGCCGGAACGCTCATCACGATCCGCTGGACGGTGACGGTGCCCGGATCGGCGGGCAAGCGCGAGCCGTTCAGCGCGATCGGCATGTTCGTCCGGCTCGTCGGCGCGAACCACGCGACGACCACGGCGACTGCCCCGCAGAAGCACGGGCCGCCCTACAGCGTCCGCATCCGCGTGCCGCGCGGCGGCATCCGTGCGATCCGCTTCGGACTGCACGGGAGGAACGACAACGGGCCGAGCGACATCTACTTCCCGCTGAAGTAGCCCGTTCAGATCGGCGTGCACGAGTTCCTCCCGCGGCCGGGGATGTAGCTAGTAGCGGTCCAGCTCCCGTAGTCGCTCGTCGCTGATGCCGAAGTGGTGCGCGACTTCGTGCAGGACGACGTGTCGGATCTCCGCGCGCAGGCGTTCGGGATCACGGCCGAAGTAGCGCTCGAGCGGGCCGCGGAAGATCGAGATCTTGTCCGGCGCGACCGCGGCGTACGAGCTGCTGCGACGCGTCAGCGGAACGCCCTGGTACAGGCCGAGCAACGGGCGGCCGTCCGGCGGCTCGTCTTCGATCACGATCGCGACGTTCGACATCGCGTCGCGCAGTTCAGCGGGGAGCGAATCGAGCGCCTGCTGCGTGCACTCCTCGAAGTCGACCTGAGTCTCGTCCACCCGCCGAAGGTAGCAGCGTGAGATTCTCCGCCCATCCGCGCGCACGAGGGATACGTAGCCTGGGAGGGTCGCCGCACGTGGTACCGAATCGTCGGCGACGTCGACGCTGCGCGCGCGCCGCTGGTCGCGCTCCACGGCGGACCCGGCTCGACGCACCACTACTTCGCACCGCTCGAGGCACTCGCCGACGAGCGCGCCGTCGTCCTCTACGACCAGGTCGGCTGCGGCAAGTCGGACGGTCGCGCGGATGTTGAGTGGAGCGTCGAGCTCTTCCGCGACGAGGTCGACGCGGTACGCGCCCAGCTCGGGCTCGACCGGATCCACCTGCTCGGCACGTCGTGGGGCGGGATGCTCGCGCTCGAGCACGTCCTCTCCGGCGCGCGCGGGATCGCCAGCCTCGTCCTCAGCTCCACGCTTGCCGACAACCACCAGTGGGCGGCCGAGCAGCGGCGCCTGCGAAACGAGCTTCCGCCTGACGTCGTCGCGACGCTCGACCGGCTCGAGGCTGACGGTTCCTACGACGATCCCGAGTACGAGCGCGCGGAGCAGCTCTACCTCGACCGTCACTTCTACCGCGGCCCGAAGCCGCGCGCGGAGCTGGAGAGAATGGAGGCGGAGCGCGGACGAGAGGCGTACCGGGCGATGTGCGGGCCGAACGAGTGGTCGCTGAGCGGCGTGTTGAAGGACTGGGACGTCCGCGCGCGGCTGAGCGAGATCGACGTCCCGGTGCTCGTGGTCCGCGGCCGTCACGACATGTGCACCGATGCGATCGCGGCAACGCTGATGAGCGGCCTGCACAACGCGCGCGAGGTCGTGCTCGAGGAGAGCTCGCACACGCCGGTGCTCGAGGAGACCGAACGCTATCTCGGCGTCGTCCGCTCGTTCCTCCGCGAGCACGACGCCTGAAACGGCGCGCTTGCAGCGCTTTCAAGAGTTCATCAAGTCGCGTGTGGCATACAGGGAGGCGTCCCGGCCGACGAGTCTTCGCTCCGAGGCCGCAACTCTCTCTTTCGGAGGTCTCTCATGCGTGGGCGAAGCCTGCACTCAGCCTTGCTGCTTCTCACGGTCGCAACCTGCGTCGCCGTTCCGGCCGCGGTCGCCGCGAATCCGCTGCCCGGTCACTTCTCGTTCTCGGGCACCGAGACGCAGGACGACTTCTGCGGCACGGGAAAGTCGGTGACGGACACGTTCGACATCCACCTCAATGTCTGGAGCGCGCCGAACCAACCGGTCGACACGCGCAACCAGTCCGAAAGCAGCTTCGTCTTCACGAATCCGGAGAACGGCGCCTCGGTGATCGTGCACAACGCGTATTCGTTCTCGGACGCGCTGATCTCCGGAGATCCGAACGGCATCAACGTGCACGAGTGGGTCTTCAAGGGAAACGCCGAGCTTCTGCGTGCGAGCGACGGCGGCGTCCTCGGCCACGACAAGGGCCAGCTCGTGGTCGACGTCACCTGGGACGGCCCCGAGTTCAGCGGCCAGTTCCTCGGCTTGCAGATCGTCACAGATCACGGCGGTCACGGACTGTTCGCGACCGGCGATTGCAGCCTGTTCGTCCCGGCGCTCGGGCTCGGCTAGACCACGTCGCGCAATGCACGGCATGAGGTGCGGCGACGGCCGGGAGTGACCCCGGAACCTCGCCCGCGGTCTTGCCGCGTCGTCGTCCCGGCGCTACGGTCGAGCCACGAACGGGCTCGACTTCCGAGTTCTAGGCCCGCTTCAGGTCGCCGCGAACGGGGCGTTGCTGCCGCTCGGCGGCGCGAAGCAGCGGGCGGTCCTTGCGCTGCTCCTGCTCGATGCCAACAGGGTCGTTCCCATCGACCGCCTCGTCGACGAGCTCTGGGGCGAACGGCCGCCCGAGTCCGCGGCGAACATGGTGCAGGGTTACGTCTCGCATCTGCGAAAGACGCTCGAGCCCGGGCGCAAGCGCGGGGAGTACGAGCTGCTCGTTTCGCAGCCGCCGGGCTACGTGCTGCGCGTTCCCGCCGAGCAGCTCGACGCCGAGCGCTTCGTCGCGCTGACGACCGACGCGCGGCGGCTGCTTGCAGCGGGCGAGGCGGGTGAGGCGGCGGCGCGCTTCCGCGAGGCACTTGCACTCTGGCGTGGGCCGCCACTCGGGGATCTCGCGTACGAGTCGTTCGCCGGGCCTCACGCCGAGCGCCTCGAAGAGCTTCGGCTCGGTGCCCTCGAAGATCGGATCGACGCGGAGCTGGCGCTCGGGGGCCATGACGTACTGGTCGGCGAGCTTCGTGATCTCGTCTCGGAGCACCCGTTGCGGGAACGGCTACGTGCGCAGCTGATGGCCACGCTCTACCGCAGCGGACGGCAGGCCGAGGCGCTCGAGGTCTACCGCGACACACGCAAGGTGCTGCGCGACGAGTTGGGCATCGAGCCTGGGCCAGCTCTGCGTGAGCTCGAGCGGGCGATCCTGCGCCAGGACCCGGAGCTCGGCCGGGCCGCAACGCCTCCGTTGCGGATCGTCGTGCGGATGCGAAGTCGTCGGCCGCTGTCGACAGCGGTCGGCGTGCTCGCAGTCGCGCTTGCGGTCGGCCTTGGGCTCGGTCTGTCCGGCGGAGCGGGAGCAGTCGTGGTCAAGCCCCATTCGGTGGCGGTGATCGACCCGGCGAAGAACGCCGTCGTCAAGGACATTTCCGTGGGCGCGTATCCGGGACCGCTCGCGGCCGACGGCACCTATGTCTACGTGGGCGACATCGGCAGCGCGACGATCTCCCGGATCTTCGCGGACAAGCAGCAGCTGTTCGACAGCTCCGGTTTCTCGCGGGCCCTCGACATGGTCGTTTTCGGCGGCGATGTCTGGGCCGCGAACGGCGGTGTCCCGGGACACACGCCAACGGCGCCTCCAGGCACCGTCATGGACTTCGACCTCACGGCGGCGAGGCTGATCGTTTCGGTCGGGCCTGCCGCCGACGGCCCCGAGGAGGAGACCACAGTCGCCGTCGATCCGAGCAGCGCCGGTGTGTGGGCCGGTAACCAGTACAGCGAGACGGTCAGGCTGATCGAGCCGGTGACGGGGAGAAGCGTGAGGACGGTCCACGGAATCGCGCCCGGCGGCCTGGCGACGACGGGTGGCGCCGGGGTCGGAACGACCGTGTGGGCGAGCGACGCGAAGCGAAAGCTCCTCGTGCGCATCGACGGGGAGTCGGGACGGATCGAGCGGCGCTTCGCGATTCCGGATGGACCGACGAGGGTCGCGGCGGACGAACGCGGTGTCTGGGTGATCGCCCGCGGCTTCGACTATCGCGGGCAGTGGCGCGCCACACGTACGACGAAGCCGGCCGTATGGCGGATCGATCCGGTGACGAATCGGATCGTCCAGAGAATCGCATTGCCGCTGACTCCGATCCGCATCGCGCTGGGCGCCGGCTCTGTGTGGGTATCCGGAGAACGTGTGCTCTCGGACCGTGGCGCGACGGTCGACGCGACGGTATTCCGCATCGATGCACAGACCGGACGGATCGTCGCGAGGATCCCACTTCGGACCCGAGCGGTCGACGGCGTCATCGTCAGCCACGGTCTCGTCTGGGCGGCCGTGCCTGCGTCGCAGTAGAGCTCGTTTCTGGGACGATCTCGGCGTGTCCTCGATCCTCGACGCGATCGGCAACACGCCGCTCGTCCGGCTGAACCGCTGCGCACCCGCGAACGGCGCCGAGCTCTGGTTGAAGCTGGAGTACTGCAATCCGACTGGCTCGATGAAGGATCGGATGGCTCGTGCCATGATCGACGGCGCCGAACGCGACGGTTTGATCAGGAAAGGCGACACCGTCGTCGAGTACACGGGCGGGAGCACGGGGCCTGCGCTCGCACTCGTGGGCCGAGCGAAGGGCTACCGGGCGCTGATCGTCATCGCGGACTGCTTCACCGAGGAGCGCTTCCAGCTCATGCAGGCGCTCGGGGCAGAGATCGACGTGATCCCGTCGGTGGAGGGACGGCCGAAGGTCACGCCCGCGGACATCGAGAACATGGTCGCCCGCGCGGCCGAGCTCGCCGCGCAGCCTGGGCACTACGCGACCGACCAGTTCAACAACCCCTACATCATCCCCGACCATCGCGAGAAGCTCGGCCGCGAGATCTGGGAGCAGACGGAGGGCCGCGTGACGGCGTTCTGCCAGGGGATGGGGACGGCGAGCTCGCTGATGGGCATCTCGGAGGCGCTGAAGCCGCGCGGCGTCTTCATCCAGGCGCACGAGCCGGCGAGCTCGGCGGTGATCAGCGGCGGCGACCGCGGCCCCTTCCTCATCCAGGGCTGGACCGGCTTCATGATGCCGCACTGGGATGCCGACAAGGTCGACCACCTCGAGCCGATCGAGGACGACGAAGCGGTCGCGATGACGCTCAGGCTCGCGCAGCAAGAGGGCATCTTCGCGGGCATTTCGACGGGGGCGAACGTCGTCGGCGCACATCGTCTGGCGGAAAGGCTCGGACCGGACGCGGTGGTCGTGACGCTCGCCGTCGACAGCGGCTTCAAGTACATGAGCGTCGCGCCGTACTCGGAGCTCACGTGACGGCCGCGGCGCACGACGAGGGCGTGCTCGAGGCAGAGATCGCCGCCCTGCGTGCCCGCGTCGCCGAGCTCGAACAGAACCGCGAGCTCCTCAACGCGATCGCGAACTACGCCCCGAGCTTCCTTTGCATCGTCGACCATGAGGGACGTGTACGCGATCGCGCCACGAACATCGCCTTCGAGCGCACCCTCGATTACGCGCCGGATGAGACCGGCGGCGTCTTCTTCTGGGAACGCTACGTCCATCCGGAAGAGGCCGCTGCGGCAAAGGTCGCGATCGAAGGCGTGATCGCAGGCGCGATGTCGCGCGAGCGGGACGGGCGCTGGCTCACCCGCGACGGCGAGGTCCTCCACGTCGCCTGGTCGTGCACCGCGTTGCCGGAGGTCGAGAGCGGCAGGCTCTTTCTCATCTGCGCGACCGACATCAGCGAGCGGACGCGTCAGGCAGAGGAGCTTCGCCGCTCGCGCGCGCGGATCGTCGCCGCGGGCGACGAAGCGCGCAAGCGGCTCGAGCGGAACCTGCACGACGGCGCGCAACAGCACCTGATTGCCTTGCTGCTCTCGCTCAGAGGGCTCCGAGATCGTGCGCCCGACCCGAATACCGGCGAGGTGCTCGCGTCCGCGGTCGAGGAGTTGGAACAGGCAGTCGACGAGCTCCTCGAGCTGTCCCGCGGCATCCATCCGCTGGGGCTGACCGAGCGGGGACTTGCCGCGGCGGTCGGGCAGCTCGCCCACCGCGCCCACATCGACGTCTCCGTCGACGTGCCTCCGGACCGCTACCCGCAGGCCGTGGAGACGGCGGCCTACTACGTCGTGTCGGAAGCGCTGGCGAACGCCGCGAAGTACGCCGAGGCGGCGAAGACATCCGTGCGCATCACCGACGATGGCAAGCGGCTCTGCGTCGAGGTCGTCGACAACGGCCGCGGCGGCGCCGATCCCTCGACGGGCTCCGGCCTGCGCGGCCTCGCAGACCGCGTCGCCGCGCTCGACGGCAGGCTCGCCGTCGAGAGCCTGCCCGGCCGCGGGACAACGATTCGCGCGGAGATTCCGCTTACGGCACCGGCACCGGGCTAGTCGGGACGTTTTAGCCGCGCAGGCTCGGAACCCGCGGGGCGATCTAGTGGGACGCGAGCGCGATGTACGCCGCGAAGCCGAGCATGCCGAGTGCCGTCCGGACCGCGTGCGAACGGTCCCAGCGGCGGCGTTCAGCCGGGTAGTCGGCGAGGTTCGCATCGGTCCACGTTCCCAGCCTGCGGTTGATCGGCCGGTTGACCGCGCGAGTAAGGATTGCGATGCCGATGATCGAGGCCATGCCGATCACGATAAGGGTGACGTCGATCGCGTGCCGCGGCCCGACGGCGAGGAGCACGGCGCCCGTGATGAAGCTGAGGATGCCGGCCGGCTGGATGTACCGGTCCGGCAGATCGGTGCTCATGATCACCTGATGCAGACGAAGCGATTCGGCCGGCGGAGTCCTGTTGGCCGCTGTCGAGACCACCCATAACATGAGCAGTTGCCCACCTCCGACGACGCCCGTGAGGAGGATCGCCAGGTCGCGGAGCGCGATGACGAGGTCGTGACGCGCCAAGATGGGGGAGCATAAACCGCCGCGGAGTTCGTCAGTCCGATCCGCGCGACAGCGTTAGTCGTTGCGGCGCGGGTTCCAGCTGATGGGATCGAACCCGTACGTCTCCACCAGATCTTGTCGCGCTGCGGCTGCTTGGTTCGCCCGATCTTCGCTGTAGCTCCACACCGACTCCCGCCGGTCGCCCTCGACGCGCTCGATCTCGAGCGCGAAGGGCTCGTTCGCCTCGACGAACTCGAAGGCGAAGTCGGCCGCCTCGAGGAAGTTCGCGGTCTCGTACAGCACTGACCCGGTCCGGCCTTCCTCGCGGGGGACCTCGCGCACCTTGTAGACGGGCTCCCCGACCGCGGTGGGGCGGATCGCAGCCTCGAACGTCTCTGACCCGTCGATTGCTTCGAGCTCGACGCCTTGCTGCGCAGCGAGCGCCCGTGCAAGCGCCTGCGGTGTCAGCGTCCCCCGCGCGATCAGCACCTCGCCGAGCCGGCGCCCGTCGCGGTGTTGTTCGGCAAGCGCGTCTCGGAGCTCGGCCGTGGTAAGGAATCCTGCCTCGACGAGCAGACGACCGAGCGGCCGCCACGTCGTCGTTCCCACGGACGGGCTTGTATCGAGCTCACGCGTCGTATGGAAGTCGACGCCGTGCTGTTGGGCGAGCATCCGAGTCAGCGTCCAGCCGCTCAGGTAGCCGCCGTCCACGAGGATCTGACCCAGCGGCCGACGGCAGCGCTCTTGCTCCTCGAGCGCCGCCTCGAGCTCTCTCTGCGTCAGCAGCCCTTCGTCCGCAAGCAACGTCCCGAGGGGACGCCACGGGAAACTCGCCTGATCCATCGGACGCTCTATCGGCAGTTGCGCGGCGGCGCTGTATACGCCGCGTGAGCTAGGTCCCGCGGCCGCAGCGGCGAAGGGCGTTGAGGCAGCCGCGCAAGATCGTCGGGTACCGCGACCGGGTGCGTCGAAGCGCCAGACGCGCATCGCCCCGATTCCGATGCGTCCGTGTCTGGGGGATTGTCAGGATTTCTTCGGCGTCTCGACCAGCGCCGCGAGCGTGTCCTTCGCATCGGCGAGCACGGGCTCGCCATGTGAGAGCAGGATGCGCTGCAGCGGCAGCTCGAGCAGGGGGAGGAGGGACTTCTTCAGCTTCCGGTAGTTCGCGTCGCCGAGCCAGCGCTCGGGGCAGAGGCGCAGCGGCTCCGAGGTTGCCTTCGGCTTCGCGCCGGCGCCGAGGAGGACGTCGCCGACGGCGACTGCTTTGTGATCGGGGAGCCAGTAGACGACCTCGGACTCACGGGCGGTCTCGAATGCGCGGATTCCGCCCGGCAGTTCGCCGTCGCCGAGTTGGTCGGTCACCGTCGTCCCGCGGTTCTTGAGCCGCCGCACGCCGCGTGGGTGGGCCCACACCTGCTTCGCCTCGATGTCCGGCGTCGCGCGCCCGTGCCAGAAGACCGTGAGCAGGACGTGGTCCGCCTTGCGGAGCTCGGGCGGCGGGTCGATCGGGTCGATGAG
>VAYM01000031.1:0-4390 GCA_005884945.1 Actinomycetota bacterium | reverse complement strand
CACGCAGTCCAGCGCCGCAGCCCGGGTGCGATCTGCTCCGCCGCCACCTGCTCATCCTCCTAAAGCGGGGCGGCCCCTGACAAGCCGCGGAGGGCCCGGCCCGCGGGCCGGGCCCCTCGCAACCCTTGGTTCCTAGCCGCTCGGCAGGTTCTTGCCGCCGGTGGCGACGAAGCTCACACAGTCGCCCTGGTTCTTGAAGGCGGGGTTGGTGAAGGTCTTCCAGCCGCCGTTCTTGCACTGGTCCTTCGACGTCGGCGTCGTGGGCGCGGGCACCTGCACCTGGCCGTTGACGGTGATGTTCGTCAGGTCGGCCGTGCCCTCCACGTCGATCAGGACGTCGATCGACTGGACCGTTCCTGTTGGGAAGGCGACCTGGTTGCCGGCCGCCGCGAGTGTCGCCGGCGTGAAGGTGTACGTCGTGCCGTTCGGAATCACGTTGTTGCAGCCGAGGAAGAAGAGACCGGTCGTCGTGACGACATCGAAGCGCGGGGATCCGCCTTGACACTGCGACGTGGACGCGAGCGTGAAGGAGGCGGATGTGAACGTCTGCCCCTCGAGGCCGGTGATGTCGGCTCCGGCGGCAGCGTTCGTCGCGGTCGGGCAGTTCTTCTCCAGATGGAGCACGCCGTTCGAGAACGTCGACACCGGACAGCCGGTGTTACCGGGGTCGAACACGCCCGGCACGAGCGTCGCAGCAGCGGTCCCCGCAAGCGCGAGAGTGATCAGCGCCGCTGCGACGGCGATGAGTCGTTTCATGATGTCCCCCCTGAATCGACGGCTTACAACGCATATATCCCCGTCGTTGCCCCCCGGAAACCCGTCCTCGGCGGGGGACGAAAACGGCCGCTTCCGGTGGCATACTCGTGGAGAACCGAGTTCGCCGGCGGTGCGGCCCGCCCGGATCCGCGCCGTGAGCCTGAGCGACTACTCATCCGTCCGAGCACCCGCCCCCAGGAAGGGCGTCCATCTTCCGCAGATCCGGATCCGTGACGACACGCGCCACGCGCTCCCGGTCGTCGTCGCCGTCGTGGTCGCCGGAATCGTCGGCCTCGGCCTCGCGGTTGCGTCGGTCGTCTCGCGTGGGCTCGGCTGGAACGACGTCGCCGGGATCTGCGTCCTACTTGCAGCGGCCACGGTCGCCGAGGCGTTCCCGTTTCCGATCGAAGGGGTCGCGGCGGGGTGGACGTCGCTCGCGACGATCCTCCTCGTCGCAGTCGCGGCGCTTTACGGCTGGGCGGTCGCAGGGATCGTCGGCTTCCTGACGATGGCGCTCGTGGAGGTCGGCAGGCGGCGCCCCTTCAGCCGGGTCGCATTCAATTGCGCCGTCTACGTCCTGGCCGGAATCGCCGCCGGCGGCGCGGCGGCCGGCGTCGCCGACGGAACGCTGCTCGGCCTCGTCCTCGCCGCCGCCTCGGCGGCAGCGAGCTTCTGGCTCGTCGACATTACGCTCCTCGCCGCGGTCGTCTCACGGTCTCGCCAGACGCCGCTCGTTCGGGCGTGGCGCAACTACGTGCTCTCGACTTCGGTTCCGTTCGCGATCATGGCGTCGCTCTCGGCGATCCTCGTCGTCCTCTGGAACCGGTCGCCCTACGTCGCGGTGATCCTCGTCGTGCCGCTGCTCGCGACGGCCCTGTACCAGCGCTGGATCCACGGCGCTCTCGAGCGGTTGCGCGAGTTCGACCGCTTGAAAGACGAGTTCATCGCCGTCGTCTCGCACGAGCTGCGTACGCCGCTGACCTCCGTGTACGGCGCGGCGCTGACCCTCCGTCAGCAGAAGCTCGACGACCAGCGGCGCAACACGCTGCTCGACATCGTCTCGACGGAAGCAGCGCGACTCGGCCGCCTTCTCGACGACGTCCTCTGGGTCAGCCGCCTCGACTCGGACCGCGCCGACGCGTTCATCGATCGTGTCGACGCGCTCGAGGTCGTCACCGAGGTGGTGAACGGCGCGCGCACTCATCTTCCGCCGACGCTGGCAATCGAGATCCGCCATCCCGAGGCGCCGCCCCCAGTCGCTGCCGACCCGGACAAGCTGCGGCAAGTCCTCGTCAACCTCGTCGAGAATGCCGTCAAGTACTCGGGCGCAGGAGCGATCAAGGTCTCGCTCGAGCCGGACGGGAACCGGATGCGCTTCGCCATTCGCGACGAGGGGCTCGGGATCCCGTTCGACGAGCAGGCCCGGATCTTCGAGAAGTTCCACCGCCTCGATCCCGACATGACCCGCGGTGTGGGAGGGAGCGGCCTCGGCCTGTACATCTGCAAGGGGCTCGTCGAGCGGATGGACGGGGAGATCTGGGTCGAATCCCGGCCGGGCCGCGGATCGACGTTCGTCTTCGAGCTCCCGCTCGCTGCCGTCTGATCCCCCTCCGAGGGGAGCGGCGTCGCCCGCTCTCTGCCGATGAGAGGACGTCCCCCACGACCCTCTCGAAGGAGCACTGAATGGTTGTCCGGTCCTTGTTCGTCCGCCTGAGCGTTACGGCCGCGCTGGTTGCTGCCACGGCGGTGTGTGGCGGCTGGAAGTGGGAGTTCCTGCCGCACTGAAGCGTGACGCCCGGCTCGGTCCGGGCGTTCACCCTTTCGGGGGAGTCGGGCAGCAGCCGCCGGTTGCAATACTTCTCTCGTCAGTGGAACTGCGAGCGTCCGGTGCGGCCCCGGCGTCAGCTTCGAGGGGAACGCACATGACCCGCACGCGCATCATCTTTTTGCTCGGACTCGCGATTCTCGTCTTGACGCTCGCGCTGCCCGCCGTGGCACGCGCCGACGACTCGGCGAGCGGTTGGTCGTGGGACGAGAGCTCGGTTCCGGCTCCAGCTCCAGACGGCTGGACCTGGGACGACGCGGTCTAGTACTCCAGACCTTCGCCGCGAGCCATCACCGCAATCGTCTGGCAGATGATCCGCACGTCGTAGCGGACAAGAGACCACGCGCCCAGCGTCTCGCACGCGTGCACGTAGTGGAGGTCGAGATCCGCATAGCGTTGTCCTGATCCCTTCGTGACCTGAGCGGGTCCGGTGAGGCCCGCGAGGATCCGGGTTCGGTAGTCGTCTCCGTCCGCGACTTGCCGCTCGACGAGCTCAGGGGGCCACGGGCGCGGGCCGACAAGGCTGAGGTCGCCGTGCAGCACGTTCAAGAGCTGCGGCAGCTCGTCGAGGTACCACGGCTTCAGGAAACGGCGGCCCGACCACGTGAGGTTGTCGGGATCGTGCTCGAGCGGGCGGGCATGGCCTCCTGCAGCCACCAGAACGTCGGCGCGGAGGGTCCGGAACTTCAAGAGATCGAACGTCCTGCCACGCGAGACGCGCGCCTCGCGGTAGAAGACCGGGCCGCGGTCGGCGGGAGAGACGAGCATGTCCGTGAGGACGGCGAGGAGGACGAGAACGATCGCCGGCGAGAGGAGCACCAGCAGTGCCGCTGCGACGATCTTGTCGAGCGCGCGCTTCGGAAATGGATACGGGACCGCGGCTAGTTACCGACGACTTGCACGAGCCATCGCCGGTCTCGCTCGCGGTCGAGCTCGATGAAGAGCACCCGCTGCCACGTGCCGAGCTCGAGCTCGCCGTCGCGCACGGGAATCGACTCGCCCGCAGTTCCGAGCAGCATCGCCATGCAGTGCGAGTGGCCGTTCCCGTAGTCCATGTCTTCGGGACAGATGTTCTCAGTGCGCTTGTCCCAGTCGTCGTGCGCGTAGTAGGTCTCGCGTGGAACGAGGCGCTGCAGGAGCTCCGCGAAGTCCTCGAGGAAGCCGGACTCGAACTCATTGACCCGCACGCAGCACGTCGTGTGCGGCGAGTAGACGCAGACGATTCCGTCCGTGATGCCACTCTCGCGTACCGCGTCGGCGACATCGTCGGTGATGTCGCGGACGCTCAGGCCGCCGCTCGTGCGTACCTCGGTTTCGCGCTGGAAGACCTTCACCGCTCCCTCGCCCTCCTCGGTCAGGAATCGTTCGGACCGGGGCTATTGTGAGGGTTCCGGCGCCTCAGCGCAGAAACGAACCGTCAGTAGCCGTAGCCGCCTTTGTTCGTGGTCGTTCCGCCGGTGGAAGACCCGCCCGTCGTCATCCCCCCGCCGGCTGTCCCGCCGACCGAGAGTGACGCTTCCATCCCGCTCTGCCGGTGGCCGTCGATCGGGCAGTAGACCTCGTAGGAGCCGTTCTTCGAGAGCGTGACCGTCAACCTCGCGGAGCTGCCGGGGCTGATGTCTCCGGTCTTCTGCGCTACGCCGTTCCCTTCGACCCCGAGCGCGTGCGTGATCGTGCCGTTGTTCTTGACGTCGAACGTGTATGTGCCGGTCTTCGGGACAGTGATCGTCTTCGGCGTGATCGAGAACTCCTTCTCGGAGAGCGAGATCGTTTGCCCGGTCGCGGGGGTCGTGCTCGTCGTCGTCGGAG
>VAYM01000108.1 GCA_005884945.1 Actinomycetota bacterium | reverse complement strand
ACTTCCCTGTCTCGCCCTGTGGGCAGACCCTGATCGTGGTGCCCGTCTTTACCGGACAGATGTCGTCCGGAAAGGTGAGTGCGCCGGCACTTGGTACGGCGACGACAGCGACCCCGGCAGCAAGAGCGACGAGCAGCAGAATGCGACGCATAGAACTCCCTTTCATGTTTCCGACCTTCCGACCCGGTTCGAACGCGCGGCATCGTAGCCGTGATCGGCGCGCGCGTCTTCGAGAGAATCATCGACTATGCGCGCGACGCCATTCGTAAGGGTCCCGTTAAGACGCGCGGCGCGCCTCGCGCGGCGCGGCCGCACCGAGGTGGACTGGCTCGGGTCGCGGCGGGGAGGGGCTGATGTCGCGGTCTTCCACGAGTTTCACCGGCCGCCCTACGGCGGCGGGAACCAGTTCCTGCTGGCGCTCGTCCGGGAGCTGCAGGGGCGTGGGCTTCGGGTCGAGACGAACCGGCTGTCGGGGGCGACTACCGCGTGCCTGTTCAATTCGTTCAACTTCGACTTCGCTCGGCTGCGGCGGTTCGCGCGCGACGGCGTCCGCATGGTTCACCGCGTCGACGGCCCGATCGGCGTGTACCGCGGCTTCGACGACGGGACCGACGCGCGGATCGGAGCGGTGAACAGCGAGCTCGCGGACGCCACGATCCTGCAGTCGCGATACAGCCTCGAGAAGCATCGCGAGCTCGGCCTCGACCTGCGCGAGCCGGTCGTGATCTCGAACACGGTCGACCCGTCGATCTTCCATCCGCCGGCCGCGCGGGATCCCGCCGCCGGCCGGCGGCTCCGCGTTGTCACGACGAGCTGGTCCGACAACCCGCGCAAAGGTGCGGACGTGCTCGCCTGGATCGACCGCAACCTCGACTTCGACGGCTTCGACGTGACGTTCGCGGGCCGCACGCACCAGCGCTTCGACCGGATCCGTGTCGTCGCACCGCTCGAGTCGGAGCCGCTCGCCGACCTGCTGCGCACGCAGGACGTCTTCCTCGCCGCCGGTCGCGACGACCCGTGTTCGAACGCGCTGCTCGAAGGTCTGGCGTGCGGACTGCCGGCGGCGTTTCTTCGCAGCGGCGGCCATCCGGAGCTCGTCGGCGAGGGCGGAATCGGATTCGACGATCCCGACGAGCTTCCCGACGTCCTCGCGCGACTGCGTGACGAGCTCGACGAGCGGCGCGGGGCGATCCGCGTTCCGGCCCTCGCGAGCGTTGCGGATCGCTACCTCGAGGTGCTGCACGGATGACCACGACGCTGCGGCGACTCGCTGCGGCGCCGTCGTGCGTCGTCCTGGGCGCGTACGTTCCCGCGCGCTCGGCGTCGTGGCCGGACTACTCCCGCCTCTTCGTCGTCGGCGACGGATTCGGCTGGTCGATCGACGACGACCGCGACCGTCTGACGGCGACCGCGCAACGGCTGGGCTGCGACGTCCCGCCCCCTGCATGGGCGCGCTACGCCAAGCGGCAGTCGGTGTTCAACCACGATCACTTCGGGGCGTTGCGCTCCCGCTGGCTCGAGTCGTCGCACAGGCTCGGTCTCAGCTACTTCCACGGCCGACCGTCGACGTCTGGGCATCCGGAGTTCGACGACGCCTACGCGAGACTCTCCCGGCACGCCGCCCGCATCGACCGCGTGCAGGTGACGCACGCGGAGATGCACGAGCTCGTGATCGGCGCGGGCGTCGACGCGGACAAGGTCTTTCGCATTCCGATCGGGATCGACCTCGAGCGATTTCCGCTCGGAGACGACGAGGCGCGTCGCAGCGCGCGCGCAAGGCTGGACGTTCCCGCCTCGGCGTTCGTCGTCGGATCGTTCGTGAAGGACGGCGTCGGTCTCGGTGAGGGAGACGAACCGAAGCCGGTGAAGGGACCCGACGTGCTCGTCGCGACGCTGGAGCGATTGCGCACCTCGGTCCCGGAGCTGTTCGTGCTGCTCACCGGCCCGGCCCGCGGGTTCGTGCGTCGCGCGCTCGAGCAAGCGGGTATCCCGTATCGCCACGTCGTGCTCGCGTCGCGCAAGGAGCTCGCACGCGCGTATCACGCTCTCGACGTGTTCGTCGTCGCGTCGCGGCAGGAAGGGGGGCCGAAGTCGGCGCTCGAGTCGATGGCGGCCGGGGTTCCGCTCGTGTCGACGCGCGTCGGCCAGGTGCCCGAGATCGCGCGCCACGGCGAGACGGCGCTGCTCGCGGAAGTGGAGGACGTCGATGCGCTCGTCGCGGCCGTCGCGCGTATCCACGACGACGATGAGCTCGCGGCTCGTCTCGTTGCCGCCGCGAGGCCGACGGCCGAGGCGTACGCCGAGGAGCGCCTCGACGACCGCTGGGCCGAGCTCCTCGACGGCTTCGTGGACCGTGCGGGCTGACCGCGCACGAGCCGGGCGCTACGCACGCGCGGCAGCTCGGTGGGCGCGCCTGCTCGTCCCGCGAAGGTCGCGGCCCGGAGTCCGCGTCTTCTACGGCCACGACCGCGTCCCCGAGCAGGGGGAGGCCGTTGCGGGCGGTTCGGCGAAGTTCCAGCGCCTTGCGACGCGTTTCCCCAACCATCCGACCGACTTCACGCTCCTCTACCTCGGATCGACGTGGCTGCCGCGCGACACCGCGCCGCTCCTCCGCCTCGCGCGGCGGCGCCGGATTCCTGTGGTCGTCAACCAGAGCGGCGTCGCCTACCCGGGCTGGGCCGGCACGGAGACGGACGCGATCAACCGTGCCTTTCGGCGGGCGCTGCTCGCGGCCGATCACGTCCTGTACCAGAGCGAGTTCTGCAAGCGGTCCGCCGACGAGTCCCTCGGCGAGCCGCGCGGGGCGTGGGAGGTGCTCTACAACGCCGTCGACGTCGACCGGTTCACGCTACCGGCTCGAGGTTGCGCTGCACACGCTCGTGCAGCTGCCGGATGCGCGGCTCGCCGTCAGCGGTCGACTCGTCTCCGATCCGCGGCCGCTCGTCGAGCGGCTCCGTGTCGCGGAGCGCGTCGAGTTCACGGGCCGTTACGCGCAGACGGACGCGCCCGAACTCTTCCGACGTGCACATGTGCTGCTGCACACGAAGGTGAAGGATCCGTGTCCGAGCGCAGTGATCGAGGCGATGGCGTGCGGGTTGCCGGTCGTCTACGCGGCGAGCGGCGGCACGGTCGAGCTCGTCGGCGACGAGGCCGGGATCGGCGTGCCGCATCCCGACGGATGGGACCGCGACGAGCCGCCCGAGCCGGCGGCGTTCGCGGAAGCCGTGGCCCGCACGCTCGCCGATCGAGAACGACTGAGCGCAGCGGCGCGGCGCCGTGCCGTCGAGCGGTTCTCGCTCGGCCCGTGGCTCGACCGGCATGCGGAGCTCTTCGCCGAGCTCACGGCTTCCGGGCCTCGAGCACGATCGTCTCGTACTCGTTGAACTCGGCCGCCTCGGGGATGTGATGCTCGAGCCCGCGCAGCCGCTCGTCGCCGCTCTCACCGACGGCCTGCTCCTCGACGTCGACGAACCCGGCAAGCTCGAGCGCATGTCGCAGCGTCTGTGCGTCGTAGACGAACCTATGACCCCAGGCGCGCAAGAAGTTGTTGACGACGAACCCGGGAAGGTCGACGTCTGCGTCCGCGACGAACGACTCGCGCGCCCAGCGCAGGTAGCGCCGCTGTACCTCGCTCAGGTCGGCGTCGTACAGGCGCAGCAGGCGCTCGAGCGACGGCGTCGCGATCCGGATGCGACCGCCGGGGCGGAGCACGCGGCAGGACTCGCGCAGGCTGTGGAGACCGTCCGCGTAGTCGACGTGCTCGATCACGTGCTCCGAGTAGACGAGGTCGAAGGAGTCGTCGGGAAGCGGAAACCGCCGGCGCAGATCCAGGTAGACGACGTCGCCGCGACCCGTGAAGTCGTGAATGTCCGTGTTGAGCCAGCCGTCGAGGTGGTTGTCGCCGGTGCCGAGCTGCAGGTTCCGGTCGGAGTGCACGCGGAGGTACGCGTCGATCTGCTTCGACCTCCGTGCGACTCGCGCGGCGCGCCGGACGCGTTCGCCGAGCCTGTGCGCGGCGCCGATCACGCCGCGCGGTAACCGCGCAGCCGGCCGCGCAACGTCGAGACGTGGAACGCAGCGCGCGCGGTGTCGCGTCGCGCGAGCGCGAGCATCGCGCCGCCGACGGGGCGCCCCAGCATTCCGCCGACGGTTCGGAGCGGATACCTGTGCTTGCGGAGGATGTAGCCGAGGCTCGCACCATCCCGCGCGCCGACTTCCGGCGCAGGACGCGCGGTGCCCGCGTGCACGACGACGACGTCGGGGTCGTACTCGATTCGAGCGCCCGCGTCGACCGCGCGGATCAGGTAGTCGGTCTCCTCGCCTGACGACCAGCGCGTGCCCGATCCCAGCCCGAGCTCCTCGTCGAACTCGCCGACGCGACCGACGAGCGATGCGCGGAGGAAGATCGTGAACGAGATCGCGCGGTTCCAGAGATTGTCGCGCGTGAGTGTCGCCACGTCGCGGCGCCACGAGGCGGAGGAGTTTCCGTCGACGTCCACCTCCCGGCCGGTCAGCCCCTCGAGCGTGTCGTCCGCGAGGCGCTCCGCGACCCGTTCGAGCAGATCGTCGGGATAGCGGCAGTCGTCGTCCGGAAAGGCCACGACCTGCGCGTCGACCTGGCCCAGCGCGACGTTGCGGGCCCGCGAGAGCCCACGCGTCGACCGCAGGTGCGTCACGTCGCGCTTTCGCAGCACGTCCGCGAGCCGATCGTCCTCGTTCTGGTCGACGACGATCACGCGGAAGTCTCGAAACGTCTGGCGCTCGAGCGACGCGAGCAGTCCGTCGAGCTCGTCGACGCGGTCGACGGTCGCGACGATCAGATCGAAGAACGCCACGGAGCCGTACGCTAGCGCCCGTGCCACTCGTCTCCGTCCTGCTGGCCGTTCACGACGACGCGCGCTTCGTTCGTACGGCTGTCGAGAGCGTGCTTCGCCAGACGCTGCGCGACCTCGAGCTGGTCGTGATCGACGACGCGTCGACCGACGACACGCCGGACGCGCTCGCGGCGGTTCGCGATTCACGTGTCCATGTCGAGCGAAACGACCGGCAGCTCGGCCTCGCCGCGTCGTTGAACCGCGGGCTCGACCGGGCGTCGGGGCGCTACCTCGCGCGCCTCGACGCCGACGACGTCGCGATGCCGGAACGTCTCGCGCTCCAGGTGGCGCGCATGCAGCGCGAGCCGCGCGTGGCGGTCGTCGGCTCTGCAGTGCTCGATCTCGACGAAGGCGGACGCCCGGGACGGCTGCACCGGATGCCGGCGGGCGCGCTCGCCGTGCGCTGGCAGGCGTTGTTCAGCTCGCCGTTCTTCCATCCGACCGTGCTCGTCGACCGGGAGGTGCTCGAGCGCCACTGGCTGCGGTACGACCCGGCGCTGCTCGAGAGCGAGGACTACGACCTCTGGGCCCGGCTGCTCGAGCATGCCGACGGCGACAACCTCACGGAGCCGCTCGTGCTCAAGCGCATCCATCCGGGGCAGGCGACGCTGCGGCGAGGAGACCTGCAGCGCTCGTTCCAGCGCGACGTCGCGCTCCGCGAGATCGGGAAGCTCACCCCGGATGCGGAAGGCGCGTGGCGGTTCGGCGTCGGCGAGAAGGTTCGGCCCGACGCGTTCCTCGGGCTGCTGCGTCGGTTCGAGGAACGTCACGGTGTCGACCGCGGCGTCCGCGACGCGGCGGCGAGGCGGCTTGCGCGCGCGGGCCACGTCGCGACCGCGATTCGACTCTCGCCGACGGTCTTCGGCCGGGCCGCAGCCCGGCGCATTCGGCGTCCGGATGCACAGAAGGCGACGTCGTGGCTACGCGAGCTCAGCGGAGACCAGGCGCTGCGTGTCGCGGTCGTCTCGCCCGAGCCGACTCCGTATCGCGCGCCGCTCTTCGACCGCGTCTCGACGCGGCCGGACGTCGAGCTCACGGTCGTCTACGCGGCCCGCACGGTTGCGGGGCGCACGTGGTCGGTCGAGCCGCACCACCCGAGCGTCTTCCTCGACGGCGTGCGCGTCCCCGGCGTCGCCCGGCTGCTTCACCACGAGTATCCGGTCACCCCGGGGATCACCCGCGCGCTCGCGGCGGCCGATCCGCAGGTCGTCGTCGTCTCCGGCTGGAGCACGTTCGCGTCGCAGGCCGCCGTCGCGTGGTGCCGCCGCCGTCGAATCCCGTACGTGCTCCTGGTCGAGAGCCACGACCACGGCCCTCGGCCGGGCTGGCGCCGGGCGGTCAAAGGAACCGTCGTCCCGCGCCTGGTGCGGCCGGCGGCCGGCGCGCTCGCCGTCGGTTCGCTCGCGCGCCGCTCGCTCGAGGCACGCGGCGCCGACGCGGAACGGATCCGCGTCTTCGCGAACACGATCGACGTCCCCGCGTGGCGGCACCGCGCCGCGGCGCTCGCGAAACGGCGGCCGGAGCTGCGTGCGGGGCTCGGTTTCGGCGAGGAGGACGTCGTCGTCGTGTCCGTCGGCCGTGTTGCAGCGGAGAAGGGGTTCGACACGCTCATCCGTTCCGTCGCGGATGCCGGCGACGAGCGCCTCGCACTCGTTCTCGCCGGTCACGGGCCCGAGCAGACGCGGCTCGAATGGCTGGCTTCGGAGCTCGGCGTTCGTCTGCACACGACCGGCCATCTGGACAGTGGCGAGCTCGCGCGCGTCTACGTCGCGGGCGACGTCTTCGCGCTGCTCTCGTCGCGCGAGTCCTGGGGCGTCGTCGTGAACGAGGCGGCGGCTTCGGGCCTGCCGCTCGTCCTCTCCGACCAGGTCGGCGCGGCGCACGACTTGTTGCGGGACGGAGAGAACGGCTTCCTCGTTCCCGCCGGCGACGCCGCAGCCGCAGCTCGGGCATTGCGACGGCTCGCGGCCGACCCGGTTCGACGCAGCGCGATGGGCGAGCGCTCGCAGGCGCTCGTCGGCGACTGGGACTACGACTCGTCCGTCGAGAGCTTCGTCGCCGCGGTGCACGAAGCGATCGCGCGGTAGATCGCCTCCTGCCTGTCCGTCACATCGTCCCACGACGTCCGCCGCGCCGCCTCGAGCGCACCGCGCGCGAGCCGCGCGCGTAGCTCGTGGTCGGCGACGACCCGTTGCACCGCGTCGACGACGGCCTCGCGGTCGTACGGCACGACGAGCGCTTCCCCGTCGCGGAACGAGCTCGCGATCCCGCACCGGTCTGACACGATCACCGCCGTGCCGGCCGCGGCCGCCTCCGCCGCGACCATCCCAAAGCTCTCGCCCGCGGAAGGGAGCACGAACACGTCCGCCTGCCGATAGAGCGCGAGCGGCGGCTCGTCCGTCGCAGGCAGGACGTGGACGTTCGCGGCGGCGTCGACGGCCGTGCCGTGACGGTCGTCGGGTCCGACGATCACGACGTGTGCGCGCGGAATCCGGCGCGCGGCTTCGACCAGGTACTCGATGCCCTTGCCCGCCGCGATCCGCCCGACGTAGAGGACGAGCGGGTCGTTCTCGCCGATGCCGAGCTGCGCGCGCATGTCGCCGAAAGCCAGACGACCGTTGCCGGGCTCGGGGAACCCGTTGCCCCGGACGTGCACGCGCTCCGGATCGACACCTCGCGCGACAACAGCGTCACGCTCGCGTTCGGACGCGACCGCGACCGCGGCGGCGCCGCGCGCAACGCCGCGATAGAGCGACGCGTCGAGCGCGCGCTTCAGAAGAACCTTGCGCAACCGCGGCTCGAACATCCCGAGCGGCTCGAACACGTACGGGATCCGGCGGACACGGCACCACGCCGCAGTTGCGGTCGTCACGACGTCGCGAAAGCCGAAGACGTGCGCGACGTCCGGACGCGGCAGCCGCTCGAGCGACACCGGCAGCGTCGGCGTGATCCCCATCCAGCGGTAGCGGAGCGGCGTCGCGAGGTAGTGGACGGTCGCGCCGTCGACCTCGGCGACGGAGGATCGAGCCGAAGGCCTGTCCTCGAGGTCGACGATCGTCGTCGTGACGACGTCGACGGCGTATCCGTGGTCGACGAGCCGCCGGACGAGCTCGCGCGCCGCGACGACCGGGCCGCCGAACGCGCGCGACGGCCACCAAACCGGCGCTGCGAACAGGATGCGCACGGGCAGAACGCTAGCCTTCCCGCGTGCCGGAGACTCGCAAGCCGCGCCTGCTCGTCCTCAACCAGTACTACTGGCCCGGTGTCGAGGCGACGGCGCAGCTGCTCACGGAGCTGTGCGAGGCGCTGGCCGAGGAGTGCGAGGTGAAGGTCGTGACCGGCGTCCTCCACGGCCACGAGGACGAGCCGCGCCGGCTCGTCCACAACGGCGTCGAGATCGTCCGCGTCCCGTCGACGTCGTACGAGCGCTCGAAGATCTTCGCGCGCGCGGCGAACTACGTGTCCTACCTGACGAACGCACTTCGGTACGGACTGCGCGGCGAGCGGCCCGACGTCGTGCTCTGCATGACCGACCCGCCGATCGTCGCGGACGTGGCGCTGCTCGTCGCACGCCGTTTCCGCGCTCCGCTCGTCGTCATCAGCCAGGACGTCTTCCCCGAGATCGCCGTACAGCTGAAGCGGCTCGAGAATCCGGCGCTGATGAGCCTGCTGCGCGTGCTCGTGCGCATCTACCTGCGCCGCGCCGACCGGCTCGTGGCGATCGGCGAGACGATGCGCCGCCGGCTCGAGGAGAAGGGCGCGCCGCCGGATCGCGTCCGCGTGATCCCGAACTGGGTCGACACGACGCGGCTGACGCCGCAGGAGAAGAACAACGCGTGGGCACGCGAGACCGGCTTCGCGGAGAAGTTCGTCGTCATGCACTCCGGCAACGTCGGCCACGCGCAGGACCTCGACTCGCTCGTCCGCTCCGCCACGTTCCTGCGCGACCTCGACGACCTCCTGATTGCGATCATCGGCACGGGCGCACGGCACGCGGAGCTCGTCTCGCTCGCAGAGCTGCTCGAGGTCGAGCAGGTGAAGTTCCGCTACTACGAGCCGCGCCACCTGCTCGCGCAGTCGCTTTCCGCCGCGGACGTGCACGTCGTCGGGCTCGCGCCCGGCCTCGCCGGTTACGTCGTGCCGAGCAGGCTCTACGGGATCCTCGCCGTCGCGCGCCCGGTGATCGTCGCCGCGGACGCGGAGAGCGAGACGGCACAGGTCGTGCAGGAGGTCGACTGCGGAGTCGTCGTGCCGCCGCGCCGGCCCGAGCTGCTCGCGCGCGCGATCCGCGACGCGCACGACGGGAAGTACGACCTCGAGCGCATGGGGCGGCTGGGACGAGAGTGGGTCATGGCCGAAGGCGATCGCAACGTCGCCGTCGGCCGTTACCGCGAGCTGCTGCTCGAGCTTGCGCAGTAGCACAGTCGCCGCGATCGCTATCGCGCTCGCGTTCGTCGTCGTGACCGGCTGGAACGCGGCGAAGTATCCGAGCGGGCTCGGCTACGACGTCGCGCAGCACGAGCAGTACGCCGACCTGCTGATCCACCACGGCGAGATCCCCGGCGCGGGAACGCGGAGCGAGTACTACACGCCGCCCGGCTTCTACGCGCTCGCGGGGATTGCCACAGTGATCGGCGAGCACGTGCACTCGGGAGATCCGCACAAGCTTGCGCAGGCGCTCAACTGGCTCGTGCTGCTCGCGACCGCGGGCGTGCTGTGGTTGCTCGCGCGCGAGCTCTTCCCCGGGCGGCGGTGGCTGCAGGTGGCGGCGCTCGGCTTCTTCTGCTTCCTGCCGGTCGTGCTGCGCGTCGGGGCGATGTTCCATCCGGAGCCGCTGTCGCTGCTCCTCTCGTCCGTTGCGCTGCTGCTCGCGGCGCGCATCCTCGGACGGCGCGACTATCGCCTGACGTCCACGCTCGCGTGCGGGGTCGTCCTCGGGCTCGGCCAGCTCGTGCGCGCGTTCTCGCTGTGGACGTTCGCGGCCGTCGTAATCGCCTTCCTCGTCGCGCGCGTGCCGTGGCGCGCGCTCGCGGTCGTCGTGCTCGCGACCGCAGTCGTCGCGTCGCCGTGGTACATCCGCCAGGCGGTGAAGTACGGAAATCCAGTCTTCGACCGGCCCGCGCCGAGCAAGCCGATCTACGAACGACGGCCGGCGCGCTTCTACGCCGGTCTCGGGCTGCCGGCCGTGCTCACCGATCCGATGCGACCGCACTTCGTCAACGAGGCGGTCCCGACGACGTACAGCGAGGTCTGGGGCGACTACTTCGGCGTCTGGCGCGGGAACCGCGAGCGCCAGAGCTTCCTCGGGCTCGTGCCGACTCTGCTCGCCGTCGTCGGATGGCTCGCCCTGCTCGCGGCCGCGCGACGCGTCCCCGCGCGGCTTCCGGTCGCGCTCCTGCCGGGCCTCGGCATCCTCGGCTACCTCTACTTCACGGTCAGCTATCCGACGCCCGACGGCGACGTCCTGAAGGCGAGCTACATGCTCACGACGGCGCCGGGCTGGGCGCTCGGCTTCGGTCTCGCGTGCGACCGCATCGCCGCGCGGGGCCGCGGCTGGGCTCTCGTGCTCGCCGTTTTCCTCGTCGCGCTGGCAGTCCTGAGCCTTCCTTTTCTCCTTTACTGACTAGGCTCCACGGCGTGACCATCGTCCTCTTCACGTGCGCGGGCCAGCGCGTCGACATCGTCGGTGCCTTTCGCCGCGCAGGCGCGACGACGATCGCCGCGGACGTCAACCCGCTGGCGCCGGCGCTCTACCACGCCGACCGTCACGTCCTCGTGCCGCGCATCGACGATCCGGAGTACGTACGGGCGCTGCGGCGCATCGTCGACGAGGACGGCGTCGATCTCCTCGTCCCACTCACCGATCTGGACCAGTCGCTGCTCGCACGCGCGCGCGACGAGCTCGGCGCGCTCGTCCTGCTGCCGGACGGAGACACGGTCGAGCGGCTCGGCGACAAGTACCTCGCGCACGTGCTGCTCGAGGAGCGCGGGATTGCCTCGCCGCCGACGTGGCTTCCGGACGACGTCCCGGACGACGCGCCCTTCCCGCTGCTCGTCAAGGCGCGCGAAGGATTCGGATCGCGGCACATCTACCGTGCCCGCGACCGCGACGAGCTCACGTTCTTCCTGCGCTACACGCCCGTCGAGTCGATCGTGCAGGCGCAGCTCGGCGGCGAGGAGTTCTCGATCGACGTCTTCTGCGACCTCGACGGACGCTGCCTGAACGCGATCCCGCGGACGATGATCGAGTCGAAAGGCGGCGAGTCGATCAAGGGGATGACGATTCGCGACGAGCGCTTGATCGCGTTCGCGTGCGACGTTGCCCAGAAGCTGCGCCTCGTCGGCCCGGCGAACATCCAGTGCTTTCGCGAGGCTGACGGCTCACACCTGGTGACCGATATCAACCCGCGTTTCGGCGGCGGCTTTCCGCTCCCGCTAGCCGCGGGCGGCCGCTATCCCGAGCTCGCGCTCGCACTCGCCCGGGGCGAGCGTCCCGAGCCGCGGCTCGGCGACTTCCGCGAGGGAATCGTGATGACGCGCTTCTTCTCCGACCTGAGCCTGACCGCGAACGGCGATGGGACGTTGAAGCCGTTCGCCGCGGACGCCGACTCCGTCGCGCCGTAGCCCGTGAGGGTTGACACCCGGCTCGCATTCCCGCTCGCCGTCGCGGTCGTCTTCGCGGGCTACGCGGCGCTCGTCGGCTGGGACGTCTTCCACTACGACTGGCTCCGCGGCTACGACGCCTATGCGAACTCGCTCTACAGCGACGTCATCCGCCTCCACCACCGACTCCCGTCGACGAACGAGACGAGCGTCTGGCACACGCCGCCGCTCTTCTTCGCCGTCGCGGCGTTGATCCACTCGCACCGCGCCGTGCAGGTGCTCGACGGTCTCGCAGCACTCGCCGTCGTGGCCTTCTCCGGACTGATCGCGCGCGAGCTCTGGCCGCGCTCGCGGTGGATCCAGCTCGGCGCAGCCGCCTTCGCCGCGCTCACGCCGGTGCTGACGCGGACGGCCGTGATGTACCACCCGGAGCCTCTGGCGACGGCGCTCGCCACCGGAGCGCTCTACGTCGTCCTCCGCTCGCTCGCACGGCGTCGGGCGGGAGCGTGGAACGGTGCGGCGGCCGGTCTCCTGTTCGGCCTCGCGACGCTGACGCGGACGTGGGCGCTCGCGCTCGCAGCTGCCGCGATCCTCGCGCTCGGACTGCAGGCGTGGCTCGACCGCGATCGCCGGCCTGCATGGTCGGCCGTCGCGCTCGTGGGCGTCCTGCTCGTTCTCTCGCTGCCGTGGTTCGTCAACCAGGCGTCCGCGCACGGCAGTCCGTTCGCGTTCAGTCGCCCCGCACCGCACGAGTCGTTCTTCTCGCGCCGCCCCGCGAGCTTCTACACGAGCCTCGACGTCGCCCCGGTGTTCTCGCACCCGTATGCGCCGAACTACCTCAACCACCTCTGGCCGGTCGTGTACACGGACTGGTGGGGCGACTACTGGCGCTACTTCGAGATCCCCGCCGCGAACATCTCGACGCCGCCGACGCTCCCGTCGAAGTACGAGCGCCCGCGCGTGTGGCAGAGCTACGTCGGAATCCTGCCGTCGCTGTTCGCGCTCGCCGGCTTCGTCGGGCTCGCCGTCGTCGGCGCGCGTCGGCGCGAGCCGGCGGTCCTGCTGATCCCTGCGTCGATCCTCGCGCTGTCGCTCGCGTTCCTGGTCTTCCAGATCTCGTACCCGCATCCCGACGGGGACACGATCAAGGCCGCGTACCTGCTCGACGCGGTCGCACCCCTCGCCGTCTGCGGTGCGTGGATGCTCTCGCTCCTTCGGAGGGCCGGGCCGCTCGTCATCATGGCCGTCGTGCTGCCGCTCCTGTACGCCGTCGCGCTCGACGTCGACTTCCTGGTGCTGCCGTCGTGAGGTACGTCGTCACCGGCGCCGCCGGGTTCATCGGCTCGCACCTCGCGGAAGCGCTCTCAGCGCGCGGACACGATGTCGCCGGCGTCGACGCGTTCACCGACTACTACGACGTCGCGCTGAAGGAGGAGAACGCGCAGGGGCTCGACGTCCGGCGACTCGACCTCGCGGAGGACGAGCTCGACCTCGACGGCGTCGACGGGGTCTTCCACCTAGCCGGGCAGCCGGGCGTGCGCAGCTTCGGCGACGTGTTCGACCTCTACGTGCGCCAGAACCTGGTCGCGTCGCGTCGCGTGTTCGAGCGCGCGGCGCGGGCCGGGGTGCGAACCGTCTTCGCCTCGTCCTCGTCGGTCTACGGAGACGCCGAGCGGTATCCGACGCCCGAGGACACGGAGCCGCGGCCGATCTCACCGTACGGGGTCACGAAGCTCGGGTGCGAGCAGCTCGCGCGCGCGTACGCGAACGGGTTCGACCTGGACGTCGTGACGCTCCGCTACTTCACGGTGTACGGCCCGCGCCAGCGTCCGGACATGGCGCTCGCGCGGATCGTCGACGCGCTCGCGCGCGGCGCTTCGTTCGAGCTCTCCGGCGACGGGTCGCAGTCGCGCGCGTTCACGTACGTCGCGGACGCCGTCGAGGCGACGATCGACGCGATGGAGCGCGCGCCGGCGGGTGCGACGTACAACGTCGGCGGCGGCGTCGAGGCGACGATGCGCGAGGCGATCGAGACGCTCGAGCGCATGTCGGGCAGGTCGCTCGAGCTCACCGAGCGCCCGGCCGCAAAGGGCGACGTGCGACGGACGGCACCGGACACGAACCGCATCGAACGCGAGCTCGGCTGGCGCGCGACGACGTCGCTCGAGGACGGATTGAACGCGCAGTGGGAGTGGGCAGCCACTAGAGTCGCCGCCTCGTGAGCACGCGCAACCGCGAGCCCGACCTCGATGCCGAGCAGGAAGTCGATCTCGGCCGGTACGCGCGCGCCGTCGTCGTCCGCTGGTGGCTACCGGTCGCGGGTCTCGTCGTCGGCGCGATCATCGGGTACCTGATCTCGCTGTCCGGCTCGCAGGTGTGGAAGGCGAGCGCGGTCGTGTATCTCGGCCAGCCGTACAGCTACCCCGGGAACACGCCGCTGCAGTCGCAGCAGACGAATCCGACGAGCGTGGCGACGATCGTGAAGTCCGAGGACGCGATCGACACGGCCGCGGCGGCCGCAGGGCTCAAACCGGGAGAGCTGCGCGGTCACATCTCGACGCAGTCGATCGCGGGCAGCTCCGCGAGCGTCGGCGGCACTCGCATCCAGCAGGCTCCGCTCGTCCGGATCACCGTGCAGGGCCCGACTGCGCGGAAGTCGCGAATCGCCGCGAACTCGCTGGCGCGCCAGGTGACGGAGAAGCTCTCGCCGTACGCCGCGGCGAAGATCAAGCTTCTCGGCGACCGTGTTGCAGCAGACCAGAAACAGATCGACGCGATTCGTCGAGGCTCGCAAGCGAATCCGTCGCTCGCCGTCCTGCTCGGCACGGTTTTGCAGGACCAGTTAAGTGCCAAGCTCCAACTCGTGCAGGCGCAGCAGGTCGAGCTCCCGAGCGTCCTCACGCATGCAGCGGCGACGAAGACCACGGCGCGCAGCCGGCGCAACGACGTCGTCGTCGCGGCATTCCTCGGGTTCGTGATCGGGCTGATCGCGGCGGTCGCGTGGGAGCCGATCGCCGCGCGCCGCCGCCGCTGAGCCATGCTCGAGGGAAAGTCCGTCGCCGTCGTCGTTCCCGCCTATGACGAGGAACGGCTCGTCGGCGACACGATCCACGGGATTCCCGACTTCGTCGACCGGATCTACGTCGTGGACGACGCGTCGCGCGACGGCACCGGGAGTGCGGCACAGAGCGCGGGTGACGGCCGCGTCGTCGTCGTCCGGCACGAGCGAAACTCCGGCGTCGGGGCTGCGATCGTGACGGGATATCGGCGGGCAGTCGCGGACGGGATCGACGTCGCGTGCGTCATGGCCGGCGACAACCAGATGGACCCCGCGGACCTCGAGCGCATCGCGCTGCCGGTCGCGCGCGGGGAGGTCGACTACGCGAAGGCGAACCGGCTCGTCTCCGGCGAGGCGTGGCGGGTGATGCCGCGAGCGCGGTACTACGGCGGCGCGATCCTGTCGCTCCTGACGAAGATCGCGTCCGGCTACTGGCACGTCGCGGACTCGCAGTCCGGCTACACGGCGGCGAGCAGGGGGATCCTCGAGCAGCTCGACCTCGAGCGCGTCTATCCGCGCTACGGATTCCCGAACGACATGCTCGTGCACCTGAATGTGTGGAACGCGCGCGTGCGTGACATCCCGTCGCGTCCGGTGTACGGCGTCGGCGAGCGGAGCGGCCTCAAGATCCCGCGCGTCGTCCCGCGCATCTCGTGGCTCCTTGTGAAGGGGTTCTTCTGGCGGATGAAGGAGAAGTACGTCATCCGCGACTTCCATCCGCTCGTGTTCTTCTACGCGTTCGGGTTCATGATGACGCTGATCGGTCTCGGGCTCGGGATCGCGGAAGTGGTGCTGCGAGTGATGGGCAACGCGGTGTCGGTGGGAACGGTCGTGCTCGTCGCGCTGCTGCTGATCTTCGGCTCGCAGTTCACGCTGTTCGCGATGTGGTTCGACATGGAGTCGAACAAGGACCTGCGCTAAGCCCCCGGCTCGGGCTCCTCGTCGCCGCGAGATTCCCGTTCGATCTCTCCCAGTGCGGCGACGACGGCAGTTGGATCCACCGTCGGAGGACCGCCCGCGGCTCCCGAGTGCTCCGCACTCGTCGCGACGGCAGCGCCTCCGAACCACCGGTTGAACCTTCCGGCCAGACGGTCGAGCCGAGCGAACAACGAACCCAGACCCACGAGGCAATCCTAGCCGCGGGCGTTTCGGCGATCATGGCTCGATGGCCGAGTGGATCTACTTCATCCATTCGCCGCGCGAGAACTTCGCCGCGACGATGACCGACGAGGAGAAGGAAGTCTGGTCCGTGCACTTCGAGCGGTTCCAGCGGCTGCTCGCGGACGGTGTGATCGTCCTCGTCGGGCCGACGCTCGGTGAGAAGAACACGGGCATCGCGATCTTCGAGGCGCCCGACGAAGAGGCCGCAAGGCGACTGATGAACGAGGACCCGGTGATCGCCGGCGGCTACGCGGAGGGCGAGTTGCGGCCCTTTCGCATCTCGCTACTGCGCGGAAGAGACTAGGGAACAGACTCGAGCGTCGCGGTGAGCCCCACCTTCGCGGCCTCTTTCAGCAGGTCGTGCCCGACCGCGAGGTTCGGAATGCCTGCGACGTCGACCTTCAGCCGTCCGCAGCCGTCGGGCTCGATCTTCGTGCCCTTGAAGCCGGCCGCGAGAACGCGCTGGAACCGCGCTTCGGCGCTCGCCCGAAGGTCGAAGCGTCCGAACACTGCCTCGAGCGGCACGCCCTCTTTCGCAGGATGGATGCACTCCGCTCGCGTCGGAAAGCGAGGCAGCCCGCCGCTCAGCACCGCGACCGGATACGCGAGCGCCGCGACGAGCACGAGGAGCGGCGCCGCTGCGGCGCGACGGCTCACTCCGCGTCCCAACCCTCGTTCAGGACGAGCGGAATCACCGCGGGCGTGACGAGCACGAGCCAGCCGGTCAGGCGGATGATCGGGTTCACAGGCGCCTTGGTGATCGGGATGCTCGGAAACGCCCACGTCGTGTACGTCAGCGCGGCGGCGCCGAACACGAAGAGGAGCAACGCGTAGCTCGGAAGCCGGCGCGCGCCCGCGACGAACGCGCCCGCGATCGCGAGCGCCGCGACCGGGACGACGAGGAGCCACTGGTGGTAGTCGAACAGCGTGCTGAACGTCAGCTTCAGCGACGGCCACGCGAGGTCGAGGTGCGAGAAGAGGCCGATGCCACCGGCCTCCGGCGTCTCGGCGCCGAGGCCGCGGACGTGCAAGAGGATCCACCACGGCAGCGTCGCCGCCGCGGCGGCGACCCCCACGCCGACGAGCCGGGGCCACGCCGTGCGTCGCTGCCGCCACGTTGCGCCGAGCCCGGCCAGGACGACGCAGGCGCCGAAGAGCGCGCCCTCGCGTTTCGACAACATCGCGGCCGCGAGGACGATCCCCGCGGCGACGAGCTGCCAGTCGCTGCGATCGACGAGCCAGAGACCGATGAGCAACGCAGCGACGGCAAGCAGCTCCTCGAGCAAGAAGTCCGCCTGCGCCTGGAGCGCGTAGCCGCTGACCCGCGGCGTGACGAGCACGAGCAGAAGCGGCGGCCAGAGGAAGAGCGGTCGCACGCGCGGCGCCAGCAGTCCGACCAACGCCGCGACGAAACCGACGAGCAGGAACCAGAACTGCAGGTGCAGCGTGACGACGTCCGCCGAGCCCATGAACCGCATCGCGGCGGCTTCGAGCGTCGGCACGAGCGGCGGGTAGCCGTGGTGCGGCAGCTCGCGGAAGAACTGCGGGTCGAGATCGCCGAAGGAGAAGATCGCGCGCGCCTTCGCGACCCAGAAGAACCACCCGTCGAACTCCGTCAGCGACGCGAGGCGGCCGGCGCGAAACTGCGCTTCGCAGTAGACGACGACCAGTGCCGCGGAGACGGTGGCGACGAGCGACCACCCGGGAACGCGCGGCCGCGGCCGCGACGGCAGGCGTCTGCCGGTGCGACCTCCCGCGAACGCTGCGACGAGCGCAACGAGAGCGCCGGCGCCGATGACGGTCGCGACCGAAAACGGGACGGTGAGGACCAGAGCCCAGACGAGCACCACCGCGGTCGCGGCGATGCCGAGCATGTACGCAAGGCCGCAGAGCCGCGCGAGCTCGCCCCATGACCGCCAGCCCCGCAGCGCGAACAGCACGCCCACGCCGACGACGAGGAACCACGCGTTGAGGGCGACGACGCCGAGGATCGTCCGCCAGCTCATCGCACCTCACCGATCGAGATGCCGTTGTCGTCCTGCCAGCGCACGGTGTACGCCCCGCCGAGCGCGCCGACGTCGCAGCCGTAGCAGATCACCCAACTCGCGGTCGGCGACCGGCGGCGCGGAATGAGAAAGGACCGGTACCAGCCGTCCACGAACGACCCGGTCAGCGACGTCGCGTTTCGAAGACGCCCGCCCGTCACGACGCGGTAGCGCGCGGAAGGCGGGATCAGTCCCCGCGCCTCGTACGCCGCCTCCTGGTCGACGACGATGCTGTTCCCGCCGCCGATCTCGCGGTCCTCGTACGAGAGGCGGCTGTTCGCGGAAGCGGTGTCGCCGAGGTGCGAAAGCGCCTGTGCGTAGTAGCCGAGCCCGAAGCCGGTCGCGACGACGACCGCTGCCGCCATGCAGACTCGTCCCGGGCGCCGAGCCAAGGCGGGGAGTCTCCGGCACCGGGACGGCTCTGTAAAGCGGCCGTAAGGAATGCGACCGCACTCCAGGCGCCTGGGTAACATCGCGCCCCGATGCCCACGGCCGTCGTGACCGGCGGGGCCGGGTTCCTCGGCTCACACCTGTGCGATCACCTGATCTCGCGCGACTTTCGCGTTATCTGCGTGGACAACCTCGACACGGGGTCGCTGCAGAACGTGCAGCACCTCGGCGGCGAGCGGTTCACGTTCCTGCACCACGACGTCACCGAGCACCTCGAGGTCGACGAGCCGGTCGACTTCGTCTACCACCTCGCGAGCCCGGCCAGCCCGATCGACTACGCGCGTCTCCCGCTCCAGACGCTGAAGGTCGGCTCGTACGGGACCCACAACGCACTCGGGGTCGCGAAGTTCAAGCGCGCGCGCTTTCTCATCGCCTCGACGAGCGAGGTCTACGGCGACCCGCAGGTGCACCCGCAGCCGGAGACGTACTGGGGCAACGTCAATCCCATCGGCCCGCGCGGCGTCTACGACGAGGCGAAGCGGTACTCCGAGGCAATGACGATGGCGTATCACCGGCAGCAGGGCGTCAACACCGCGATCGCGCGGATCTTCAACACGTACGGGCCGAGAATGCGGCCGAACGACGGCCGCGCGGTTCCCACGTTTGTGAGGCAGGCCCAGGAGGGCAAGCCCCTGACCGTGTTCGGGGACGGGACGCAGACCCGGAGCTTCTGCTACGTGGACGACCTGATCCGCGGCCTCGTGACGCTCGCCGAGTCGAACGAGCACCTGCCGGTCAACCTCGGGAACCCGAACGAGTTCACGATGAACGAGCTCGCCGAGACGGTGCTGCGCGTGACGGGCTCGAAGAGCGAGATCGTGCACGAAGCGCTTCCCGTTGACGACCCGCAGGTCCGTCAGCCGGACATCACGCGCGCGCGCCAGCTGCTCGGTTGGGAGCCGGAGATCCAGCTCGAGGAAGGCCTCCGGCGCATGCTCGAGACGCTGGGGCGGGAGCCACTCGTTGCGTAGGCGCATCGGGGTCATCGGGGCGGTGGTCGTCCTCGCCGCCGGGCTCGCGGTGCCCGCCGCGACTGCGCAGGCGCACATGCTCGTCGGGATTCAGGACGACGCGCAGACGGTGTACGGCAACCCGACGACCACGTTCGCGTTGCTCCATCAGCTACGCACGCAGATCATCCGCATCAATCTGATCTGGGGGGGCGCGCCGCACGGCGTCGCGAGCGACCGGCGGCCCGCGCACCCGCAGGATCCCGCGGATCCCGCGTACGACTGGACGCTGTACGACCGCGCCGTTCGTTACGCGGCACAGAACGGCATCCAGGTCCTCTTCACGATCCTGTTCACTCCGAAATGGGCGAACGGGGGCGCGGCGCGCAACGTGCCCCCGAGCAACTACAACGACCTGCGCAACTTCGCGTACGCCGCGGCCGAGCGCTACAGCGGGCGGTACATCCCGGTGGACGAGACAGGCGAGACCGCGCTTCCCGCCGTGAAGAAGTGGCTCGCGTGGAACGAGCCCAACAATCCGATCTGGCTGAAGCAGTCGAGCGGCGGCCGGTTCGTCAGCCCGAAGGAGTACGCGAAGATCTGCACGGCGATCTACACCGGCGTCCACAACACGAACTTCGGCGGCGAGCAGGTTGCGTGCGGCGCCACCGGGCCGCGCGGGAACAACCAGGCGAGATCGGGCCGCCCGTCGATGTCACCGCTCGCTTTCATGCGCGCCGCGCGCAAGGCCGGAATGCGGAAGATGGACGCGTACGCGCACCACCCGTACTACGGAAAGCCGACCGAGACGCCGTCGTCGCCTCCGTGCTGCGGGGCGGTGACCCTCGGGAACATCCGCTCGCTGATCGCGCTCTCGAACAGGCTCTTCGGACGCAAGCCGATCTGGATCACGGAGTACGGCTACCAGACGCGGCCCGACCGCCTGTTCGCGGTGTCGTACGGAAACCAGGCGCGCTACCTGTCGCAGGCGTATGCGATCGCGCGCCGCACGCCGCAGATCGCGCTGATGATCTGGTTCATGCTCAAGGACGACACGAACATCGGCATGGGCTGGCAGTCGGGGCTACTGACGGCGGCCGGAAAGAAGAAGCCGGCGTTCAACGCGTTTCGGAATCTGCCCCACTAGAACCGGCGAAGTCCCGCTCGGCGTCGCGGATGTTGGCGAGCGCTCTCGTGGGCCGCCGTCTCGCTACTTGGCCACGCATGCGATCCTTCAAGGGTGCCCAATGCCTGGCGGGTGGGATCCGACGAAGGGCGTGCCCACTCGGGCCATGCCTCGGCGAAGCCTACGTGTGCCGCGTCCGCGTGTCGCCGGCGCTGAGCAGAGCCCGGTAGAGACGGTCGATGTCGTCGACGAGGCGCTCCACCGCGTAGCGCGGGACCACGCGCGCGCGGCCGGCGGCTCCGAATCGCTCCCGCAGCGCCGGATCTCGCGCCAGCTCGGCGAGCCGCTCGGCAAAGACCTCTGAGTCGCCTGGTTCGACCAGGAAGCCGTCCTCTCCGTCGCGCACGACGTCGGGGACGCCGCCGACCCGCGTCGCGACGACCGGCGTCTCCGCGGCGAGCGCCTCGATCACGCTGACCGGTGTGCCCTCGTTTCCCGACGGCAGGACGAGCGCGTCGAAGGCGGCGTAGAGCGGCCCCACGTCCTCCTGGTAGCCGAGGAAGAGCGTGTCCTTGACGATCCCGAGCTCGTGGGCGCGGCGCTCGAGGCCCGCGCGGTCCGGGCCGTCGCCGACGAGGCAGAGTGTCGCGTCGATGCCGCGGGCTCGAAGGCGCTTGAAGCCGTCGAGGACGTTCTCCGTCCGCTTCACCGGCGTCATGCGCCCCACCCAGCCGACGGCGAAGCGGTCGGGCGGGATGCCCAGATAGCGGCGCGTCTCCTCGCGGCCGTTGGCGTCGGCGCCGACGCGCTCGTCCAGCTCGATGCCCAGGCGGACGACCGTGAACTTCTCGGGCGCCGCGACGCCGAGGGCGACGAGGTCGTCCCGCACCTGCGGGCTGACCGCGACGAGGGCGGTCGTGTGCCGCGCGAGCCAGCGCTCGAGGAAGCGGAAGAAGCGCGAGCGCACGGGGCCGAAGTAGCCGCGCAGCACGTGGCCGTGGAACGTGTGCACGACGATCGGCGGGCGCGCGCGCCCGGCGAGCAGCGCTGCGACGCGTCCGACCGTCCCCGCCTTCGCCGTGTGCGTGTGCAGGATCTGCGGGCGCTCGCGGCGGATCAAACCGGCCAGGCGGATCGTCGCGAACAGGTCGCGCAGCGGCGAGATCTCGCGCCCGAGCTCCGGGATGCTGACGACCTCGACGCCGAGACCTTCCGCGACGAACGCCATCGAGTCCTCGCCGCGGGCGAGCGTCCCCGCGACGAGGGTCGTGTCATAGCCGCGCTCGCGCAGTCCGGCGGTGAGGTAGGCGACGTGCAGCGCGGGACCGCCCATGTTGAGCCGCGCGATGACGCGCAGGATCTTCGTCCGACGGTCAGGCAAGTGCCGTACGCTGCAGGAAGTACTCCGCGGCCAGGCGGAGGCCCTCCTCGAGCCCGGTCCGCGGTTCCCAGCCGAGGAGCTCGCGTGCGCGGGCGATGTCCGCCCAGGAGTCGCGAACGTCGCCGGTCCGCTCTGGTTGCTCGTCGCGCTCGACCGAGCGTCCGAGCAGCGAGCCGATCGTCTCGGCGAGCTCGTTGACCGTCGTCGGCCGGCCGGTCGCGACGTTGAGGACAGCGCCGCTGACGCGCTCCGCGGTCGCTGCGGCGACGTTCGCGTCGACGACGTTCTCGACGTACGTGAAGTCGCGGCGCTGCTCGCCGTCGCCGTACACCTCGACGGGCCGCCCGTCCGCGATCGCCGTGATGAAGCGCGGCACGACGGCCGCGTACTGCGACGTCGGATCCTGGTTCGGGCCGAACACGTTGAAGTAGCGAAGCGCGACCGTCTCGAGCGGGTACACGCGGCTGAAGCTGACGCAATAGCGCTCGGCCGCGAGCTTCGATACGCCGTACGGGGAGATCGGATCCGGATGCGCCGCCTCGAAGCGAGGCAGCTCTCCGGAGTTTCCGTACACGGAAGACGACGATGCGCAAACGACGCGCCGCACGCCCTCGTCGCGCGCGGCGAGGAGAACGTTCAACGTCCCCTCGACGTTGACCGCGCTCGTCGTCAACGGGTCCTGCACCGACCGCGGGACCGACGGCAGCGCGCCCTGGTGGAAGACGACCTCGACGCCGCGCGTCGCTGCGTGCACGCGCTCGTAGCTGCGCAGCTCGCCCTCGACGACCTCGACGTCGTTCGCCAGCTCCGCGAGGTTGGCGCGCTGGCCGGTCGAGAAGTTGTCGAGCACGCGGACGTCGTCCCCCCGCTCGACGAGGGCGCGGACGAGGTTCGAGCCGATGAACCCACCGCCGCCGGTGACGAGGACTCTCACGGCTCGGCGACCACGTGGTAGTTGGCGAAGATCGTCCCCGGGCCTGGGGTGCGCAGGCGCGTGGACAGGCGGTCGAGCCCTCCCCCGGCGAGGTTGATGCCGGCGATGAACGGCCATGCGAGCGGCCGCACGCGGGCGCGCTTGGCGAGGAACCAGATGAGCGTGGCGACGAGCATTCCGATCGTGGCGGCCGTCCCCGCACCGGGCTCGACGGTGACGGCGCTCCAGGATCCATTTTCCCTGAAGAGCCGCTCGAGTCCTGCGTGGGTCCAGCGCCAGTAGTCGTCGGGATCGGGGTGATAGACCTGAACGCCGTGCGTCGAGGCGAGGACACGCCCGCCCGGTGCGACGACACGCCGCAGCTCGCGCACGGCTCGGGCCGGGTCGGCGGCGTGCTCGAGCGTCTGTGTGCAGACGACGAGGTCGAAGCTCGCGTCCGCGGCCGGGATCTGCTCGACCGTCCCTTCGAGCTCCGCCCCGGGATTGGCGATGTCGACGCCGACGTACTCGCTCACGACGCCCTTCCAGAACGGCGCGTACGGCTTGATGCCGCAGCCGACGTCGAGCAGGCGCGGGCGCTGCGGCCGCCTCGACGCGACCTCGGCTTCCCGCCGCAGCCATTCGGCGAGCGGCTTGCGGACGGCGTACGTGCGCGAGCCAACGTCGGGGTGCCGGCGCGCCTCGCCCGGATCAGCCACGGGCGGCCAGTCCGAACGCGATCCACGTGAGCGCGTCGAGCGGCAGTCCCGCGACGATGCCCTCGGCCGTCCAGAGCCCACCGACCGCGAGCACCCAGAGGAGCGCCGTGACGCCGACCGCCGCTCCGACGCGCCGCGCCGCGAGCCAGACCGCACCGAGGAAGACCGCCGCGAGCAGGAGGAAGCCGACGACGCCGAGATCTGCGAGCGCTTGCACGTAGAGGTTCTGCACGCCGTAGAGACGCGTCGGCGAAGGGAAGACGAGTGCCGGCTCGTTCGGAAACTTCCGCTGCGCGATCGGGACGTAGTGCATGAACCGCGACGGATCGCCGGACGCCTCCCAGCCGACGCCGGCGACGGGGTGGTCGCGCCACATGCGATAGCCGATGTACGCGAGCACCGTTCGATGCGCGTAGGTCTGGACGTTCTGCTCCTTCTCGTGGTGGAGGAAGCCGAGATATTGGCCGAGGTCGGTGTTGCGCATCCCGACCGCGCCGGCCACCGCGAGCGCGATCACGACTCCCGCGGTCGCGAGACGCCGCAAATCGATCTCGCGCCGCGCGAACACGACTGCGAGCAGCGCGACCGTAGCGGCCGCGATTCCGACGACGGCTGCAATCGCCGCCGAGATCGCAACGCCGACGATGCCGCTGACCGCAGCGACCCAAGCGACGCGTGTGTCGAGCTCGAGCCGCGGCAATGCGATCGTCGCGGCGGCGACGAGCAACACAGCGGTGGACAACGACGCGAAGTCGTGAAACCCGAGGAACGATGGCTGCCGTCCGCCCGTCACTCCCGAGAAGAAGATGTTCGCGCCGAAGAACTGGGCGAGCCCGACCGCGCTCGCGACGACGCTCCACGCCGTGAACACGCCGACGAGGAACTTGAGCTCGGCGCGTTCGCGAACGAGCAGGACGATTGCCGGCGCGAGCAGCGCGTACTCGAAGAACTTGGCGGCCGTGACGGCGTGGCGGGCGCCGGGGTAGCCGGCCGTTCCGTACGGGATCGCGAGCTCGACGACGATCCAGACGAAGAACGCCGCCGCGCAGCCCCAGAAGAGGGCGCCCCGACGAAGCTGCGCGAAGCCGTGGCGCAGACCGCCACGTAAGCCTGCGAGGACGACGGCGAGCACCGCGAAGTCCGAGAGCTCGACGCCGACCTTCGTGGACGAGACGCCGACGTGGAACTTCGGCTGGTACTTGACGTGGATGAAGATGATCGGAATCGCGACCGCGAGGACGAGCGCCTCCGTGCTCACGCCGGCGAGCGCCAGCGACGCGCGCTCGCGCAGCGAAACGGTCTCCGAGGCGACCACCGGCGGCGAGTGTAGTCAGGCCCCTCCGTAGAATGGTGGCTCTAATGCGCTCGCGGCTCTTCTGGCGCCGATCGGCGGCAGCCGCCGGGACCTACTCCTCCGCAGTCCTCGGCTTCCTCGGAACGATCGTCGCCGCGCACATCTTCTCCCGGCACACGTTCGGCCTCTTCGCGATCGTGGTCGCGGCGACGGGCTTCTTCCAGATCCTCCTCGACCTGACGATGGAGGAGGCGCTGATCAAGTTCGGCTTCCGCTACGTCACGCGCGAGGACTGGGGGAGGCTGCGGCGGCTGTTCCAGAGCGCGATCGCCGTGAAGCTCGCCGGCGGCGTCCTCGCGGCGGCCGTGCTCGCGGCGCTCGCGCCGGCGGCGCACGTCCTCTTCCACAAGGGCGGGCTGACGACGCCGCTCGAGATCGCCGCGCTGCTTCCGCTCGTGCAGTGCACGGAGAACGTCGGCGGCGTCGCGTTCAATCTGCACGGCCGCTACGACATCCGGGGGCTGTTCCTCTGCGTGTCGATGGCATTGCGCCTGACGGCGATTGCCGTCGCCGCGCCGCACGGTCTGACCGCGACGATCGCAGCGATCGTCGCCGGCCAGGCGGTTGCGACCGCAGCCGTCGACACGGCCGGGTGGTTCGCGTTCCGCCGCTTCCCGCAACGGGCCGCAGCGCCGCTCGCCGACGACCGGCGGGCGATCGTCTCCTTCGTCGGCCAGTCGACGATCGCGACCGCCGTTACGTCGTCGACGATCCCGCTCGCAACGCTCGTGCTCGCCCGGGTCGCGTCGACGGTTCAGGTCGCGTGGTTCCGCGCCGCGCTCGCGCCGCAGCAGGCGTTCGCGGTGATCTCCTCCCCGGCGCGGATGATCCTGTTGACGGAGCAGACGCGCGACTGGGAACGCGGCACGCGAAGCGCCGTCTTCGCAGGCATCCGTCGCTACACGCTCGCCGGTACGGTGCTCGTCGCGGTGGTGCTGCCGCCGCTGCTCGTGTTCACGCCCGAGGTCGTCCGGCTGCTCTTTTCGTCGAAGTACACCGGCGCGGTCGATGCAACGCGGCTCGTGATCGTCGCCGGCGCGGCGCGGCTCGTGTTCGGCTGGACGAAGTCGTTCCCGGTGTCGATCGGACGTCCGAGCCTGCGGATCTGGACCCACGGCCTCGAGATGCTCGTGCTCGTTCCGCTTGCCGGGATTCTCGGCGCGCAGTGGGGCGCGACCGGCGCTGCGGGCGCCGTGCTCGCCTCGAGCGTTGCGTACTGCCTGTACTGGGCGCTGCTGTACCTGCGCATCCGCCGCGAGCCAGAGCCGGCCGTGCCGCCCGGGGAGCCGCTCGCCGCGTGAAGGTCCTGATCGTGTCCGGAATCTGGCCGCCGGACGTCGGAGGCCCCGCGAGTCATGCACCGGACGTCGCCTCCTACCTGCAGGCGCGCGGACACGACGTCGAGGTCGTGACGACCGCCGACGCGCCGCCCGAGCAGCGCTCCTATCCGGTGCGCGCCGTGCCGCGGCACCTCGCGAAGGGCGTGCGCCATTACCGCGGCGCTGCGCTCGTCCACCACCGCGCGCGGGAGAACGATGTCGTCTACACGACCGGCATGTTCGGGCGCAGCGCACTCGGCTCATCCCTCGCGCGGACGCCGTACGTCGTGAAGCTGACCGCCGACCCGGCGTTCGAACGGTCGCGGCGCACCGGGCTCGTGGGCGGGAACGTCGACGAGTTCCAGCGCGGCGGCGGCGGCGTCGCGGCCGCCGCGCTTCGTCTCGCGCGTGACGTCGAGCTTCGGCGCGCTGCGCACGTGTTCTGTCCGAGCACGTACCTGCGCGAGCTCGCGATCGGTTGGGGCGTCGCCCCCGCGCTCGTGAGCGTTCTCCCGAACCCGGTGCCCCCGCTCGACGACGTTCCGGCTCGCGGCGAGCTGCAGCGGCGCTTCGGCCTCAACGGCGCGACGATCGCGTTCGCGGGCCGGCTGACGGCGCAGAAATCGCTCGGCCGCGCGCTCGAAGCGGTCGCTCGCGCGGACGGCGTGCAGCTCGTGATCGCCGGTGAGGGCCCCGATCGCGGGCCGCTCGAGACGCGCGCGCACGAGCTGGGCGTCGACGGCCGCGTTCGCTTCCTCGGCCCCTTGCCGCGCGAGCGTGTCGTCGAGCTCTTCCGCGCTGCGGACGCGACGATCCTCTCCTCGAGCTGGGAGAACTTCCCGCACACCGTCGTCGAGGCCCTCGCGGTCGGCACGCCCGTGCTCGCGATGGAGGCAGGCGGCGTCGGCGAGGTCGTGCGCGACGGCGTCAACGGCCTGCTCGTTCCCGCGGGCGATACCGACGCCCTCGGCGATGCGGTGCGCCGGTACTTCACGGATCGTGAGCTGCGCGAGCGCTTGCGTGCGGCCGCTGCTTCTTCGGTCGCGGAGTACGCGCCCGAGCGCGTCTTCGGCGAGCTCGAGCGGAAGCTGCTGGAGCTCGCCGGTTGAAGCCCCGCGTGCTGTTCGTCGGGCGGACGCGTTACCGGCTGCCGCTCGACCCCGCGCTCGCACGCAAATGGGCCGCACTCGGCGACGAGCTCGACCTCCGCGTGCTCGCGCGCGCGGCCGAGCGGACGAACGGCCACGATCCGTCGTTCCGGCTCGCGGAACCGGTTGGGCCGCGCGCGCTCGACGGCCCGCTCTTCTACGCGACGCTCCCGGTCCGCGTCGCGCGCGAGCTGCGTGAGTTTCGCCCGGACGTCCTCTTCGTGCAGAGTCCGTACGAGGCGGCGGCCGCTCTCGCTGCGCGGCGGCTTTCGGGGAGCGATGCGCGCGTGATCCTCGAGCTCCACGGCGACTGGCGTACCGCAACGCGGCTCTACGGCTCGCGTCTTCGCAGGCTGCTCGAGCCGGTGGCCGAGCCGCTCGCACGTGCGTCACTGCGTCGTGCCGACGCACTCCGGACGATCTCCGCATACACGACCGACCTCGTTCGCCGCCGGCTCGGCCGCGAGCCGGCGGCTGTGTTCCCGGCGTACGTCGACCTGACGTCGTTCGTCGAGCGACCCGCCGTTCCGCTGCCGGAACGACCGCGCGCGCTCTTCGTCGGCGTGCTCGAGCGCTACAAAGCGATCGACGTCCTCGCCGAAGCGTGGCGCCGCGTGGCGCCGACAGTCCCGGACGCCGTGCTCCAGCTCGTCGGCGACGGGCCGTCTGCCCCGCTCGTGGAGCGTCTGCTCGCCGATCTGCCGGAGCAGACGGAATGGGTTCGCCGCCTTTCGAGCGACGAGGTCGCGCGCGCACTGGACGAGGCGACGACGCTCGTCCTTCCGTCGCGGTCCGAAGGTCTGCCGCGCATCGTGATCGAGTCCTTTTGTCGCGGTCGTCCCGTCGTCGGCACGCGCGCCGGCGGCATCCCCGACATCGTCGGCGACGGCGTCAGCGGCCTGCTCGTTCCGCCGGAGGATCCGGCGGCGCTTGCCGACGCGCTCGCCGGTGTGCTCTCCGATCGCGCGCTGCAGGCGCGGCTTGCCGAAGGCGCACGTGCGGGCGCGGCCGGCTGGGTGCAGACACCGGAGGAATACGCCGACCGCGTGCGCGACCTCGTCGTGCGCGTTGCGTCGCCGTGAAGCCGCGCGTCCTCTTCGTCTCCCGGCGCGTCGAGACGCCGCTGCCCGAAGGAGAGCGGCGCAAATGGGATGCGATTCGGGAGCAGATCGACTTCCGGATCCTCGCCGCCGGGAATCCCGACGGCGCGGAGTTCCCGCTGTTCCCGGAGCCGCCGGTGCTCGCCGGGCCCGCGTACTACGCGGCGCTCCCCGTGCGGATCGCGCGCGAGCTGCGCCGCTTCCGGCCGCAGGCGGTGCTGGCGCAGGGCGCGCACGAGACGGCCGCGGCGCTCGCCGCGCGAAAGCTCGCGGGCATCGACACGGCGGTGATCGCCGACGTGCACGGCGACTTCCGCGCGCCGACGCGGTTGTACGGGTCGCGTCTGCGCGGGACGTTGAGCGTCGTCGCCGACCGCACCGCGCGAACCGCGCTTCGCCGCGCCGACGGCATCCGCACCGTGACCGGCTACACGACCGCGCTCGTCCGCGAGCTCGGCCTCGAGCCTGCGGACGAGTTCCCCGCGTACATGGACTTCGCCTCGTTCCTGCAGTCGCCGCCGGCGTTGCTGCCGGAACGGCCGCAGGCGCTCTTCGTCGGCGTCCTCGAGCGGTACAAGAACGTCGACGGCCTTGCTGCGGCGTGGCGAGGCGTCGCCGCATCGGTGCCCGACGCACGACTGCGCGTCGTCGGGACGGGCGCCCTTGCGGAAGCGGTCGAGCGGCTCGTCGCCGAGGTACCGGACGTCGAATGGACGCGGCGCCTGTCGCAACCCGATGTGGCGTGCGCGCTCGACGAATCGACCTGTCTCGTCCTGCCGTCGCGTTCCGAGGGGATGGGCCGCGTCGTCGTCGAGGCGTTCTGCCGCGGTCGTGCGGTCGTCGGCTCGCGGGTCGGCGGCATTCCCGACCTCGTCGAGGACGGCGTGAACGGGCTCCTCGTCGACCCCGACGACGTCGCCGGTCTCGCCGCCGCGCTTCGGCGCGTCCTCACGGACCCCGGGCTCGCGGACAGACTCGGTCGCGCCGCCCACGCGAGCGCCGAGCTCTGGACGATGGCGCCGGACGAGTTCGCGCGACGAATCCGGTCGCTGGTCGAGCAGGTTGCGGGGCTAGAGTAGGGCGCCGATGCGAGCGGAACGCGTCAAGCAGATCCTCAAGAACGGCGTCTACCGCACGATCGGGGAGACGGCGACCGCGATCGGCGCGAACGAGAACGGCAACCGCAGCCTGCGCGTCCTCATGTACCACAAGGTCAACGACCTGCCCGAGAACCCGCTGACGATGCCCGTGTCCGTGTTCGACGAGCAGATGGACCAGCTCCGTCAGCTCGGCTACACGGTCGTCGATCTCGACGCTGTGCTCGCCCACTACGTCGGCGCAGAGCCGCTGCCGCCGCAGGCCGTCCTGATCACGTTCGACGACGGCTACCACGACAACCTCGACAACGCGGCCGAAGTGCTCAAGAAGTACGGCTATCCGGGCGTGCTCTTCGTGCCGATCGGCTACCTCGACGACCGGCAGCCGCTGCCGCACGAGGAACGGCTCGCGGCGCAGGGGATCCTCAACCGGACGATCGACTGGGACGAGATGGCCGACCTCGAGCGCGCCGGCATCCGCATCGAGTCGCACGGGATCTCGCATCGTCCGCTCGCGGACCTCGAGCTCGACGAGGCCGCACGCGAGATCGCGCTCTCGAAGCTGCGGCTCGAGGAGCGGCTCCAGCGTCCCGTCCGTGCGTTCTCGTACGTGAAGGGGTCGGAGGCGCACTACAAGCCGGTGCACCTGTCGCTCGTGCGCCAGGCAGGCTACGACGTCGCGTTCACCGCGGTCTCCGGCGCGAACTCGCCGAGCACCGACCCGCTGCAACTGCGCCGCTACAACATCGAGCCGTACCCTCCGCGGACGTTCGAGCTCGTGCTCTCCGGCGCGTGCGACCTCATCTCCGTGAAGGACACCGTCACGGGCACGCATGCGCGCCGTCTCTTCAACGCGGCGCTCGGCACGTCGACGAAGTAATGGCGTATCAGCTCGCCGCGTACGAGCCCGAGCATCGGGACGACTATCTCCGCCTGCTGCAGGACGCCTGGGGCGAGTTCGCGCTCACCGGCCCTGAGTTCGACTGGTGGTTCCGCGACAACCCGGCGGGCTCGTTGATGTCCGTCGCGCGCGAGCACGGGCGGATCGTCGGCGTGGCCGGGCACTCGTTGTTCCGAATGGCGCTCGGCGGCGAGGAACGGGTGGCGAGCTTCTCCGTCCATGCCACGACGGCGAAGGACGCGCGCGGCCAGGGCATCTTTGAGGCGCTCGAGCGCAAGCACGAGGAGGAGGCGACGGAACGCGGCGTCGCGGTCGTGCTCGCGTTCGCGTCGAAGCCGACCGCGCCGATCTTCCTCGGGCCGCTCGGCTGGACCGAGATCGGCCGCATCCGGGTGTGGGCGCGTGCGTTCCCGCGCTTTCGGCCCCGCCGCGTCGAGCCGACCGCACGCGTGGAGCGATTCCGCCACGCGGGCGACGCGGGCGCGAGCTGGCCGAGCCACATCGTGCGCGACGCCGCGTACCTCAACTGGCGCTATATCCATTCCCCCCGCTCGTACGTGCCGCTCGCGGCCGGGGGGAGCTACGCGATCGTCGGCTCGAAGCGTCACCGCGGCACGGCGGTCGCGTACATCGCGGACCTCGTCGGAGATCCGGCACCGCTGCTCCGGCCGAGCCTCTTGGCGGTGCCGCAAGGCGTCAAGGGGCTGATCGCGATCCCCGGGCCGGGGCAGCGGGGAGCCTTCGCGCGCGCCGGCTTCGTCCCGACGCGCACGACGTTGCACTTCATGGGCAAGGCGCTCGCCGGCGAGCTCGACACGAATCTGCGTGCGTGGCAGTTCACGCTCGGCGACACCGACTTCTTCTGATGCGCGCCACCGTCGAGCTGCGCGACGACGCGGTGATGCCGGACAACGACGCATCGCGTGGGGTGCTCGAGAGAGTCGGCTTCGTCGAGGAAGGCCGGCTCCGCAATCGTGGACGTTTCGGTTCCGAGCGGCGCGACATGATCCTGTTCTCGTTGCTTCCGTCCGACCTGTGAGGCGGCTCGTGTTCATCACGCAGGCGGTCGATCCCGAGCATCCCGCGCTGGCCGCGACGATCCCGAAGATCCGCGCGCTCGCCGTACGCGTCGACGAGCTCGTCGTGCTCGCGCAGTCCGCCCGCGGAGACGGCTTGCCGCGGAACGTCGACGTGCGCGTGTTCGGCTCATCCGCGCGCGCGGGTCGTGGGCTCCGCTTCGAGCGCGAGCTTGCGCGGTCGCTTCCCGCAGGCGCCGTCGTCGCGCACATGATCCCGCTCTACGTGTTGCTCGCTGCGCCGCTCGTGCGGCCGCGGCGGATCCCGCTCCTGCTCTGGTACACGCACTGGCACGCAACCTGGAAGCTACGCGCCGCCGAACGGCTCGCGACGGCCGTCGTCAGCGTCGATCGCCGCTCCTTCCCGCTCGACTCGGCGAAGGTTCGGCCGATCGGGCACGGTATCGACGTGAGCGAGTTTCCGTGCAGCGAGCGCGCGACCGGTGACGGCCTGCGCGTGCTCGTGCTGGGGCGCTACTCGCCGGCGAAGGGCCTGCCTACCGTCTTCGATGCGGTTTCGCACGTCGAGGAGGCGACGCTCGAGGTGCACGGTGCTGCGCTCAGCGATCTGGAGCGCGCGCACCGGCGTGAGCTGGAGCGATTCGGATACGAGCTCGGGGACGCGGTTCCGCGCGTTCGGCTGCCGGAGCTCTTCGCCCGGTCCGACGTGCTCGTGAACAACATGCGCGCCGGCGCTCCGGACAAGGTCGTGTACGAGGCGGCGGCCGCCTGCCTGCCGGTGCTCGCCTCCAATCCCGTGTTCGACGAGCTGTTCGGGGAGTATCCGCTGCTCTTCGATCGGGACGACCCTGCGAGCCTCGCGGACCGGTTGCGTTGGGTCGCGTCGCTTTCACCCGACCGGCGCTCCGAGATCGGACGCGCGCTGCGCGAACGAGTCGCGGAGAGGCACTCGGTCGAGACGTGGGCGGACGGCGTGCTGGCGGCGGCCCGATGAGGAACGCCGGCACCGTCCTCCATCTGCAGAAGGTCGCAGGCATCTCCGGCTCGGAGGCGCATTTGCTGTCCTTGCTGCCGCGGCTGAAGGAGCGCGGTTGGGACGTCGGCTTCCTGATGCTGCACGAGCACGAGCCCGGCGCGTGGGACTTCGCACGCGAGCTCACGGCGCGCGGCATCGAGCTCGACGCGATCCCGCTCGCGGCGGACGTCGACCCGATCGCTTTCGTCCGGATCGCTGCCTACCTCGCCCGTCGGCGGCCGACGATCCTGCACACCCATCTCGTGCACGCCGACGTCTACGGGCAGCTGACGGGCCTGATCGCCGGCGTCCCGATTCGCATCTCGACGAAGCACGGCTTCAACGAGTTTCGCGAGAACCCGGGCTTCGCCCTCGGTGACCGGGCGATCGCAAGCCTGGCGAACGCGCACATCGCGATCTCGCGCGGGCTCGCGCGCTACCTCGAGGACGTCGAGGGCTTCGACGGCGAGAGCTTCGAGATCGTGCACTACGGCATCGAACCGGACGGCGCCGTGCGCCCGTACGAGGGTCGCGTGCCGCGTCTTCTCTGCGTCGGCCGGTTGATCCCGATCAAGGGCCACCTCGTCCTGCTGCGCGCGTTCGCCGCCGCGCGGCGTGAGCTGCCGGACCTGCAGCTGGACATCGCCGGACGAGGCCCGCTCGAGCCGGCGCTGCGCGCAGTCGCGAAGCAGCTCGGCGTCGACGACGCCGTGCGGTTCCTCGGACATGTCTCGCCGATCCAGCGCGCGATCGAGGACTCCGCCGTCCTCGTGGTGCCGTCGATGGGCGAGGGGTTCGGGATGGTCGCGCTCGAGGCGATGGAGCGCGCTCGTCCGGTGATCGCCGCGGAGATCGGGGGGCTCGGCGAGCTCGTCGAGGACGGCGTGACCGGTGTGCTCGTCCCGGCCGGCGAGCCTGAGCAGCTCGCCCGGGCGATCGTCCGGCTGGGCGGCGATCTCGCGCTGGCGGCGTCGATGGGCGAGGCCGGGCGGCGCCGCGCCCTCGACCGTTTCCTGCAGGAGCGGTGCACGGACCGGACGGAGCTCGTCTATCGCGAGCAGCTGAACGGCCGGCTGCGCAAAAACGGCACATTCCCGACTCGCCCAGGCCACAAATCAGCGACCGAGCCCGGCTAGGCTCGCAGCCCCACCCTCTTATCGGGTGGGGGGCGGGTGGTGGGCCAGCGCGGCCACGTCGGAGGCGCCCAGGGCCGTTTCGTACACGTCGAGGGTCGCCTCGGCCATCCGAGCCACGGAGAAGCGCTCCTGCGCACGTCTGAGGCCTGCTGCGCCAAGGGCCGCGGGGTCACCGAGGGCGCGTTCGATCGCCGAGGCCAGCGCCTCCGGATCGTCCGGCGATACGAGGATCCCAGTCTCGCCGTCGGCCACGAGCTCGGGCAGCGAGCTCACGCGCGACGCCACGACCGGCAGGCCCGCGAGCATCGCCTCGAGGACGGCGAGCCCGAATCCCTCCCACCGTACGGGGTGGACGAGGACGGCCGCCCGCCGGAGCCACGCGGCAACATCCGGCACGCGGCCGGGGAGGTGCAGCGGCACGTGGAGCTCCCGCGCGAGCTCCTCGAGCCGCGTCCGCTCTGCGCCCTCGCCGAGCACGACGAGGTGGGCCCCCGGCTCCTGCTCGCGAAGTCGCGCCAGCGCGCGGACCGCGACGTCGACGCCCTTCTGCCGCTCGAGCCGGCACACCGCGAGCACGACGAGCGCGTCGGCGGGAACGTCGTCCGGCGGGTTCTCCCCCCAGGCTTCGGGCAACGCGTCGAGGCCGTAGTGAATCGTGACGAGCTTCCGCTCGGGAATGCCGACGCGCTCGACCTGGAAGCGCGCGAGCGCGTCCGTGATGGTGACGATCCGCGACGCGCGCGCCGCGAGTCCACGCTCGAGAAAGCGAAACATTCCGGCGCGGAACGGATCGTCGTTGTGCTTCGTCGACACGAGCCGAGGCGCGGCAAGCGCGCCGTACACGTCCGCGTGAACGAGATGCGTGTGTACGAGATCGGGTCGCGCGCGTCGCAGCACACGCGTGACGCGAAACGCGAGCGCAGGGTCGACATCGCGGGGGGCGGGCATGCGCTCGTACGGGACCGACAGCTGCTCGTAGAACGGGTCGGGTGCGCGGGACGAATCGTCGAGCCCGAGAAAGCGGACGTCGACTCCGCGCGACTGCAGCGCCGGCAGCAGCGTCAGCAGGTGACGCTCCGACCCGCCGATGCCACCGATGCGGTGGACGTGGAGAACTCTCACGCAGCGGCCACGAGCGTCGACGTCTCGACATGCTCGCGTACCCAGAGCTCGAGCATCAACAGGCACCACAGCCGATGCCCGTGATCGGCCCGCCCGGATTCGTGCTCGTCCAGCAGGCGCCGAACCTCTGCGGGATGGAACCAGCCGCGGTCCGTGGCGAGGACATCGCGCGCGAGCTCGCGCAGGTCCTTGCGAAACCAGCGTCCGAGCGGAACGCCGAACCCGGTCTTGCCTCGCTTTGCGACCTCCGGCGGGAGATCGTCCGCGAACGCGCGCCGGAGGGCGATCTTCCCGGTCAGGCCGCGCGTCTTCAGCGACGCCGGGAGCGCGAGACCGAGCTCGACCACGCGATGGTCGAGCAGCGGTGACCGCAGCTCGAGCGAGTGCGCCATCGACGCGATGTCCGCTTTCGGCAGCAGATCGCCGGGGAGATACGTCTCGACGTCGAGCAGTTGCAACCCGGTGATGCCGCGCGCGCCTGGAAGGAGCAGGTTCATTCCGGGTAGGCCCTCCACTGCCCACAGCCGCGCCCGTAGCTCGCGCGGAAAGACTTCCATCAATCGCGTGTAGCGCGCCGAGCGCGGTCTCGCGGCGACGTCGAGGAAGCGCGCAGCGCGAAACACGGGCGAGCGCGGCTCGCGACCGGACGACGCACGGCGGACGATCGGCGCCGCCAATCGCGCGGCCGCCGACGGAACGACTGCGGCGACGCGATGCGCAGCGTACCGCTCGTAGCCGGCGAACGACTCGTCGCCGCCGTCACCGGTGAGCGCGACCGTTACGTGCTGCCGCGCCTGCTCGGAGATGAGGAACGTCGGAAACGCGGCTTCGTCTCCGAGCGGCTCGTCGAACGCCGCCGCAAGTCGAGGCAGCGTGTCGGCGACGTCCGCCTCGATCGCCAGCTCCTCGTGCACCGTCCCGTACCGATCGGCGACCGCGCGCGCGTATTCGCGCTCGTCGTATCGCCCGTCCTCGAAGCCGACCGTGAACGTCCGAACCGGCCGCGACGACGCCTGCGCCATCAGCGCGACCACGACGCTCGAGTCGATTCCGCCGGAGAGGAGTGCCCCGAGCGGGACGTCGGCGGCGAGTCTGAGCTCGACCGCCTCGCGCACCCTGTACCGGACGATCTCGAGCCACTCCTCGTCCGCGCTCGCGTCGATGACGGCCGATGCCGGTGTCCAGTAGCGCTCGATCCTCAGCGCTTCGCCCTCGGCGATGAGCCGGTGTCCAGGCAGCAGACGATGGATCCCGCGCAGGCCCGTCTGCTCGCCCGGGACGTACTGGAACGACAGATACTCGTCGATGGCGCGCAGGTCGACCTCGCGCTCGACGCCCGGAAGGCGGAGTAGCGCCTTCAGCTCGGACGCGAACGCGAGCGTTCCGTCCGTCAGCCGCGTCCAGACGAGCGGCTTCTTGCCGAGTCGGTCCCTCGCGAGCACGAGCCGCTCGCGCGCCCCGTCCCACAATGCGAACGCAAACATCCCGCGCAGTCGGTGGACGAAGTCGGCTTCGTCCTCCTCGTAGAGGTGCGGGAGGACGGATGTGTCGCCGGTGCCGCGCACGTCGTGTCCACCCAGCTCCTCACGAAGCCGCGAGAAGTTGTAGATCTCGCCGTTGAAGACGCAGGCGACCTCGCCGGTCTCGTTCCTCACGGGCTGGAAGCCCAGTTCGAGGTCGAGCACACGCAGTCGCTGGTGGCCGAGGACGCAGGGGCCGAAGACGTCGGTCGACCCTTCGTCCGGGCCGCGGTGGACGATCGCCGCGCGCATCGCGTCGACGAGCTCCGGATTCGGCGCGCCGTTCGGCGAATAGAGTCCGGCGATGCCGCACACGGAGAACATCTTGCCGGGTGGGCGTTACGCGGTCGTGTCCTGCCATGTCGAACGGCCGCTCGACGACGAGGTCTGGGAGCTCTTCGCAGCGCTGCAGGCGCGACCGCCGGGCGGCTTCCGGATCGCGGCGCTCATGCGGCCGCCGGACACCGCCGCCGGCGAGGATGAGATCCTCTGGCTCGGTCGGGCGCGCGCCGCGGCGGAGAACGGGCCGCTCGGTCTGCACACGCACTGGACCGCGCCCGATCATGCGCGGCCGACCGGCAGTGATCCTGCCGCGCGCGTGCGCGAGCACGCGGCCTGGCTCGCGGCGCGCGGCTTCGAGCTCTCGCTCTTCTGCGGGGGCGGCTGGTACATGGACGCGGCCGTCGCCGAGACGCTCGCGGAGCTCCGCTTCACCGACTGCACCGCGACGGCGTTTCGCCCGCGCTATCTGCCGGAGGGAGCGCCGCGGCTCGAGGCCCGGGAACCGTGCTACGTGCAGCTACCGAGCGGCCGCAGCCTGCTCGAGGTTCCGACGACGCACTCGATCGGCATGCTCGCGCGCGGCCTGCTCGCGCCGTACCGCGGCCAGATCGTGCACGCGTACTTCCACGACACCGACCTGCTCGATGCGAAGCGGCGCACCGCGTTGTCGCTCGGCCTCACGTTCCTCGGGATGAAGCGCTGGCAGACCGATCTCGAGCAGGTTCAGCGCGGCTTGCGTCCTGCGAAGACGATGTCGTTCGCGAACAGCGGCCCGTGAAGCGGGACGAAGCGGCCCGCGATGAAGCGCAGTTGCCGGTCTTCGAAGCCGTCGAGGAGCGCACGCACGTCGGTCGGCGCGAACATGTGCAGGTGCGTCGGGTCCTCCTCCGGCTTGCGGCCGAGTAGGAAGCGCAGCCGGTTCTTGAGACGGAAGGCGTTCGGGACCGACGCGACGATCTCTCCGCCCGGACGCAGAACGCGCCTCGCCTCGGCGACCAGCCCCGCCGGATCGCGAACGTGCTCGAGCAGCTCGCCGGCGACGACGACGTCGAAGCTTGCGTCCTCGAACGGCAGCGGCTCGTCGACGTCCGCCCAGCGCGTCTCGATTCCGAGCTTCGCGGCCTCCGCCAGCGCCTCGCGATCGACGTCGACGCCAGTGACGTCGTTCCCTTGCGCGTACGCGCGAGTCAGCGCTCCGTAGCGGCAACCGAGATCGAGCACGCGGCGGCCCGGCCCGCCGACGTACTGCCGAAACAACTCGGCGCGCTCCTCGCCGGCGTAGACGAACTCGCGCGTCCGCTTCGCGCGATGATGCTCGCCGTAGCGCTCGCTGAGGTCTTCAAGCCGGCTCATCGGCCGCCTTTCGGGCGCCGCCCGCGACGCGCCATTCGCGCACGCGTCGCACCAGCTCCAGCACGCTTGCGGCCGCGAGCACGCAGAGCACGAAGTCCCAGGGAACGCGGTAGCGCGTCACGCCGACGAAGATCATCGCCACCGCAGTCTGGTACGCGAGCAGGAGGACGGCGAGCACGGCGAAGGCGCGTGGAACGAAGACGAGGCCGAGCAGCCCGAGGACGTAGAGCGGGATCACGTACACCGGCTCAGCCGACGTTCGCAGCGAGTCGACGAACGTGCCCTTCTCCGGCCGGCCGCTCGTCTCGACGACGGACGGCTGCCACTCCATCTGTCCGGCGAGCAGCGCGAGCTTCACCTTGGCGCCGAAATGGTGGAACCAGAACGCGTGCACCTTGTGCGAGTAGAAGTTCATCTGCGAGCACTCGTTCACGGCGGGGTACTTCCCGTACGCCTGGTAGTAGCCGAACGCCTGCTCGGGTGTCGGCGGCGCGCCCGGATAGTTCGGGACGTCGTCGATCCAGCCGCCGTGCGTGAGCGTGCGATACGTGTTGACGTCGTTCGCCTTCCACAGCGCCTTCGCGTCGGTCGTGATCGCAACGCAGCCGACGGACACGCGATTGCGGATCACCCACGGCGCGACCACGAGCCCGGTCACCGCGAGCGACACGCCGACCGCGGCGAGCGCTCCGCGGTGCAGGCCGGCGCGCCAGAGCACGAAGAACGCTACGACCAGCGGCAACGCGGCGAGTCGCACGTTGCCGAGGATTCCAAGACCGAGCGCGAGCCCGAGCAGCGCGGCCACGCGGATCGTCGGCCGTGATGCGAGGACGAGCGTCAGCAACACAATTGCCGCGGCGAGGAACTGATCGAGGATCTCGCGGTTCAGGTGGACGTCGTGCCAGACGAGATACGGGTGCAACGTCGCGAGCACGGCTGCGATCACCCCCGCGGTATTCGAGACGACGCGCCGCCCGATCTCGTAGACGAGGAGCGCCGTGCCGGCGGCGACTGCGATCTGCGCGATCCCGACGATCTCCCAGTGCCGTCCGAAGATCCAGTAGATCGGCACGAGAAAGAAGCCGTAGAGCGGCTGCGTGTACGCGGAGGGATGTCCGGCGACGAAGCCGTACGTCCCGGAGGCGACGAACGTCCGAGCGAAGTCGTCCGCCTTGTCGGTGCCGCTCGTCAGGATGTGGCCGCGCTCGACGAGCAGGACGACGAGCCGGGGCAGCGCCGCGACGACCGCGACGAGGACGTAGGCGCGGGCGCGGGACACGGTTGCCCAGCGTACCGGCCTCTACAATCGTTGCACCCTTGAGCACGAAGCCCGTTCTCGAGGCGGAGCCCGCGGCGGTCCCCGTCGAGGACATCCGCTCCGCCCGGCCGTACATCCTCTCGCGTCGCTCCCTCGGCGGCATCGCGCGACGGGCCCTGAGCGTGGCGGCGCTGATCGCGATCGACGTCGCCGGCGTCATCCTCGGCGTGTACGCAGCGCTCGTCGTGCGTGCGCTGTACCTCGGCGAGTGGCCGCCGCTCTGGGGTCTGATCTGGCGGACGGCGGAGGACTGGCTCCCGTTCCTCACGGTCATCACCGTCCTCGTGTTCTGGGTCGGGGGGCTCTACCGACGGCGCGAGGTGCGCGCGGGCTTCGGCCAGGCGATCAAGTCACTCGTGCTCGTCGCGTTGATCACGCTCGCATTCGGGATCGGCACCGGGTACCACTTCACGACGTACGCGCTCACGCCGACCGCGCTCGTGCTGACCGCGCTCGTGATCGGTGTCCTGCGCGCGAGCTACGACGTCGTCACGCGCGACGTGCTCAGGCTCGCCGGCGCGCGGCGGCGCGCCGTGCTCGTCGGCGAAGGCGAAAGGCTCGCGCAGCTGCTCGGGACGCTCGGCGGTGCGCGCAGCGGCATCGACTACGAGTTCCTCGGCGCGATCTCTCCGAATTCAGAGGAGCCGGGCCTTCCCGTTCTCGGCTCGTTGGACGCCGTGCCGCGTGTGCTCGCCGAACGGCACGTCGACGAGCTGATCATCACCGACACCGCGTTCAGCGAGCGAGAATTGCTCGACCTCGTCGAGGAAGCGCATCGACGCCGGGTCATCGTGCGCGTCGCGCCGACGACGACGGAGCTCCTCTTCCAGCGCGCCGAGTACGTACCGGGACAGGGCGCGCCGCTCTTCGAGTTGCGGCCGCCGGCCCTCGCGGGCGCGGACTGGGTCGTGAAGCGTGGCTTCGACCTCGTCGTCTCGAGCCTCGTGATCCTCGTCGGCCTGCCTGTGTGGCTCGCCGTCGCCGCGGCGATCAAGACGACGTCCAAAGGGCCCGTCTTCTTCCGCGACCATCGCATCGGTCTCGGCGAGCGCGAGTTCGGAATGATGAAGTTCCGGACGATGTACGCCGACGCGCAGGCGAGACAGGCTGCGCTGGAGGCGGCGAACGAGGCGTCGGGGCCGCTGTTCAAGATCAAGAACGACCCGCGCGTGACGCCGGTCGGCCGCTTCCTGCGGCGCTTCTCGATCGACGAGTTGCCGCAGGTGCTGAACGTCCTCTGGGGCGAGATGTCGCTCGTCGGGCCGCGGCCGCTGCCGATCCGCGACTACGAGCAGCTCGAGCCGTGGCACCGCAAGCGCTATTCGGTGCTACCGGGAATGACCGGACTGTGGCAGGTGTCCGGCCGGATCGAGTTGAGCTTCGACGACCTCGTGCGGCTCGACTTCTACTACTTGGAAAACTGGTCGATCTGGTTGGACATTTCGATCCTGGCGAAGACGCTCCCCGCGGTCCTAGCGCGCCGCGGCGCGTACTGAACCTCGTCCCGGCGTGCCGTTACGCGGATTCCGTCTTCGTTGGTTCAGCGCCGGAGCCGCACCGGCACCCGCACGTCGCTCACGCCGATTGCGCTCGTCGCGGCCACGTGCACGACGTACCCGCCCGGCTGTACGCGTTTCCGGCGGCCGTCGCGACCGTTCCAGCGGACTGTCACCGTTCCCGCGGGACGGGGACCGCGCGCCACGGTGCGCAGGATGTCGCCGAACCGATCCTCGACCGCGACGCGAACCGTCGCATCGCGCGCGAGCCGGAAGCTGATCGTCCGCGCGTTCCGGCCGACACGGACGAAGCCCAGCGTGTCGTCGACGGCGAACGTGCGGTCGGCGGTCGACGCGCGGCCGAGATCGTCCGTCGCCGAGACGGCCCAGTGGTACTTGCCCTCGGCTGCTGGTGCACCGTTCGTGTTCAGTCCGTCCCACGTCAGCCGGTACGTGCCGGGCGCGCGCTGACCCGCGTCGAGCTCGCGTGCCGTGCCGTCTGGCGCGACGACCTTCGCGCTCACCGTCGACGGACGAACGAGCTTGTACGAGAGCGCCTCGCGGTCGGCGTAGCGGTCGCCGTTCGGCGACAGTGTCGGCGCGGGAGCCGGCGCGTAGACGCCCGTGTAGCTGACGACGAGCGCCTCGCCGACCGGGCGCTCGCCCGCTGGATCCGACGGTCGGTTCAGCACGCGCCCGTCGAAAGCGATCGTCGTCGAGCCGCCGGAGTCGAGCGCGAACCCGGTGACGCAGCCGTAATGGATCAGCATCAGGGCGAGGTCGTAGTTGCGAATCCCGACGCTCCAGCCGCGGCGACGGCCGTCGGCGGCGATGACCACGATCCGGCCGTCGGGCCGTTGGCCGATCGCCGTTCGCGGATCGGGCCCGTAGAGCTGGACGTCCGTCAGCGACTCGCCGGAGTTCTCGGGCCGGATCGCCTTGCCGCCGCGAACGAGCGCAGGCCCGCCGCCGACGGCGTCCGTGACGGTCGCCCAGTCCTTCCGCAGTCCGATTCGCACGGTCACCTGTCCGCCGACGATCGCATCGGCCTGCAGGGCCTGCGCCGCCGTCCCGCGCGCGACGATGACGGCGCCGTCCGGAGGGATCGGGACGCTGCTGTTCGAGACGATCGCGGTGACCTGCCCCGTCAACGCGCCGAACGGCTTCGCCGGCGGAAACGGCTCGAGGACCGCTGCGACTCCGTTCACGGGCGGCGTCGCGGCTCCCCACACGGGTGTGAACAGCGCCGCGGAGTTCGCGTGCGGCGGCTCGTTCAGCTGCGACAGCGGATAGAAAATCGTGCTGAAGCCCGACCAGCTCGCGTTGAAGGGAACGCGGTCGACGTGCAGCGTTCCGGACGTGTCGATGCCGAGGGCTGAGCGGTTGTCCGCCGGCTGGTGCTCGATCACTCCGCCGCGCATGAGGAGGCCGCTCGGCCAGCCGCCGACCCAATTGAAGAAGTCGCCGTTGACGCCGATCATCGTCATCTGCGACGCGACGCGCCGCTCCATCGACGACACCGTCTCGCGTCCGGTGATCGTGTCGTTCGACAGCAACGGCGTGAGGCTGTACAAGCCGCCCGGCTTCGGCGCCGTCACCACGTACGCCTGCACAGGCCCTTTGAGCACGCGGTGGTCGTACGTGACGCCCGGCATGATCTGCGACGGGCGTGCGAGCGTGGCCGGCGCGAGGACCAGCGCGAGGAAGACGACGGCGAGCAGCTTCCGAGGCATGACCCTTCGTCACCGTAGCTCACTCCGTCTCTAGGATCAGTACGGATTGCGTAAAGGACGCGTCCTTCTCGTCGCAGCGCTGCTGCTCGCCGTCGCAGGCTCGGCGTCCGGAAACGCGGCCACGCCGCGCGGCGTGCCGATCCTCATGTACCACGTCGTCTCCGCGCCGCCGGGCAGCGCGCACTATCCGGATCTCTTTGTTCGTCCCGACGACTTCGCGAAGCAGATGGGCTGGCTCGCGAAGCACGGGTATCGAGCGGTGACGTTGAAGCGCGTTTACGACTCGTGGACGCAGGGCGCGAACCTTCCCGCGCATCCGGTCGTCATCTCGTTCGACGACGGCTACCTCAGCCAGTACACACGGGCATTGCCGGTCCTGCGCACGCATCACTGGCCGGGCGTGCTGAACATGGAGGTGAACTTCCTGCACGGGGTCGGCGCGCTCGTCCCGTGGCGCGTTCGCAAGCTGATCGACGCCGGCTGGGAGCTCGACGCGCACACGCTCACTCATCCGGACCTGACGACGCTCGACGACGCGGAGCTGTGGCGGCAGGTGCACGGATCTCGCGTGGCGCTGCGTCGTCTGTTCCACGTGCCGGTGGACTTCTTCTGCTACCCGGCCGGACGGTACGACGCGCGCGTCATCAACGCCGTGAAGCTCGCCGGCTTCCTCGGCGCGACGACGACGAACTACGGGCTCGCACGGCCGCCGGGGCTCTTCACGCTCAACCGCATTCGCATCAACGGCTCGGACGGACTTTCTGGCTTCGCGTCGAAGCTGACGAATCTGACTCCATAGCCATACTGAGGACGATGAGCGCCCCGAAGATCCTTGCGGTCGCCTCGGCTGCGGACCTCGACTTTCGCTACGGCTGCACGCCCGCGTGGTGGCAGATCTGGAAAGGGTTGTACGAGGCCGGCGCCGACCTGATCGTCACGCCCTATCGCGGCCGCGCGATCGAATCGCCCTGGTGGCGGACGGCGCCGAACCCTCTCTACCGGGAGGCCGAGACGTTCGCGGCGGCCCGAAGCGTCGCCGCACGCATGAAGGGCGACACGCTGATCCGGCGCGAGGAGCACAACCCTGCCGAGAGCACGGCCGACAAGCTGACGCGGAAGGCGATCTGGCGTTACGTCACGCCGCGCTGGCAACGACACCTCGAGAAGATCCTCGACCGCGAGCGGGACATCGCAGCGGTGATCGTCTTCACGGTGCCGATGGCGCACTTCCGTGGGATCCCGACGCGGCTGCGCGAGCGCTACGGCGTGCCGGTCGTGTTCTACGACGGCGACGTCCCGATGAGCCTCCCCGAGTTCGGAGGCATGGACACCGGATTCAACTACTACCACGGTGCGGATCCGTCGGAATACGACCTCGTGCTCTCGAACTCGGAAGGTGGTCTCGAGCGTCTGCGCGAGCTCGGCGCGCGTCGTGCGGAGGCGGTGTTCTGGGCGGCGGATCCCGAGCTGTTCGCTCCCGCGCCCGTGGACAAGGACATCGACGTCTTCTTCTACGGCTACGGCGACAAGTTCCGGCGCGAGTGGATGGACGCGATGATCGCGGAGCCGTCCCGCCTCGATCGCGACATCATCTTCACGCTCGGCGGCGGCGACTTCCGCGGCGACACCGGCAACGCACGGCTCCTCGGAGACGTTCCGTTCAACGTGTTCTCGCAGGCGATCTCCCGCGCACGCGTGAACCTCAACATCACGCGCAGGCCGCACGCGACGATGTACGCGTCGTCCACCTGCCGGCCGTTCGAGCTCGCGGCGGCGGGCGCGGCGATCGTGTCGAACCCGAACGCCGGGATCGAACGGTGGTTCGAGCCCGGCTCGGAGCTGCGTGTCGTCTCGGACGCGGACGAGGCGCTCGCAGCGTACAGGGAGCTCCTCGACGACCCGGGCGCCGCCGAGGCGATGGGGCGGCGCGCGCGGGAGCGCGTCCTCGACGAGCACACGTACGCGCACCGAGCGCGGCAGATCCTCGACCTCGTCGGTGTCGGGACGCCGGTGAGCGTCCGTGGCTGAGCTCGCGCCCGAAGCTCCGGCGGTTCCCGCAGAGCATGCGGTGCTCGCGCGCCTCGGCGAGCTGAAGCGGCTCGCGATCGTTCCCGCGTTCAACGAGGAGGCGTCCGTCGGCCGCGTGATCGACGAGCTGCGTGCGTTCGACCCGGGTTTCGACATCGTGGTCGTGGACGACGGGTCGGTGGATCGGACGGCGGGAGTCGCCGCCGACCGCGGCGCCCACGTGATCCGGCTGCCGTTCAACCTCGGCATCGGCGGCGCCGTCCAGACCGGCTATCGCTTTGCCTTCGAGCAGAGCTTCGACATCGCCGTCCAGGTCGACGGCGACGGCCAGCACGATCCCGCCCAGCTGCCGAAGATCCTCGGGCCGGTGCTGAACGGCGACGCGGACATGGTCGTCGGCTCGCGGTTCGCCGGCGGCGGCGTCTACCGCTCGACGGCCGTGCGGCGCGTCGGCATCCGCATCTTCGCGAGCGTCGTCTCGGCGGTCGTCCGCCAGCGGGTCACCGACACCACGTCGGGTTTCCGCGCTGTCAACCGCAAGGGAATCGCCCTCTTCGCGGCGGACTACCCGCACGACTATCCCGAGGTTGAGGCGACGGTCATGTTCGTCAAGCACAAGCTCCGTCTCACCGAAGTGCCCGTTGAGATGCGCGAGCGGAGCGGCGGCCAGTCGTCGATCACCGCACTCCGCTCGATCTACTACATGACGAAGGTGCTGCTCGCGATCTTCGTCGGCCTGTTTCGCCGGTATGCCGTCCCGCTGGAGGAGGAACACGAATGACACCCTGGGCCGTTTCGATCGGAGCAGCAGTTGCGTCGTTCCTGCTGCTCGTCGTCGTCTTGGAGCTGATCCGCTCGCGCCGGTTGCGCGAGCGCTACGCACTGCTCTGGCTCCT
>VAYM01000030.1 GCA_005884945.1 Actinomycetota bacterium | reverse complement strand
AGTCTCGGGTTGTTCCGAGGGGAGATTTCGAGGGCACGTGCGGTTCAGCCGAGGGGTCTTCCTGTCCGTTCAACTAGGGGAGGATGGCGGATGGTGGCAGTAAAACGATTGAGCCTGGCGACGCTTGCGCTCGCCGTGTTCGTCGGGATCTTTGTGGTTGTCGGCGCCAGCGCGAGCGATCCGGAAGCGTCTGGCTCCGACACAGTCGAGAAGGGCGGCTTCGCGCTGGACATCTCCAGCGCCGGCCGCGACCAGGCCGAGGACGTCCTCGGCAGTGGCACGATCAGCGGCGATGTCGGTCCGGTCTCCGGCGGATCGGTCGTTCCAGGTGTGCAGCTACGCGGATCGAACGTCCAAGTCAACAACCCGAGCCTGGACAACATCCAGACGTTCACGGGCTTCCGGCCGTTCGTGAACTACACGCAGAGCGAGACCTCGACGGCGGCGTTCGAGTCGAACATCGTGGTCGGCTACAACTCGTCGGCTGCACAGACGTTCACGTTCCCGCCGCTCGTGCGGACCGCGTGGACGATCTCCGGATACTCGACGTCCAACGACGGCGGGAAGACTTGGACGAGCGGATTCGTTCCACCCGCTCCAGGCAGCACGTTCACGCTGGGCGACCCGTCGCTCGGCGTCGACCGAGCCGGCAACTTCTATTACGCAACGCTCGGCGACGATGGGCAGAACAACGTGACGATCCAGGTCAACAAGTCAACCAACGGCGGCCGCACGTTCGGGGCTGCGAAGATCGTGCAAGTGGACAACGGCGGCGACAAGGAGTGGCTCGCCGTCGGGCCGAGCCCGTCCGACCTGACGAAGGACAACGTCTACGTCACGTGGACGAGCTTCCAGAGCACGGGCAGTCAGATCCGTTTCGGCAAGTCGACCGACGGCGGCCAGACGTGGACGACGAAGACGATCTACGCACCCGTGCAGAACGCGGATCCGACGTTCCCGACGAACGCAGTCCAGTTCTCGAACCCGTACGTCGACCCGGCGAACGGAGCGCTGTACGTGCCGTTCATGCACTTCAGCAACGCCGACACGGACTTCATCCAGGTGATGGTCTCCTATGACGGCGGGAACACGTTCTCGTTGCTCCACTTCAACGTGCCGGGGACGCCTGATTCGACGCTGCTGCCCACCGTGCAGCCCGGCGCCTTGATCGACTGCGGCACGAATGGCGGCCTCCGCCTGGCCATCAGCTCCGGTGCCAATCAGGGCGGACGCTTCGGGCTCCCGCGGCCGCCTCAGGCGTCGCGCCTGACGGTCCAGCCGGCGTTCGCCGCGCGCAACGGGATCCTGTACATGGCCTGGAACAAGTCGGACAGTCAGTTCTTCGGTGATCCGAGCTCCCACTCGAACATCGAATTCATCCGCTCCAACGACGGCGGACAGACGTGGACGACGCCGATCCAGGTGAATCCGACGGTGGCGAACGACACGCAGCACGTGCTGCCTTCGTTGGCGCTCGACAGCGATGCGCAGAGCGTCCACATCTCGTACTACACGCAGCACGCCGACGGCACGGTCGATCTCGACATGGCGAACTCGCACGACCGCGGGAACACGTTCCCCGCGAGCCGGACCGTGCGGGTGACCGGTGTGGCTAGCCCGCTGCCGCCGACGAACGTCACGCTCAACGCCTCGACGACGACGAACTACGACCGGTCGATCCGGCCGTGCTACGCGCTCGGCGAGTACCAGAGCGTCGATTCCGCCAACGGCCGGTTGCACGCGGCCTGGGGCGACACGCGGAACACGGTGCAACAGCCCGTGAATTCGCTCGACCCCATCTCCGGCCTCCTGCACCAGCAGACGGACGTCTTCTACCAGCAGGTGAAGGCGCAATAGCTCGACCCGACGAGGGGCCGCGCCTGCGGCCCCTCGTCTCCTTCTCTTCGGCGCTATCTTTGAGGCATGGCCCGCGTACTCGCGGTGTCGATTTTCTCGCTCGCGCTCTCGTTACCGCGGCCGGATCTCTTGGTGAGTCACGTCGGCGTCGTCTACAGCAGTGGCGCGTTGCAGGCCACCGTCGTCGTTGCGAACCCGGGCGCGGCGCCCGCGTCCCCCACTGTCGTGAGCTACCGGCTCGGCGGAAAGAGGCTCGCCACACGGCGGATCCACGGGTTGCGTGCTGGGTCGACGACGCGCATCCGGGCGACGCTCGCCGTTCCGGCGTCCGTTTCGGCGGGGAGCTACCGCCTGCGCGTTTGCGTCGACGCCACGCATCGAATTCGCGAGGTGAACGAGCGGAACAATTGTCGCGTTGCGACGGCGTCCTCCCCGGTCCAGTCGCTACGGCCTGCAGTGGCAGCCTGCGACGGACGACAGCACGCCGGCGAGCAAGATCGTGTACGACATCTACCAGGCGACCGCGCCCGGCGGTGAGGACTTCGCCAAGCCGACGTACACGAGCGACCCGGGCGTGACGTCGTTCGGGACGCCGCCGCTTCCCGACGATGCGGCGTACTACTTCGTGGTGCGTGCGAGGGACAAAGCCGGAAATCGCGACACTAACCGCGTGGAGCGGGTCGGCATGAACCTCTGCGTGTAGGCGGTCCCAAGGGTCAGACGTCCCGGTCTGACCCTTTGTGTCTCGCGCCTACCCGAGGACGTCTTCGCCGGCAGCTAGGACTCGCGCCAGCTCCAGCTCGCCGCTCAGCACCACCACGTCCGCTTCCGCGCCCGGTTCCAGCCGGCCCACGTCCGAGCGGCCCGCGATTCTCGCCGGCACCTCCGTCGCCGCCGACAGCGCCGCTTCCACCGACGCGCCGAGCGCGACCAGATTCCGCACCGCGTCGATCATCGTCACCGTGCTGCCCGCGAGGGTCTTGTCGCTGCGACGGACGACGCCGTCAGTGATCTCCACGTCGATCGACGCGAGCCGGTACGTCCCGTCGCCGACGCCCGCACCCGCGACCGCGTCTGTGACGAGCGCCATCCGCTCCGCCGCCGCGCTCCACACGAGCCGCGCCGTGTCCTCGGCGAGATGCACGCCGTCGAGGATGACCTGGACGGTGACGTTCGACGACGCGAGCGCCGCGCCCGCTAACCCGGGCTCGCGCGCCGCGAACGGGCGCATCGCGTTGAACAGGTGCGTCACGGTCCTCGCGCCGTGCGCGAACGCCTCGTGCGCCTGATCCGCCGTCGCATTCGAGTGGCCGCACGACACGGTGATCCCGCGCGCCCGCAGCAGCTCGACGAGCTCCAGCGCCCCCGGAAGCTCCGGAGCGAGCGTCACGTGCGTCACGCGCCCCGCGCCGAGCAACCGCTCGAGCAGCTCCCGATCCGGGTCGCGCCGTGCGGAGACCGGATGCGTGCCGAGCCGCTCGGGCGCGATGAAGGGACCTTCGAGGTGCGCGCCGAGCACGTGCGGCGCCGCGCCGTTCCGAGGCATCTCGCGCAGAGCCTCGGTCAGCGAGTCCTCCGGCGAGGAGATGAACGTGGGCTGGTACGCGGTGACACCCGTGCGGAGCAAGGCCTCCCCCGCGCGCCGGTACGCATCCGCATCGGCGGAGAAGAAGTCGACGCCGCCGAACCCGTTGACCTGCAGGTCCACGAAGCCCGGAGCGGCGATCCCGCGTCCGTTATGACCGTTCAAACCGACGGCGCTGATCCGGCCGTCGGCGATCTCCACGTCGCCCGACAACAAACGACCGCCGACGAGCGCCGCCTCGACGCCGAGCCGCACTCAGACCACCGCCGCCGTGACCGGCACGCCCGCGACGGGGATCGCGCTGCCGGTGTCGAGATCGAAGAAGTGCAGCCGCCGCACGTCGGCGGCGAGGTCGACGACGTGGCCGGGCTTCACGCCGGTGTCGTGCTCGAGCCGCGCGAGCAGCGTCGCCGTGCGATCGCCCACGGGAAGCAGATGCGCCTGCGCCGCCGATACGTCCACGAGCTCCGGACGGTCGAGCGCCATCGCGTTCACTTCAACGTGCGCGAGGGACTCCGCACCGAGCGCCTCGACGAGCAGCGCGCGGCCGCGGATGCGCGGCGCGTCCGGGTCCGTGCTCGACTCGGACAGCGCTTCGGGACGGATGCCGAGAGCGAGCCGGCGACCGACGTACTGCTCGAGCTGCGGACGGCGAGCGGCGATGTCGACCGGCAACTCGATCTCTACCCCGCCGCTCCGGCACACGAGCCCGCCGCCCTCGCGCTCCAGCGCGACGTCGAGGAGATTCATCGCCGGCGAGCCGACGAAGCTCGCGACGAACAGATTCCCCGGCAGGTCGTACAGCCGCTGCGGCGTGTCCACCTGCTGCAGCACGCCCGAGCGCATGACCGCCACGCGGTGGCCCATCGTCATCGCCTCGACCTGGTCGTGCGTCACGTACAGCGTCGTCACCCGCAGCGTCTGCTGGATGCGGGCGATCTCCGCACGCATTTGGACGCGCAGCTTCGCGTCGAGATTCGACAGGGGCTCGTCCATCAGGAACGCCTGCGGCTCGCGGACGATCGCGCGTCCCATCGCGACGCGCTGGCGCTGGCCTCCCGACAGTTGCGCCGGCCGGCGCTCGAGCATCTCCTCGAGCCCGAGGATGCGCGCGATCTCCTCGACGCGGCGGCGTTGCTCCGACTTCGGGACCTTCCGCATCCGCAGCCCGAACACCAGGTTCTCGTACACGGTCTTGTGTGGATAGAGCGCGTAGTTCTGGAAGACCATGGCGATGTCGCGATCTCGGGGCGCGAGGTCGTTGACGACGCGGTCGCCGATGCGGATCTCGCCGTCGGTGATCTCCTCGAGGCCGGCGACCATCCGCAGCGCCGTCGTCTTGCCGCATCCTGACGGCCCCACGAGCACGACGAACTCGCCCTCGGCGACCTCGAGGTTCAGGTCGTCCACCGCGAGCGTTCCGCCGGCGTATTCCTTTATGACGTGCGTGAACCTGATGGCAGCCACTAAGCCTTCACCGCCCCGGCGGTCAGGCCGAACGAGATGCGCCGCTGAATCAACACGAAGAAGACGACGACCGGCAGCGCGGTCAGCGTCGCCCCCGCCATCAGGGGCCCCCAGTCCGTCCCGTGCAGGTTCGTGAACGAGGCGAGCCAGACGGTGATCGTCTGCTTGCTCCCGTCCTGGAGGAAGACGTACGCGATGATGTACTCGTTCCAGGCCTGGATGAACGCGAAGATCGAGGTGGCGACGAGGCCCGGCGCGACGAGGGGGAGGAGGATCCGCACGAACGCGCCAAACCGGGTTGTCCCGTCGACCATCGCCGCCTCCTCGAGCTCACGCGGGACACCCCGCATGAAGCCTTGCAGCGTCCACACCGAAAACGGCAATACGAAGGTCATGTACATCACGATCACGCCGGACAGCTTGTTCACGCCGAGCACCCAGTTGAGCCCGTGGATCTGCCCGGCACGGCTCATCGTGATGTACATCGGAATGATCAGTGCGACGAGCGGCAGCATCAGCACGCCGAGGATGAGGACGATGAACGCGCCGCGGCCGTAGAACCGGAACCGCGAGAGCGCGAGCGCCGCGAGGAACGCGACGACCATCGACAGCGTCACGACGCAGACGACGACGATCGCGCTGTTCTTCACGTCCGTCCAGAAGTACTGACGGTGGATCGCGTTGGTGAAGTTCGACAGCGTCGCCGGCGCCGGGAACCAGTGCGGCTTGTAGTCGAGGATGTCGCGGCCGGGCTTGAACGCGGTCGCGACCATCCAGTACACCGGGAAGACCATCACCGCGAAGACGAGCAGCGCGACGGCGTTCAGCCCGATGCGCCGGACGAGCTTCCCGCGACGGACGCGGATCCGCCGCGCGGGCGCCCGAACCGCGACCGGCGTCGGGGCAAGCGGCGTGAGGGAGCTCACCGCACCTCCCCGGTCTTGATCATCTGGCGGATGTAGACGACGGTCGCGGCCATCATGATCGCGACCATCACGACGGCGATCGCAGAGCCGAGCCCGTACTCGTTGCTGCGGAACGACGTCACGTACGCATAGATGCCCATCACGTAGTAGTCGGGCGACGGCCGCTCGCCGAGCATGATCCAGACCTGGTTGAAGACCTGGAAGTCCCAGATGATCGAGAGGCTCGTCAGGATGATGAAGATCGGCTTCAGCAGCGGAACCGTCACCTCGCGGAAGACGTTCCAGGCACGCGCGCCGTCGATCTGCGCCGCCTCCACCAGTTCTTGCGGGACCTGCGACAGTCCTGCGTAGAGCGTGATCGTCACGAACGGGATCGCACCCCAGACGATCACGGCCGTGATCACGCCGAATCCCTCCCACGTGTTCGCGAACCAGTCGTGGTGGATGAAGTTGCCGAGGTGCAGCTTCGTCAGCGTCCAGTTGGCGACGCCGAACTCGTAGTCGACCATCCAGCGCCAGATGTTCACGGCGACGACGACCGGCGTCGCCCACACGAGCACGAGGCCGGTCGTGAGCAGCAGCCGCATGAAGCGGCCGAGTCGCGCGATCAGGAGCGCGATCGCCGTCCCGAGGATCATCGTCAGCGTCACGTTCACCGCCGTGAAGACGAGCGTCCGTGCGACGACGTGCCAGAACTGCGAGTCGTGGAAGATCGTGCGGAAGTTGTGGATGCCTATCCATGTGCCTTTGTGGCGGACGAGCTCGAAGAGCCCGTACTGCTCGAAGGAGAGCCGGACGAGGAGATAGAGCGGATACCCGAGGATCGCGCCGATGACGATCGCCGTCGGCGCGAGCAGCGCGTACGGGGCGAGGGCCGACCCGACCCGCCTCCTCGACAACCGCCGCCGCCGCCGAGAGACGAGGGGGAATTCACTCTCGGCGACGGCCACGGTTGTTCCTTCGGGCGCGAGTCGGCTCAACCGGTCGCGTTATCCGTTCAGGATCTTCTCGATCTGCTTGTCGGCGCTCTTCGCTGCGGCAGTGACCGACTTACTGCCCGTGTAGATCTGGACGAGCATGTTCTGCAGCACGTCCGCATTCTCCACGTTGACCCAGTTCGGTGCCGTGGGCACGAACCAGCTCGAGGCCGCGGCGACCGCGAACGGGGCGAGCTGCGGGTTGTCCTTGTTGACGCCGGCGAGCTTGGTCGTGTTGGGGATGTTCCCGACCTTTGCGAATCCGGTCTCGGCGCTGGTGCTCGTGTACGCCTTGATCCAGTCGGCCGCGAGCGACGCGTTCTTGCTCTGGGCCGGGATCGCGAGGTCAGAGCCGCCGAGGAACTCCGGCATCAGCTTGCCCCTGACGTGGCTCGGCATCGGGTACGCCCCGACGACGTTCGCGAGCGCGGGATTGCCGGAGTCCTTGTTCAGGGCGTACGGCCACTCCCAGCCGTTGCCGATGAACGACGCGACGTGCCCCTTCGCGAAGACGAGCGACTGCTGCGGATGTGCCTCGTCCGTCGTCTTGCTCGCCCGCGAGAGAGCGCGGACCGTGGTCTTCGCGACGGTCAGGCCCTTGATCGCGGCCGACTTCTCGAGCGTGCCGACCCACTTGTTGCCCTTCCTCGTCGCGATCTGGCCGCCGTAGTCGTATACGTAGGCCAGCGACGCGTACCAGTTCTTGCCGGCGAAGTAGAACGCCGAGTAGTTCGGGTCGTTCGCGCCGAAGTGCTTCATCAGCTTCTTGCCGTCGGCCAGGAATTCGGCCTGGCTGCGCGGCGTCCGCGCGATGCCGGCGGACTTGTACTGGTCCTTCCGGTAGATGACGGCGCGCGCGCCCGCGTAGTACGGGACGCAGAACAACTTGCTGTTGTACGTGCACGAGCCTCTGAGGCCCTTCAGCCACGTCTTCGAGTTCGGGAAGTTCGCGGCTTTCAGCTGCTTCAGCGCGCCGTTGGCCATGTACTTCGTCGTCTCCGTGTTTCCGAACTCCAGGACGTCCGGCACGTTTCCACCGGCGATCGTGGCGTCGAACTTCGTCAGGTGGTCGCCCCAGGTCTGGTACTCGACCTTGACGTCCGCGCCCGGATGCTTCGCCTTGAACGAGGCGTTGGCCTCGGCCACGACGTTCGCCCAGCCGCTCTGGGCATCGACCATCAGCCAGACGGTGATGCTGTTCGCCTTGGCTGTGCGGACTGAACCACTCGCAGTGGAGGCCGCGGCGGCCAGCGTGGCGGCGAGGATCGCCACCACCATGATTCGAGCTTTCATCTCGCCTCCCGAAGGCGTAGGCGCCCTTGGCCGGTCGCGAGGGCGGGCGCCAATTGGTTTAGTCCACCGGCCACGGCCGGGAGATTGGCATAGTCCACTTTGCTTGTCAAGGCCCAATGCTGCGCTGATCACATCCCTTCGCAGGCAAGTGGTCTTGACCATCAGCCGCACCGTGTGCTTTTCTACGGCGTAGTGACCAAGCAGGATCAGATCCGGGCCCGCGTGATCGCGCTGATCCGCGAGCTCGGGGTCGGGCAGGCGATCCCGTCCGAGCGCCGGCTCAGCACGGAGCTCGGGGTCTCGCGCCTGACGCTCCGGGCCGCCCTCGACGAGCTCGTCCGCGAGGGGTACCTCGTGCGCCGCCACGGGAGCGGCACGTTCGTCAGCGAGCCGAAGATCGCGCAGCAGCTCACGCTGACCTCCTTCACGGAGGACATGCGGCGCCGCGGGATGGTCGCGGACAGCCGGACGATCTCGCTGGACAACGTCCACGCCGGACCGCAGGTCGCCCGTGCGCTCAACATCTCCCCCGCCGACCGCGTCTTCCAGATCCGGCGGCTGCGCCTCGCCGACGGCGCGCCGATGGCGCTCGAGACGCTGCACGTGCCGGTGTCGCTCGTTCCGGCGCTGACGGCGGCGCAGCTCGAGCACGCGTCCTGGTACGAGCTCCTCGAGGACCGGTACAACGTCGTCATCGCTTCGGGCCTACAGACGATCGAGCCGACGGTGACGAACGAGGAGGAGTCCGAGCTGCTGAGCGTGCCGCTCCACTCGCCGGCGTTCCTGTTCGAGCGAACGAGTCAGACGCCGGACGGGCGAATGGTCGAGTTCGTGCGGTCGATCTACCGCGGCGACCGGTACAGGCTCGTCGCCGAGCTGTCGCAGCGGCGTGAGCCGTCGGTGACGGCGCTGGCGGCCGCCGAGCGCGCGTGAGCCTCCGGGCCGGCTGCTCGTACTTCGGCGTCCGCATCCTCCGACACGCTCGCGGCGATCTCGAGGATCTGTCAACGCGCGGCTACACGGGTGTCCTGCACACGTTCTCGGAGAACGACCTCGCGTACTACCGCGGCACGATGGCGGAGATCGTCGCCGCGTCGCACGCTGTCGGTCTCGAGGTGCAGATGTGCCCGTGGGGGCTCGGGCGGACGTTCGGCGGCGAGGCCGAGAGCCGGTGGGTGACGTTCCATCCGGAGGCGTGCCAGGTCTTGGACGATGGGCGGCGGGTGGCGACGGGCTGCCTGAACCAGCCGTCGTATCGCGCGTTCTGCAAGGAGTGGGCCGACGCTGCGCTCGAGTGCGGCACCGACTACGTGTTCTGGGACGAGCCGCACTGGACCGTCCCGGAGCACGTCGGCGTCGGGGCGGAACGCTGGGCCTGCCGTTGCGAAGTGTGTCAGGCGCAGTTCGGCGGCTCGATGCCGCAGGAGCTCACGGACGAGGTGCTCGCGTTCCGCGAGCGGTCGACGGCCGACTTCCTGCGCGAGATGTGCGAGCACGTCGCAGCGCGCGGCGGGAAGAACACGATCTGCCTGCTGCCGGCGACCGAAGGCGCACACGGCGTCTCGGACTGGGACGCGATCGCGTCGATCCCCGGCCTCGCAAAGCTCGCGACCGATCCGTACTGGAAGAACTTCGGCGAGCCCGCGGGGCCGTTCGTCGAGCGGTTCGCGCGGCTCCTTGCCGATACGGCCGCGCGGAACGGCGTCGAGCCGCAGCTGTGGGTGCCGAGTTTCGGACTGACGCGTGACGACATCCCTGAGCTCGAGGCGGCGATCGCGTCGTCGCGCGCGGCTCGCGTCGAGGACGTCTGGACGTGGGGCTACGAAGCGTGCGGGCACATGACGGCGCTCGCGACGCCCGACGCGCCGCTCGTCTGGGAGGCCGTCACGGCCGCGCTGACCGGACGGAAGGCCGGCGACATCGACCTGCGCTCGACACGCGAGCTCGTGCTGGCGATGAATGCGGGCGACCGCGCCGTACCGGTCGCGGTGGGCCTCGCTTCGGATGCCCTCGCGGGTGCGATCGACGCGATCGTCGAGCGGCTGCGCGGTGGCGGTCGGCTCGTCTACGTCGGCGCGGGGACGTCCGGCCGTCTCGCCGAGCTCGACGCGCTCGAATGCGGGCCGACGTTCTCCACCGATCAGGTCGTCGCGATCGTGGCGCCGAGCGACGAGGCCGAGGACGATGCGGAGGTCGGCGCTCGCGACGTTGCCGGCGTGACCGCCGCCGATGCGGTGGTCGGTCTCAGCGCGAGTGGAACGACGCCGTACACGGTCGCTGCGCTTCGGCGTGCGCGCGAGGTTGGGGCGCTGACGGTGGCGCTCGTCGGTCCCGCCGGCTCTGCGCTCGGGGAGTTGGCGGAGCACGAAGTGGCCCTCGACGTCGGCCCGGAGATCGTCTCCGGCTCGACGCGGCTGAAGGCGGGAACGGCCCAGAAGCTCGCGCTGAACACGATCTCCACGGTCGCGTTCGTGAAGCTCGGCAAGACATTCGGGAACCTGATGATCGACGTGCGGACGTCGAACAAGAAGCTGCGTGCGCGCGCGAAGCGTGCGGTCGCGCTCGCGACGGGCGCGACGGACGAGGCGGCGGGGGAAGCAATCGCAGCCGCGAGCGGCGATGCGAAGGTTGCGGTGGTGTCGCTCGCGGCAGGCGTCGATGCCAAGGAAGCGCGCGCCAGGCTCGAGGCTGCACGCGGAGACGTCCGGAAGGCCTTGGACGGCGTCACCCCCTCGAAAAGGGTCTGACCGGAAGGTCAGACCCTTTCTCGGGGAGCGCTTAGCGCGCCCGCGTGATCTTGCTCAGCCCCACCGGCTTGTCCGGATCCAGGCCCTTCGCGCGCGCCAGCGCGCCCGCGAAGATCTGGCCCGGCACCACCGAGAGCAGCGGCGCCAGCAGCGGGATCGGCGGCTCCGGCACCGGCAACTCGTACGCCGCGCCCGAGACCTCCGACGACGCGTTCCCGCTCGCCACGACCGTCGCGCCCGCCTCGCGAATCCGCGCCGCCGCATCCACGACCGCCGGCAGCGCCTCGTCGCGCGACGCGATCGTCCAGACGGGAAACAGCGGATCGAGCGCGGCGATCGGCCCGTGCGCGAGGTCCGTCGCCGTCAGCGGCTCTGCCGCGACGCGGCACGTCTCCGTCAGCTTGAGCGCGATCTCCCGCGCGGTCGCGAACTCGATGCCGCGGCCGATCACGAACATCCGCGCGACGTAGGCAAAGGTCGTCGCGATCGCAGGTACCGCACGCTCGATCGGGTCTAGCATCCCGTCGAGCAACTCGGCCACGCGCCGGATGCCGTCGCCGACCTCGCGCTCGCGGCCCGAGACGCCCGCGGCCATGAGCGCGAGCGCCGCGAGCGTGTTGAGATACGTCTTCGTCGCAGCGACTGCGCGCTCCTCACCGGCGGCCAGCGGAAACGTCACGTCTGCCGCGTCCGCGAGATCCGACTCCGGGTCGTTCGTTACCGCGATCGTCGGCGCGCCACGTTGGCGCGCGCGCACGACGTACTCGACGACGTCCGGCGTCTCACCGGACTGGGACAGCGCGACGACGACGGACGAGGGCAGGTCGAGCTGCGCGTCGTAGTAGACGGTGAGCGTGATCGAGTCGCGGAGGGCGGTCCAGCCGGACAGCAACCCGAACGCGTACACGCCGTACGCGGCAGCGTTGTCCGAGGAGCCGTGAGCGATCAGCCGGACGATCGACGGCGCACGGTCGGCAAGCAGGCGCGAGACGGCGGCCAGCTCGGCCCTCTGCGCGACGAGCCGCTCGAGCGCCCGAGGCTGTTCGCGGATCTCCGCGAGGTAGAGCTCCCCGGCGCTGTTGCTCAACGCCGGTCCAGCCGCTCGCCGCTCGCCGGATCGAAGAAGTGCGCCTCCTCCGCCCGCGGCCGCAGCGACACGCGGTCGCCCTGCTGCGGCGCGCGACGCGCCTCGGCGCGTGCCACGAGGCGCATCGCCTGACCGCCCACCTCCGCACTGCAGAACACGAACGCGTCGGCGCCCACGTCCTCGACCACCTCGACGTGCGCCGAGATTCCTTCGGTTGCGACCTCCAGCGACTCCGGCCGGACGCCGAGCACGTAGCTCCCGTTCGACGACCCGGTCGGGACAGGGACGTCGACGCCGCCGAACGACACGTTGCCGTTCGACGCGGGCAACGTGCAGAGGTTCATCGCCGGCGAGCCGATGAACCCGGCGACGAAGATGTTGGCCGGACGCTCGTACAGCCCGCGCGGCGGCCCGCACTGCTGGAGCTTCCCCTCGTGCAGCACCGCGACGCGATGGCCGAGGGTCATCGCCTCCGCCTGGTCGTGCGTCACGTACACGGTGGTGACGCCGAAGTCGGCCTGCAGCGCCGCGATGTCCGCGCGCATCTGGACGCGCAGCTTGGCGTCGAGGTTGGACAGCGGCTCGTCCATCAGGAAGACGCTCGGCAGCCGGATGATCGCGCGGCCCATCGCAACGCGCTGGCGCTGGCCGCCCGAGAGCTGTCCCGGCTTGCGCTCGAGGTAGTCCTCCAGCCCGAGCAGCTTCGCCACCTCGCGGACACGCTGATCGCGGATCGACTTCTTCACCCCTCTCATCCGCAACGGGAAGGCGATGTTCGCCGCGACCGTGAGGTACGGGTAGAGCGCGTAGTTCTGGAACACCATCGAGACGTCCCTGTCCTTCGGCGGGAGGTCCGTGACGTCACGGCCGCCGATCAGCACGTTGCCCGCGTCGACCTCCTCGAGCCCGGCGAGCATGCGCAGCGCCGTCGTCTTCCCGGAGCCCGACGGGCCGACGAGGACCATGAACTCGCCGTCCTGGATGTGCAGGTCGAGCGCGTCCACCGCCGGCGAATGCGTGCCGGGATAGATCCGCGTCGCCTTGACATAACGAACGTCAGCCACCGTTCGACCTCCCTGAGTCGGGAACGCCGTCGAGCCGTGCGAACGCCGCGCCGAGCTCACGCCTCAGGCGCTTCTGCGTGTCGTCGTCAGCGCCGAGCTCGTCGAGCCCGATCAGCGCGGCGCCGATGATCGCCGGCGACGCGGTCGGCCGGACTGTGATCTGCGAGCCGATCTCGGCGAGGCCGGCGTTGATCGCTGCAAGCAGATCGCCGTCGACGTCCTGCAGGACTCCGCCGCCGAGCAGAACCTCCACCGGCTCGTTCGCCAGGTCGAGCCGCGTCAGCGCGACGCGTGCGAGCGCGACCACCTCGTCGGCCAGGTGCGACACGATCTCCGCCGCGACGGGATCCGCTTGGGCCTCCGCGAGCACGAGCGGCGCGAGCTCGATCACCCGCCGCTGCGGGACGCGGCCGTAATGCATCGCCTCTGCGAGCTCGGTCGGCGTCGCCAGGCCGAAGTACGCGGGGACGACGCGCTCCAGCGACGTACGCGGCCCGCGCCCGTCCTCGCTTCGCGCCGCCGCGAACACGGCGTCCTTGCCGAGGTCGAAGCCGCCGCCCCAGTCGCCGCTGATCCAGCCGAGCGACGGGAAGCGCGCGTGACGGCCGTCGGGCGCCACGCCGACGCAGTTGATTCCGGCGCCGCAGGTGATCGCCACGCCCCAGCCACGCGTCGTGCCCGCGCGGAGGATCGCGAACGTGTCGTTGAGGACGATCGTGCGCGAGCTCCAGCCGCGCGCCTTCGCGGCCGCGGTGAGCGCCTCCTCGTCCGCCGGAGAATCCGCGCCCGCGAGCGTGAACGCTGCGACTTCCGCGAACGCGCCGTCGCTCGACGCGAGCTGCGCGTCGGCGAGCGCCTCGTCGAGCAGGCCTGCGATCACGTCGAGCGAGCCTTCGACGCCGACGTGGTGCGCGTGGCTCGACGGTCCGCGCACGAGCGCGAGCGCCTCGCCGTTTCCGCGCACGAGCGCGACGTCCGTCTTCGAGCCTCCGCCGTCGACGGCGATCACGAGCGGATTCGTCACGCGACTCCCTCGCGCGCAGGGAACTGCGGGAGATGCTTCGCGCCGGCCTCGAGCAGACGGTCGACGAGCTCGTCGGCCGGCGCCTCCTGGCCGATGAGCGGATGCGCGAGCAACGCCTTGTGCACGACGACGGGGTCGCCGCTCAAGGCCGCTTCGAGCGCCAGCCGCTCGTACGCCGCGACGTGCTGGATCAAGCCGAGCAGCTCGGGTGCAACCGGCGGCTGCGGCAACGGCGTCGCGCCGGAGCGGTCGACCCGCGCTGGAACCTCGACCACGTCGTCGTCGGCGAGGCCGCCGACCGTGCCGTTGTTCCGCACATCGACGACGTGCACTGCGCCGGTGTCGGCCGCGATCGCGCCGACGAGCCCGATCGCGGCCTCGCTGTAGAACGCTCCCCCACGCTGCTCCAGCAACGCCGGCTTCTCGGTCAGGTTCGGATCACGGTAGAGCTCGAGCAGGCCGCGCTCGATCTCCGCGACGGTTGCCGCGCGCGGCACGCCCCCGAGCTGTTCCGCGAGCACCTGGTCGTGCTCGTAGAAGTAGTGCAGGTAGTAGGACGGCAGCACGCGCAGCTCCTCGACGAGCCGGCGTGACAAACCCGAGTCCCGCGTCAGCTCCTGGCCGTGCTCGGCGATCAGCTCCGGCAGGACGTCCTGCCCGTCGACGGGCACGCGCCGCACCCACGACAGGTGGTTGAGGCCGACCTGGTCGATCAGCACTCGTTCCGGCTCGATCCCGAGCAGCTGCGCGATCTTCCGCTGTGTCGTGATCGCGACGTTGCAGAGTCCGAGCGCTCGATGGCCTGCGTCGAGCAGTGCGCGCGTCACGATGCCGACCGGGTTGGTGAAGTCGATGATCCAGGCGTCGGAGGCGGCGAGCTCGCGCGTCCGCTCGGCGATCTCGAGCACGACGGGAACGGTGCGCAGCGCCTTGCCGAGCCCGCCCGCGCCGGTCGTCTCCTGTCCGATGCAGCCGCACGCGAGCGGCACCGTCTCGTCCGACAGCCGCGCCTCCTGGCCGCCGACGCGGATCTGGATGAGCACGAAGTCCGCGCCGTCGAGCGCGCGGTCGAGGTCGTCCGTGACCGTGAGCGTGCCGTCGTAGCCCTGCCGCCGCAGCATCCGCTCCGCCGGTCGCGCGACAGCCCGGACACCAACTCAGGCGTGTAGGTGGAACCGCCGCCGACGACGGCGATCTTCATCCCTTGACTCCGGTGAGCGTCACGCCTTCGACGAACACCCTCTGCGCCGCGAAGAACAGCAGGACCACCGGCGCCATCACGAGCAGCGTCGCGGCCATCGTGAGGTTCCACTGCACCTGGTGCAGCGAACGGAACTGCGCGAGGCCGATCGGCACCGTCCAGTGCGACGGCGAGTCGATGGTGTAGAGCAGCGGCAGGAAGAAGTCGTTGAACGTGTAGAGGATCGAGAAGAGCGCGACCGCCGCGATTCCCGGTTTCGCGAGGCGGCACACGACGGTCGTGAGAATGCGGAACTCGCCGCAGCCGTCCACGCGGGCAGCGTCGAGGTACTCCTCCGGGATCGTCATGAAGAACTGCCGCAGCAGGAAGATCGAGAACGCGTCCCCGAAGCAGTTGGGGATGATCAGCGGCCACAGCGTCCCGACGAGGTGCGCCTTCGCCCACATCACGTAGAGCGGAACGACCGACACCTGCGGCGGCAGCATGAGCGCGATCAGCACGACGATGAAGACCGCGTCTCGGCCGCGCCAGCGCAGGCGCGAGAGCGCGTAGGCGACCGGGATGCTCGAGAGGAGCAGCCCGAGCGTGGCGAGGCTCATGTAGATCAGGCTGTTGAGCGTCCAGCGCCAGAGCGGCGACTTGTGGAAGACGTCCACGAAGTTCTGCCAGCGGAACGGATGCGGCCACAGGTGCGGCGACAGCGCCTGGTCGTTCGTCATCAGCGACGTGAGGAAGATGAAGACGAACGGGGCGATGAACAGCGCGGCCGCGACGATCACGAGCGAGTAGTTCGCGAGGCCGACGAGAAACCGCTTGCGGCGCACGTGCGCCGGCGGCTTGCGGCGGGCGAACGTCGCGGTCGTGGGAACGCTGGCGGTGCTCATCCGCGCTCCGCTCCCGCGTAATGCACCCAGCGGCGCGAGTTGAGGATGATCAGGAGCGTGACGACGAACGCGACGCCGAGCAGCAGAATCGACAGCGCGGACGCGTAGCCCATGTTGAAGTACCGGAATCCCTGCTGGTACAGCAGCACCGGGTAGAAGAGCGTCGAGCCCTCGGGATAGCCGTAGTTGTTGACCGTCTGGTCTCCCGCCTGCGACGCCTGTCCGGACGCGACGTTCGCGGCGACGTACGCCTGCGTGAAGTACTGCAGCCCGTAGATCACGCCGATGACGACGGAGAACAGGATGACGGGGCTGATCGTCGGGAGCGTCACCCACCGCAGCCTCTGGAACGCGCCGTCGCCGTCGAGCTGCGCCGACTCGTAGAGGGGCTTCGGCACGTCGAGAATCGCCGCGAGGAAGATGATCATCGTGTTCCCTACCTGCCACATGGAGAGCAGGACGAGCGAGGGTTTCGACCACTGCGGCGACTGGAACCAGAGCGGGCCGTTGATCCCGAGATGCGACAGCGCGAGGTTCACCGGCCCCGTCGCCGGGTTCAGGAGGTAGACGAACGCGAGCGTCGCGACGACCGGCGGCGCGAGCGCAGGCAGGTAGAAGATCGTGCGGAACAAGCCGACCCCCGCGCGCGCACGCGCCACCATCGCCGCGATCCCGAAGGCCGCGACGACCTGACACGGGACGCCGATGGCGATGATCCAGAGCGAGTTCCTGACCGCCGGCCAGACGAGCGGGTCGTCGTGGAACAGGTAGCGGTAGTTCGCGGTCCCGATCCAGCGCGGCGCCGACAGCAGGTCGTAGTGCGTGAACGACAGGTACGCGCTGTAGACGATCGGGTAGCCGAAGAAGACGGAGAAGCCGACGATCCACGGGCTCATGAAGAGGAGGACCAGCCCGCGGCGGCGCCTCGCCGCCTTCCGTTTCGCGCGCGTGCGGTCGATCACGGGCGCGGCGAGAGCCGCCGCGCCCGCGTCAACGCTCGTGTTCAGGCTCACGGAACGCCTTTACCGCCCTGCTTCAACTGGTTGTCGATGTCCTTGTCCAGCTTCTTCAGGCCGTTCGCCAGGTTGCCGATGTGGCCGGCCTGCCACTTCACCGTGAACGCCTGGATCAGGCTGCCGTAGGCGTTCCCGACCGCGGTGATCGGCGAGGTCGCCGAATGCGAGTTCGCGAAGATCTTCAGGAACGTCTTGAAGTGCGCGTCGGGCTTGATCTCCGGCGAATTCAACGACGCCTTCGTCGTCGGCACGTTCCGGATCCCGTTCGAGAACGTCGCCAGCGCGTGCGAGTTCGTCGTCAGGTACTTGACGAGATCCCACGCCTGGTCCTTGTGCTTGACGCCCTTCGGGATGCCGATGATCGTCCCGTTCACGTAGCCGGCGCCATAGAGCTCGGGATGCGCGTCGTCGACCGGCATCGGCGCGGTGCCGTAGTTCAGGTTCGGATGCTCGGCGGCGATGAACGCGACGCGCCACTCGCCGTCCATGTCCATCGCGAGCTTCCCGATCTCGAACGCGTTCGAGCCGGAGAACTCGTCCGCCGCGGCCGCGTTGAACTTGACGAGCTTGCTGGCCCCGTACCAGTCCACGAGGCTCTTCTGCCACTTGAGGAACTTCGCCCACTGCGGATCCTTGCTGATCGTCGAGTGGCCCGCCGCGTCCGTCCACTTCGCGCCGAAGAGCGGCGCGTAGGTCGTCATGTCGGGGGCGTTCCCGGAATAGAAGCCGAAGAACGGGTCGTAGCCGGCGACCTTGATGTCGCCGTTGCCCTTCCGCTGCGTGAGCTTCTTCGCGTCCTTTGCGAGCTCAGAGAAGGTCTTCGGCGGCGACTTGATGCCGGCCTTCCTGAGCAGCGTCTTGTTGTAGTAGAGGCCGTAGTC
>VAYM01000006.1 GCA_005884945.1 Actinomycetota bacterium | reverse complement strand
AAGGACGCGAGGCGGCGGATCGAGGATCCGTGGCTCGTTGCGATGTCGGTGGTGCTGGGCTTGGTGCCACCGTTCTTCGGCGCGCTCGTATACATGCTCTTCCGACCGCCGGAGTACCTCGAGGACGTGCGGGAGCGCGAGCTCGAGATCAAGGCGATGGAGGAGCGGCTCGCGCGGCGCGACATGCACTGTCCCGTGTGCCGTGCGGAGGTCGGCCTCGACTTCCTCGTCTGTCCTGTCTGCACGACGAAGCTGAAGCAGGCGTGCGTGAACTGCAAGGCGCCGCTCGAGGCGCTGTGGCAGATCTGCCCGTATTGCGAAACGCCGGTCGAGCCGGCCGCTGTCGAGTTTCCGACGTTCGAGGCTCGACCGCCGAGACGCCGACGCCGCTCTGAGTAGACTCGGCCGCTCGTGGCGGTCGAACGTTCCCTGGTGCTGATCAAGCCGGACGCGATGGCGCGGAGGCTGGCCGGCGAGATCCTCGGCCGGATCGAGCAGCGTGGCTTCCTGCTCCGTGCGGGCAAGCTGATCCGCGTCGACCGCGAGCTGGGCGAGACGCACTACGCCGAGCACAAGGAGAAACCGTTCTTCGGCGAGCTCGTCCGGTTCATCACGTCCGGGCCGACGCTCGCGCTCGTCGTCGAGGGAGAGGGTGCGATCACGACGCTGCGGAAGACGATCGGCGCGACGAACCCCGCGGACGCGGAGCCGGGATCGATCCGCGGCGACCTCGCGCTCGCGATGCCGGACAATCTCGTGCACGGCTCCGACTCGCCGCAGTCCGCGCAGCGCGAGATCGCGCTCTGGTTCACGGACGATGAGCTCGTCTGAGTATCCGGAGTACGTTCGACAAAACGTCGCGAACTGGACCCGCGCGAACGAGGAGTACACGGACGCGTCGGCCGCGCGGGCGTGGGCGCGTGACGAGATCACCTACGGGATCTGGGGCATTCCCGAGTCGGAGCTGCAGGTGCTCGGCGACGTCGCGGGGCTCGACGTCGTCGAGCTCGGCTGCGGGACTGCGTACTTCTCGGCGTGGCTCGCAAAGCACGGTGCGCGGCCGGTCGGCGTCGATCCGACACCGGCTCAGCTCGCGACCGCCCGTCGGATGCAGGAGGAGACGAGAATCGAGTTTCCACTCGTCGAGGCCGTGGCTGAAGACGTGCCGTTGCCCGACGGCTCGTTCGACCTCGTCGTCTCCGAGTACGGCGCTTCGATCTGGGCCGATCCGGATCGGTGGATTCCCGAAGCCGCGCGGCTGCTGCGGCCGAGCGGTCGGCTCGCGTTCTTGCGCAACTCCACGATCTCGATGCTGTGCATGACGCTCGAGGGAGTCGGCGAGCAACTCGCGCGGCCACAATTCGGATTACACGAGATCGAGTGGCCGGACACGCACGAGTTCGAGTTCCACCTCGGTCACGGAGACTGGATCCGTTTGCTGCTCGCAAACGGTTTCGAGGTCGAACGACTAGTCGAGCTGTATGCGCCTCCCGACGCCGAGACGCACACGCACTACAAGTACGTGACGGCCGACTGGGCGCAGAAGTGGCCGGCCGAGGAGATCTGGGTGGCGCGCAAGCGTGGCTGACGCACCGCCCGCCCCGCCGCTGCTGCTCGCGTCGACGTCGCCGCGACGACGCGCGATCCTCGAGCAGCTCGGCATTCCCTTCGACGTCGTCGCGCCGCGCTACGAAGAGCAGCCCGCGCAAGGCGTCGACGCAGTCGACCTCGTACGAATGCACGCGCGCGAGAAAGCGCAGTCGGTCGCGGGCGAGGCCGGCGATCGTCCCGTCCTCGGTGTCGACACCGACGTCGTCCTCGACGGTCGCATCTACGGCAAGCCGACGAACGCGACGGATGCCGAGGTGATGCTCGAGGAGCTGTCGGGCGAGACGCACCTCGTCGTCTCGGGCCTCGCGCTGATCACGCCTGCATGGGAGATCGTCGAGCACGAGTCGACGCGCGTCACCTTCCGGACGCTCACGCCGCGCGACCTCGCGGCGTACGTCGCGGCCGGCGAGTGGGAGGGACGGGCCGGCGCGTATGCGATCCAGGGGCGCGGCGCCGCGCTCGTCCGCCGAATCGAAGGCGACTACCTGAACGTCGTCGGGCTTCCCGCCGCCTTGCTCGTGCGCCTGCTCGCCGCGCACTTCGCGGGCGTGTACGGGTTCGGCTGACCTGTCGTTCGTCGGCGGCTACGCGAACACGACCGAAGCGTCGGTCGGTCGTCGGCCTCCAACGTCCAAGAGGATCCCGACGTGGACGGCCGGCCCCATGTGGCCGTCCTTTCCGGCGCGGGACGTCGCGAATCGCCAATTTTCCACAAGCGGTCGCTAGACTCGGCGAACCGATGGGGCTCCTCGACAACCTGGGCGGGTTCGGCGGGCGCGACATGGCGGTCGATCTCGGCACGGCGAACACGCTCGTGTACGTCCGTGGCCGCGGGATCGTGCTCTCGGAGCCGTCCGTCGTCGCGATCGACCAGCGCACCGGCGAGGTGCACGCGGTCGGCGTCGAGGCGAAGCGCATGCTCGGGCGCACGCCGGGAACGATCTCGGCGATCCGCCCGCTGAAGGACGGCGTCATCGCAGACTTCGACGTGACGGAGCAGATGCTGCGCCACTTCATCCAGAAGGTGCACCAGCATCGGTTCGCGCATCCGCGCGTGGTCGTGTGCGTCCCGTCCGGTGTCACGGGTGTCGAGAAGCGCGCGGTGGAGGAGGCGACGCTCTCCGCCGGCGCGCGTCAGGCGTACCTGATCGAGGAGCCGATGGCCGCGGCGATCGGCGCCGGGCTTCCCGTCGCGGAGCCGACCGGGAACATGATCGTCGACATCGGCGGCGGCACGACCGAGGTCGCGGTGATCAGCCTCGGCGGGATCGTCGTCTCGCAGTCGCTCCGCGTCGGCGGCGACGAGATGGACGAGGCGATCATCAACCACATCAAACGCGAGTACAAACTGCTGATCGGCCAGCAGACGGCGGAGGAGATCAAGCTCGAGGTCGGCTCCGCGTGGGACCTGCGCGAGGAGATCCAGGCCGAGGTGCGCGGCCGCGACATGCTCACGGGACTGCCGAAGACGGTCGTGCTCTCGTCGGAGGAGGTGCGCCAGGCGCTCGACGAGCCGGTGGCCCAGATCGTCGAGGCGATCAAGTCCACGCTCGACAAGACGCCGCCGGAGCTCGCCGCGGACATCATGGACCGCGGCATCGTCCTCGCCGGCGGCGGCGCGCTGCTCACGAACATGGACGAGCGACTGCGCCGCGAGACGCAGATGCCGGTCCATCTCGCCGAGTCGCCGCTCACGTGCGTCGCGGTCGGCTCGGGCCGGAGCCTCGAGGAGTTCGAGGCGATCCACCGCAGCGCCAGGGCCCGGCGGAACAACCGAAACCACCGCTGACCGCGACTTAGGCCGCCGACCGCGCTAACCTAGGGCGTTCCGTGCCTCGAAACCGCAGTAGCAGCGCGGTCCTGGACGCCACGGTCTCCAGACCACGGCCGCAGCCGTTCCCCTCGCGCAGTCGCTCCGCCCTCCGGCGCCGAGCTGTGGTCGGGGTCCTCGTGCTGGCCTCGCTCGTCCTGATCACCGTCTCGTTCCGCTCGCCGACGAGCGGCGCGCTCCACGGCGTCGAGAGCGCCGGTGCGACGGTGCTGCGCCCATTCGAGGTCGGCGCCGAGCGGCTCGCGCGCCCGTTCCAGGACGTCTACGGCTACTTCCGCGGGCTCGTGCACGCGAAGAGCGAGAACAAGCAGCTTCGTTCGGAGCTCGACCAGGCCCGCCAGCAGGTCATCCAGTACGAGTCGGCGTACCAGCAGAACATCACGTATCGCAACCTCCTGCGGTACATCGACGGACCGCGCTTCCCGAACGACTACTCGCCGGTGGTCGCACGCATCATCTCGCGGGCTCCGAGCGAGTTCGACCAGCAGGTCGTCATCTCCGCGGGCTCCAGCAACGGCATCAGACAGGACACACCCGTCGTCACGGACGACGGTCTCGTCGGGCGCGTCACGGATCTCAACGGGCTCGCGGCACAAGTGACGCTGATCACCGACGACGAGAGCGCGGTCCCGGCAGTCGACCAGAAGACCGGCGCGTACGGGCTCGTCCGCGTCGGGCA
>VAYM01000029.1 GCA_005884945.1 Actinomycetota bacterium | reverse complement strand
AAGTGGGTGCGCGGCGAGCTGCCGGAGATTCCGATGTGGGTCGCCGGCTACGGACCGAAGGCGCTCGCGGTCGCCGGCCGCGTCGGCGACGGCGTGATCATCCAGCTCGCCGACCCCGTGATCATCCAGTGGATCATGGACACCGCGCGGCGCGCCGCCGAGGAGGTCGGCCGCGATCCGAGCGAGCTCAAGTGCATCGTCGGCGCGCCGAGCCACATCTCCGACGACGTCGCCGATGCTCGCGAGCAGTCCCGCTGGTTCCCCGCGATGGTGTCGAACCACGTCATGGACCTCATCGAGCGCTACGGCGACAGCACCGACATCCCGACGGATCTGACGGAGTACGTGAAGGCGCGGAAGTTCTACGACTACAAGGACCACTCGCGCGTCGGCGCGAAGCACGGCGAGTTCGTGCCGGACGAGATCGTCGACCGCTTCTGCGTGCTCGGAACGGCGGAGGATGCGACGAAGAAGCTGAAGGAGCTCGAGTCGGTCGGCGTCGACCAGTTCAACATCTACCTCATGACGCACTCGCAGGAGGAGACGCTGCAGGCCTACGGCAACGACATCATCCCGCAGTTCAGCGGCGTCGCAGCTTAGGGGTTGACGCATGCCGGCTGGGCCAACCCTAAGCTGACGTCGTGCCGACGCTGCTCGTCTTCGGCGCGAGGAATGTCGGCCGCGTCCTGGCGCGCGAGCTCGCGGCCGAGGGCTGGAATGCGGCGGCGGTTGCACGCACGCAGGACACGATCGACGCCCTGCGCCTGGAGGTTCCCGACGCGCTCGGCATCGTCGCCGACGCCACGTCGCCCGCAGAGGTCGAGCGCGCATTCGCGGAGACACGCGAACGGTTCGGAGCGCCCGATCTCGTCGTCAGCGCGCTCACGAACGGGCCGCGCAGCGGTTCGATCGTCGAGCTGCCCGAGGACGCTTTCGACTCATACCTCCACGATCTGCTGCCGGCGATCTTCAACATCCTCCGCGTCGGCTCGCGCGTCCTGGTAGAGAACGGCGGCGGCACGTTCGTGCAGATGACCGGCGGATCCGCACGCCGTGGGATGCCCAAGCGCGGCCCCTGGGCGGCAACCGCGTTCGCCACGCGCGCCCTCACGCAATCCGTCGCCGGCGAGCTGCGGGAGCGAAACGTGCACGTCGCGCTGTTGATCGTCGACGCGGTGATCGAGAGCCCCAAAACCGCACACTGGATGCGGGGCGAGCCGAAGGAGAGATTCGCGACGATGGAGGACATCGCGGAAGCGGTCGCGTACCTGCACGGGCAGACTTCGCGCGGCTGGACGCACGAGCTGCAGCTCACGCCCGCCCTCGAGACATGGGTGCCGTAGCAGACGTCATCGACCTGCGCGCGCTGCTCGAGCTGCGGACGGCGGCGCCGGCCGATCTCGACGAGGGGAGCGTGCTCGTCCGCTCAGACGTGCCCGGAACGATGCAGCTCTTTCGGGCGACGGTTCGCGGCGGAGAGCTCGAGCAGCTCACGGACTTCCCCGATCCGGTCGAAGGAATGTTCGTTCCCGGGACGCAACGAATCCTCGTCGCGCACGACGAAGCGGGGAACGAGCACACGCAGCTCTCGCTCCTGGAGGACGGTCACTTGGAGCCGCTCGTCGACGACCCCGATTTCGTGCATCGCGAGCCGCACTTCAGCCCCGACGGATCGCTGCTCGCGTACGTCACGAATCGGGACAACGGCGTCGACTGGGTCGTGTACGTCCGCTCGCTGCGCGACCGCCGAGAACGCGCGATCTTCGCCCGCGGCGGAGTCTGCATCCCCGCGGGTTTCTCGCCCGACGCGTCGATGGTCGTCGAGCTCCACGACACGGGACGGCCGAGCGACAACGACGTCTACCTGGTCGACCTCGCGACCGGCGACATGGAGAACATCGCGCCCCACGAGGAGGAGTCCTGGTTCGACGAGCCGGTCTGGCGTCCTGACAGCAGCTCGTTCTTCGTCGCGACGAACGAGGGACGAGACACCAAGGCGATCAAGCGCTACGACCTCGGGACGCGCAGCTGGGACGTCGTCGTCGAAGGCGACTGGGACATCGACTGCCACGGCGACGACGCGGGCCGCTGGCTGCTCGCGCACGTGAACGAGGGCGGGTACAGCAGGCTCGAGCTCCGCGACGCGGCGACGCTCGAGCGCATGGGAGAGCTCCCGCTCCCCGGCCGCGGCGTGGTCGAGGAGCCTGTGTTCGCGCGAGACGGCTCCGCGCTTGCGTTCAAGTTCAGCTCGCCCGTCGATCCCGGCGATACGTGGACGTACGACCTCGAGCGGCAGGAGCTGCGACGCATCACCGAGCTGCCGCGACCTGTCGATCTCGCAAAGTTGCGCGAGCCAGAGCTTCACCGGTTCGAGTCGTTCGACGGCGAGTCGATCCCGGTGTTCCTGTGGGAGCCGGACGGCGACGGCCCGTTCCCGGTCGTCGTCACGGTGCACGGAGGGCCGGAGTCGCAGTACAAACCCGCGTTCCTGCCGAGCTTCACGCCGTTCACGCAGCACCTCGTCTCGCGCGGGTACGCCGTCGCGGCGCCGAACGTGCGCGGGTCGACCGGCTACGGCAAGCGCTACGAGCACCTCGACGACGTTCGCCTCCGGCTCGACTCCGTCCGCGACCTCGGCGCGCTGCACGACTGGCTCGGGACGCGGTCGACGATCGACGCGTCGCGCGCCGCGCTGTACGGCCGCTCGTACGGCGGCTACATGGTGCTCGCGGGGCTCGCCTTCCAGCCGGGGCGATGGGCGGCAGGCATCGAATGCGTCGGCATCTCGAACTTCGTCACGTTCCTCGAGAACACGGCGCCGTGGCGGCGCGCGGTTCGGGAGCCGGAATACGGGACGCTGGAGCACGACCGCGACTTCCTGGTCGAAGCCTCTCCGATCACGCACATCGACCGAATCCGCGCGCCGCTCTTCATCCAGCACGGTGCGAACGACCCGCGCGTGCCGCTCGAGGAGACGGAGCAGATCCACCGCGTGCTCACGGAGAAGGGCATCCGCTGCGAGCTCCTCGTGCACGAGGACGAAGGACACGCGATCGGCAAGCTCGAGAACCGCGTCGAGACGTTCGAGCGGGCGGCCGCGTTCCTCGACGAAGTCCTCTAACCGCCCGCGAGCGTCGCGCGGAAGCTCTCGAACATGCCGTGCAGGGCGGCAAGCCCTTCGCCTTCGCTCTCGACGTCGAGGACGAGGTGTGCGCCTTCGTCGTGGACGGTCCACCTCGCGAACGCGCAGCAGTCCCGCTCGAGCTCCGCGAGCTCGTCGAGCTCTCGTGCGACGTGCGGAGAGGAGCGGAAGACGAGCCGGAGGCCGGTGGGAGTCTCGACGACCCCGCCGGCTCCGTCCGCGCCGATCCGTCGCCAGCGCTCGCGCCGCGTTCCGCGATCGCCGTTGGTGAGTGTGCAGGAAATGGTCATGCAGCGAAGCGTGCCACTTCAAGTCCACTTGAAGTCAAGGGTAGAATCGCCGGCGTGGAGCTCCTGACGATCGGCGACCTCGCGGCTCGCGCCGGCGTGCGGACGTCGACACTGCGCTACTACGAGGACGAGGGGCTGCTGCGTCCGACGAAGCGCGTGAGCGGTCAGAGGCGCTACGACGAGGACGCGGTGGGGGTGCTCACCGTGATCCGGTTCTGCCGGACGCTCGGCTTCACGCTCGACGAGATCAGGACGCTGCTCGCTGCGCCGCGTTCCACGAGAAAGCGCACGCAGTGGCGCACATTGGTCGACGGGAAGCTCGCGGAGCTCGACGAGTCGATCGCGCGTGCGAGGACGATGAAACGGCTCCTCGAGAGAAGCCGCGATTGCGACTGCGTCGAGGTCGAACAGTGCGCCGCTCTCTGCGCACCCCAACTCACTTAGTAACAGACTGTTACTAGAGGACTTTGGGACGGCTACGATGGGGCGTCCGGCGCCGTGGCCGAGTGGCTAGGCAGCGGCCTGCAAAGCCGCGTACAGCGGTTCGATTCCGCTCGGCGCCTTCCTTGAGCCTCGCAGGCGGCAGCGATAGGCCGAGTGGCCTATAGAAAAGGTCAAGCGAAGCTGATCTAGTAGTGGTCAGGTCAACGACTTCGTTGAGGCGGGGTTAGTCCGTGCGCGTGCGCCGGACCGGGAAAGGGGAGAATGGCAACTCGGAAGAGGACGATGTTGGTTGGCGCGTCGCTGCTCGCGATCGTAATCGCGTTTGCGGCGGGCGGCGCCGTGTCATCGGCGACAGCGACGCCGGTCGAGATGAACTTCGCGTGCGCGCTGAAGTCGAACGGCCTCATGCGCTACGTGTCCAACCTCAACCAGTGCAAGAGCAGCGAGGACAGGGTGACTGTCAAACCTGGTCCCATCTCCCTCTGCATCCAGCCGGACGGAACTGTGCGCAAGATCCCCGCCTTCCAGTGCAAGAAGCCCGGCACGGTGCTGACGCTGCCGCCGACGAGCGGCACGGTCTATTTCTGCGCCGGGAACTCGAACGGCCAGCTGCGCTACGTCACCAGCCCGGCGCAGTGCACTGCGACCGAGTTCCCGGTGTTCGTCTCGCCGAATGACACGGCGCCGGCGGTGACGACGACGTCACCGGCGAACGGCGCAACCAATGTCGCCGTGAACACGAACATCGCGGTGAACTTCAGCGAGGCGGTGACGTTCTCGACGGGCTCGTTCACCCTCCAGTGCCCGAGCGGAACGCCGAAGACCTTCACCGTGACCGGCTCCGGCACGTCGACGGCGACGCTCGACCCGACGGCGGACCTCCCCGAGGGGACGACCTGCGCCGTCAAGGTAATCGCGAACCAGATCCACGATGTCGACTCCCTCGACCCGCCAGACACCATGGCGGCCGACTACAACTTCTCGTTCACGACCGACAGCGCGCCGACCGTCTCGAGCACGAGCCCGGCGAACAACGCGACCGGCGTCAATCCGAGCAACAGCATCACGCTCACGTTCAGCGAGCCCGTGAACGCCGGCGGGAGCTCGTTCACGGTCGAATGCCCGAGCGGCACACCTGAGGGGTTCGGTGTCACCGGCTCCGGCACCTCGACGATCACGCTCGACCCGACCTTCGACCTTCCGGCGGCGACTACCTGCACGGTCACCGCCCTCGCGGGGGGAATCAGCGACGTCGACACCGGTGACCCGCCCGACAACATGGCGGCCAACTACGTCTTCAGCTTCACGACCTCGGACACGGCACCGTCGGTGTCGAGCACGTCGCCGGCCGACGGCGCTGACCACGTCGCCGTGAACACGAACATCACGTTGAACTTCAGCGAGCCGGTCACGGCGACGACGAGCTCGTTCAGCCTCTTGTGCCCAACCGGCACGCCCGAGAGCTTTGCGGTCAGCGGCTCGGGAACTTCGTCGATCGCGCTGAACCCGACCGACCCGCCGGACAACATGGGGGCGGACTACAACTTCTCATTCACGACCGACTCCGCGCCGGCTGTGACCTCGACAACGCCGGCTGACGCGGCAACGAACGTCGACCCGACCGCCAACATCACTGTCACCTTCAACGAGCCGGTCACGGTGGACACGAGTTCGTTCGACATCCTCTGCGGCCAGTTCACGCATTTCGCGTTCAGCGTCAGCGGCTCGGGCACGAGCTCGATCACGCTCGATCCGACCCCCCAGGATCTGCCGGGCGCCGCGAGCTGCACTGTCACGGCGATCGCGGCGAAGATTAGCGACGTCGACACCGGTGACCCGCCGGACCACCCGGCCTCCGACACGATGTTCTCGTTCACGACGCAGGACACCGCGCCGACTGTGAGCAGCACGTCACCGGCCGACGGAGCGACCGACGTCGCGCGCGACACCACCATCGACATCGCCTTCAGCGAGTCAGTCACTGCGACCAACAACGCGTTCACGATCGCGTGCCCGACCGGTACGCCGGAGAGCTTCTCGCAGACCTCGTCGCCGGCGACGACGTTCACCCTGACCCCGTCCGCGACCCTGCCTGCCGGCACCGTCTGCACGGTCAAGGTGGTCGCCAACCAGATCAGCGACACCGACACGGTCGACCCGCCCGACAACATGGCGGCCGACTACACGTTCTCCTTCACGACGAAGGCGAACTCGGCGCCGACGGACATCAGCCTCTCGAACTCGAGCGTCGACGAAAACCAGCCGTCCGGCACGACCGTCGGCACGTTCACGACGACCGACCCAGATCCAGGTGACACGGCCAGCTATGGCTTCGCGACGGGAACCGGCGACGCCGACAACGGCTCGTTCCAGATCGTCGGCGATACGCTCGAGACCAACGCGAGCTTCGACTTCGAGACGAAATCGAGTTACTCGATTCGCGTCCGCTCGACCGACGGCGGTGGGCTCTTCTTCGAGAAGCAGTTCACGGTTTCGGTCAACGACGTCAACGAGGCGCCGACCGACATCTCGCTCGACAAGAACTCGATCGACGAGAACCAGCCGTCCGGGACGACGATCGGGTCGCTGACCGCGACCGACCCGGACACGGGCCAGACGCACAGCTTCACGCTCCAGAACTCAGGCTGCAGTGGCTCGTTCCCGAACAACAACTCGTTCTCGATCACGGGCAACAGCCTCAAGTCGGCGGTCAGCTTCAACTTCGAGGTGAAGAACACGTACACGATCTGCGTGCGGACGACGGACTCCGGCTCGCCACCGCTGTCGTTCGACAAGACGTTCACGATCCACATCAACGACGTCAACGACGCGCCGGTGTCGACCCCTGACTCCTACTCGGGTGCGATCGGGAACACGGTTGCCGTCGTCCAGACGACCGCGACGGGGCCGCACGTCACACTGACCGGCAACAGTCTGATCGCCAACGACACCGACGAGGACCAGACGTTCCCGCACACACTGAGCGCGGTCGCCGAGACGGTGACCTCGACCGGCGGTGGGACGGTGCAGATCAACTCCGACGGCAGCTTCGTCTACTCGCCGGGAGTCGGTGACAAGAACCAGGACGACACTTTCACCTACCACGTCACCGACGGCTCGCTCACGACGGCCGGCACGGCGACGATCCACATCGACGACTTCCTGGTCTGGTATGTCGACAACAGCTCGGCGGCGGCCACGCACGACGGTCGCTCGAACTCCCCGTTCCTCGGGCTCAGCTCGCTGAACGGCGCAGGAGGCTCGGGCGACTCGGACGGCCCGGGCGACTACATCTTCCTGTACTACGGCACCGGTGGCTCGTACGGCGGCGGGATCCCGCTCGAGGCGAACCAGAACTTGTACGGCGAGAAGAACGGCCTGACCGTGAACGGGCACAACCTAGTCGCAGCCGGCTCGAACGCGCCGACGATCACGAACGCCTCCGGCACGGGCGTCGGACTCGCGAGCGGCGTCGACATCGAGGGCCTGAACATCAGCGGCACGAGCGGTGACGGGATCAACGGCTCGGCGATCACGAGTGCGACCGTCGGCACGACGACCGCTGTGAACATCTCGAGTGCCGGCGGCGACGGAGTTGACCTCTCCGGTTCGGCGACCGGCAATATCAGCTTCGCGTCGCCCATCAGCGGGAGCGCCGGCCACTCCGTAGCCGTCTCCGGTCGCACCGGCGGCACTGTCGCCTTCAGCGGCTCGATCAACGAGAGCGGCACTGGAATCAGCCTGAGCTCGAACACCGGGGGGACGATCAACCTCACCGGAGGCGTCACCGCGTCGACCGGCGCAAGCAACGCGTTCGTCGCAACCGGCGGCGGCACGGTCAGCGTGACCGGCTCGGCCAACACGATCAACACGACGACGGGCACCGCGCTGGACGTCGAGAACACGACGATCGGCGCGAGCGGCCTGAACTTCCAGTCGATCTCGGCAAACGGTGGCGGTCACGGGATCGTCCTCGTGAGCACCGGCTCGAGTGGCGGCCTCACAGTCACGGGGACAGGCTCGGCCGGTAGCGGCGGAACGATTCAGAACATCGCCGGCGCCGATCTCGCCACGAACAACTGCGGCGCCGCCGGCTCGGCCGCGGGCGTCGGCGTCTACCTGAACAACACGACGTCGCCGTCATTCTCGTGGATGAACTTCACCGGCACGTTCGGGAACTTCGGAATCCTCGGCTACAGCGTGAACGGCTTCACGCTCACCCACTCGTCCCTGACCGGAACGTTCGGCGACAACGTGAACGTGGATGACGACACGGTGCACTTCTGCACGCTGACAGGGAGCGCGAGCATCAGCAACTCGACGATCTCGAACGGCGCCGAGACGAACCTGCGGGTAGTCAACGCATCGGGGACGCTGAACCGGCTGACGCTTCAGAGCGACACGTTCGGCCTGAACCAGAACGGCGGCGGCGGCGGAACGCTGATCGAGGCCGACGGCGGCACGACGAACGCCACCGTCCTCGACACGACCTTCCAGGGATCCCGGGGGACGCCGTTCGATGCTCTGTCGCAGACCGGCGCAACGATGGATCTCGTCTTCGGTCAGCCGGGTCACGGCAACACGATCCACAACACACACCCGAACATCGTTCCGTTCGCCCAGGACCTCGCCGTCACTCCGAGCGGAACGGAGACGTTCGACATCAACAGCAACCACTTCGACTCCGCCTCCGCGGTCCAGGCCCAGGGCGGCGTGATCATCAACGCCGCCCTAGGCACCGCTGTCGCGTCCGGCTACTTCCGGAACAACACGATCGGCAACTCCGGCATCGCGAACTCCGGCTCGAGCGGCAACGACCCGGGCCTCGACGTCGAGTCAAACGGCGGCGGCGACCTGACGATCAAGGTCGACAGCAACCAGATGTACCAGTGGGGCTCGAACGGCGCCGGCTTCCTCGTCCAGGCAGGAGCAACGAGCGGCAATCCGACGGCGGTGAATGCGACGATCACCAACAACACGATTGCCCAGCCGGGCACGTTCGCCGTCGCGAGCAACGCGCAGGGGTTCCAGCTCAACAACGGCACGACTTCGGGCGAGAACTTCACGACCTGTCTGCTGTTCTCCGGCAATGTGCTCAACGGCTCCGGAACGGGCGCCGGCGGTGACGCGCGCTTCCGGCAGCGGTTCGACACGAAGGTGCAGTTGCCGGGCTACACCGGTCCGCAGGATGGCGTTACCGGCACGCCGACTCTCGCTCAGTTCATCCAGGGGCTGAACCCGACCGGACCGCCGAGCGTGACGTCGGTCAGCTCGACGGCGGGTGGCGGTGGCTTCTTCAACACTTCCGGCGGTGCCAACTGCGCACTGCCGGGCTTCTAGACAACCCGTTCGTAGCCAGTCGCCTCTCGCAGGCGGCTGGCTACTTCGCTCCGGCCGGTTAGTTCCCACGTCAGCGCGGACCGGGCGCGTAGTCGCAGTTCGCGGCCGATGCCGGACAGTTCTCCGCACCCTCCGGCTTCACCACCGCACAGATGTAAAAGCTGTAGGCGTACGGCGGTGGAAGCGCCGCAGTCGTGCCTGCGTACTCCCCGGATGCATCGAAGTAGCACCGGTGCAGCGGCCCGCAGTTCAGGTCGCATGGATCGCAGACCTCCGGGTTCGTGTCGTTCACGTTCGGGTCGACGACGAGCTCCGCGATCTCGTGGCTCACGACCATCGCATACGCGTCCTTGCGGTCGTCGAGCGTCAACTCGGTGTCGAAGACGCCGACCACGCTGTACGCGACGTTCGCCTTGCCGTGGTAGCCGGCGTTCGCGTCCACATTGCTGGCGCGCAGTCCGCGCGGGCTGACGACGACGACGCACGCGGACGACGGGAGCGATTTCGCCGCCGCCATGTCGTTCACCCAGCTTTTGAGCTGGCGATCCGTGTACGACGTTCCGCGGAGCCGGACGGTGTGCTCGATCACACGCGCCGCCACCTTCGCGCTCGTCGGGCCGTACTGCCGTGCGTACTGACGGATCGGCGCGATCGCACGCCTGGCGTAGTCGACGATCGTCGCCATGTCGTCATCGGTAACGGCGTACGTCCGGCTCGGCGTCTCGAAGGTCACCTGTGCGAAATGAACAGTGCCCTGGAAGAGCGGCCCGTTCGCGTCCTTCGTCGGACGCGGCAGTCGGTGCGACCGCAGGAACGCCGCGACGTGCTCGTGTTCTCGTAGGTCGGGGTCATCGTGCGGAAGTCGGTGCAGGCGCGCGAGCACCTCGGTCGGGATCCCGGTCCCGAATCCCACGTCATCGTCTTTCCGGCGCGCCTCCGGTATGTGACGGCGCAGGTACTCGGCGTTCTTCAGCGCCCGTGTGCCGCAGCGCACACGCGAGCCCGGAGGCATGACGCGAGCTTATATCGTCTCGGTGATGTGCTTCGACCTCGACTCGTCGCCGCCCATCCCCGTCATCTCGGGAGCCGCCGTCTCCCACGACGACCTCGTGCTCGAGACGAAGGACGGCAACCGCTTCGTCGCATTCGCGGCGATGTCCGACGAGCCGAACGGGGTCGGCGTTGTCATCCTTCCGGACGTCCGCGGTCTCTACCGCTTCTACGAGGAGCTCGCGCTGCGGTTCGCCGAGCGTGGTTACGCGGCGCTTGCCTTCGACTACTTCGGGCGAACCGCAGGCGTCGAGAAACGGGACGACGACTTCGAGTACATGCCGCACGTGCAGCAAACGACGCCCGAGGGCGTCATGGCCGACGTCGCCGCCGCCGTCGAGTACCTCCGCAAGCAGGGGATCGGCCGCATCGTCACGGTCGGCTTCTGCTTCGGCGGACGCTACTCGTGGCTCGCGGCTGCGGGCGGCCACGGCCTCCGGGGCGCGATCGGGTTCTACGGACGTCCGGCCGAGGCGATCGACCGCGCCGGAGAGATCAGCGCGCCGATCCTCGCGTTGCAGGCCGGCGACGACCAGCACATCACTGCGGACGACAACGCCGCGTTCGAGCGCGCGCTGACGGACGCCGGCGTCGAGCACGAGCTCGTCACGTACGACGGCGCGCCGCACAGCTTCTTCGACCGCAAGCAAGAGGAGTTCGCCGACGCATCCGAGGACGCGTGGAAGCGCGTCCTCGCATTCATCGATCAACACGTGTGACGTACGTTCCCGCGGACGATCGCTACGCCCGGATGCGCTACAACCGCGCGGGCGGCAGCGGCCTGCTGCTGCCGGCGATCTCGCTCGGGCTCTGGCACAACTTCGGTCACGACCGACCGCTCGACACGAGCCGCGCGACCCTCCGACGCGCGTTTGACCTCGGGATCACGCACTTCGACCTCGCGAACAACTACGGCCCGCCGTACGGATCCGCGGAGGAGAACTTCGGCCGCCTGCTCCACAGCGACTTCCTGCCCTACCGCGACGAGCTGATCGTCTCGACGAAGGCCGGCTACGACATGTGGCCCGGACCGTACGGTGAGGGGGGATCGCGCAAGTACCTGCTCGCGAGCCTCGATCAGAGCCTCGCGCGCATGGGTCTCGACTACGTCGACATCTTTTACTCGCACCGCTTCGACCCGGACACGCCGCTCGAGGAGACGATGGGCGCGCTCGACGCGGCCGTGCGAAACGGTAAGGCGTTGTACGCAGGCATCTCGTCGTACTCGGCGGAGAAAACGCGGGAGGCAGCAGCGATCATGCGTGATCTCGGGACGCCGATCGTCATCCACCAGCCGTCGTACTCGATGCTCAACCGTTGGATCGAGCCGGATCTCCTCGATGTGCTCGCCGAGGAGGGGATCGGCTGCATCGTCTTCTCGCCGCTCGCTCAGGGGATGCTCACGGACCGGTACGTCGACGGGATCCCGGCCGGCTCGCGCGCGAGCCAGAACACGTCGCTGTCTCCCGACCTGCTCACCGACGAGACCCGCGCGAAGATCCGCGCGCTGAGCGAGATCGCTGCGCGGCGCGGCCAGAAGCTCGCGCACATGGCACTCGCGTGGGTGCTGCGCGATCGCCGCGTGACTTCCGCGCTCGTCGGCGCGAGCAGCGTCGACCAGCTCGAGACGAACGTCGCCGCGCTCGACAACCTCGACTTCACGCCGGACGAGCTCGCCGAGATCGACCGGTACGCGACCGAGAGCGACATCAACCTGTGGGCTGCTTCTAGCCGGGAGTAACCCAAAAAGGGTCAGACCGGTAGGTCTGACCCTTGTCTTGCCCGGCCGATTCCTACCGTTTTCCGACCGCCGCTCACTCGGTCGAGGGAACCCACGCCGGGTGAGTGACGCCGATGTTCTAGGCAGCCCTCCCAAGGGGCATGCGGACTATGGAGAACAAACGGCGAAACATCTTCTTGCGCATGCTGTCGACCGTCGAATCGGCCGGACTGGCCGCGACGGCGACGTTCGCCAGCATCCTCTGGGTCGGCATCGCGCTTCCCGGCCTGCCGCTCGTGCCGGGTCTCGGCGGCGGCGGCGACCGCAACCTCGCCATTTCGCTCGACAGCGCGCTCCTCGGCGTCCAGGACAAGAGCGGGCGCGTGGATGCGAGCGGACGACAGGCGCGACTCGCTGCGCTGCTGCTTCCCGCGCGCAATCAGTTGGTGGACGGTCTTGCCGCTGCGCGGCCGGCGCAGGACCTGGCGTTGTCGAACACGCCGGTCGTCGTGACGATGCCGGCCGCTCCGGCGCCGCGGCCCGCACCGCCGGCTCCGAGCGCGCCGACTGAGCTCGCGTCGTCTCCGCTTCAGCCCCCGCCTTCGCCCACGCCGCCGTCGCCTCCGGCTCAGCCGGCATCGCCTCCCTCGCGGCCTGACCCCGTGCCTCCGTCGCCGGCTCCTCCGCCTGCCGTTCCTTCGGATCCTCCGCCCAGCGATCCTGGCCCGCAGCCGTCGGATCCTCCGCCGAGCGGTGACGGTGCGACTCCGCAGCCGCCGGGCGATTCGTCCGGCAGCTCGGCTCCGGATGCTCCCGGCGCGTCTGGCGATCCCTCGAATCCAGGAAACGGTGGCGGCAACGGCAACGCGGGTGGCGGCGGCAACCCGAGTGCAGGCGGCGGCAACCCGAACGCCGGCGGCGGCAATCCGGGCGGCAATGGGAACGGCGGCGGCAACGGCAACGGCAACGCCGGCGGCAACGGCAACGGCGGCCAGCACCCCGGGAAGTAAGTGATGGAACGTCGCTTCAGATCCCGCTACGGACGTGCAGCCGTCGTGCGCGCGGCGCTCGTCGTCTTCCTCCTCGCCGGCGCGCTGATCGGTGCGGTCGTGTTCACACTCGACCTCAACGCCCGGCGGTCGAACCGTCAAGAGGTCGCGACCGAGCTTGCGGGAATGGCGCGCGTCTCGTCCTCGACGTTCGCGACGATGCGCGCGAACCTCAGGGCCCGCGTCGGCGAGCTCGCCGGCTCAGCCGGGCTGCAGGAGGCCGTGCTCGCTCGCAACCCCAAGCGTCTTCGAGCACTCGCCTCGGCGCACGACGCACGAATCATCGTGCACGGCAGTGCGTATGGAGCTCTTCCCGCGGGGCCGCACATGGCGGCGTCCGCGACGATGACGCGAGACGGTCACGTCTTCGCGCGCGTCACGATCGGCGTCCCGATCGATCGCTCCTTCCTGTCGGTGCTCGAGTCGGCGACGCCGATGCCCGAGCACGCGGCGCTGGTCCTCGCGCAGGACGGACGTGTGATCGCCGGCGGACCGATCGGTGCGAACGCCGCAGTGCGGCACGACCGGTTGAAGTTCGGTTCGGTTGCGTTCGCGGCGAAGTCTGCGGATGCCAACGCGGCCGGTGTGACCGTGCTCGCACTCGAACCCCAATCCGCCGTCGACGCGCGCGTGAGCGACTACCGGCGCAAGCTCCTCTTCGCGGCAGCGATCACGCTCGCGCTTGCGGCGGGGCTGGCGACGCGACTCGCTCGGCCGGTCGCGCGCGTGCTCGGCGACCTCGCGAAGTTGGTGCATCAGGCGCAGACCGACGCCCTGACGAATCTTGCGAATCGCCGCGCGCTCGACGAGCGGCTCGATGTCGAGGTCGACCATGCGCACCGACTCGGCACGAGTGTCGGCTTCGTGATCGCGGACATCGACAACTTCAAGTCGATCAACGACCGCTACGGCCATCAGACCGGCGACGCCGTCCTGCGCGCAGTCTCAGCCGTGTTCGCCGAGACGGTGCGGCAGCTCGACCTTCCGGGCCGATACGGCGGCGAGGAGATCGGCGTCGTCCTGCCCGGCACGAATCTCGCAGGGACTCGACTCACGGCGGAGCGAATCCGCAAGCTGGTCGAGGCGCTCGAGCTCGAGACGCCTGAGGGAGACCGGCTGCACGTGACCGCGAGCTTCGGCGCTGCGTGCTTCCCGTTGCATTCCACGGTGGAGGAGCTCGTCGCCGCGGCGGATGCGGCGCTCTACGAAGCGAAGCGCGAAGGCAAGAACCGCGTCGAGACGGCGACTGCGAAGAGGAAGTCGCGCTCGACGGGCCTCGCCGACGCACCGGCGACCACCTAGAGGTTTCTGCGCCAGAGCAGGAATGCCAGCGGCGCGAACGCCGCCAGCGTCACCCACGGCATCAGCGCGACCCGGGCCGTCTCGCTCACGTTCTTGATCGGCCCCGCACCGAGTGCCGCACGCGCCGCGGCCGCTGCGCCGCTCACGTCGCCTTCCGACACCGAAGTGCCGTGCAGGACCGCCGCGACTCGCTGCAAGAACGCGCCGCTCGCGGGATCCGGCCGATAGTTCGGGTCGGGAACGGTCGTCGTGTAGATCCGGTCGTCCGGGTTCGAGACGTGCACGAAGATGACGTGCACGCCCGGCGGCTTGCGCAGCATTACGGCGACCGTGGGACTGACCGGAAGGCTCTCGCCGTCCGTCAGCACGATCACGGCGCGGTACTGCGTCTGCGGACGGAAATACGCCGCGGTCACGAACGACGTAAGCGCGTCGAGCGCGGTCGCGCGGTTCGCGTAGAAGCGTTGCGGCGGCGGACTGTCGACGCCGATCGCGCGCTTCACGTCGCCGGCGAAAGCACTCTCGTCGGGCGTGGGGAAGAGGTGGGGGAGCACTCGGTCCGTGAGCGACGCGACGCCGATCGGAATCGACTGCAGACGCGGCCGCAGCGCGAGTGCGAACCGGCGCGCGCGCTCGAGCCGGTCCGGCGCGTGCGGCCCCTGTGACGCTGCCATCGAGAGCGAGATGTCGAACACGACCCACGCCTCCGCGTCCGTGCGCTCGCGATGGGTCGTCTTGTGCTGGATCACGGGTTGGGCGGCGGCGATGCCGATCAGCGCGGCAGTGACGGCAATCGCGACCGCCGGGCCGAGGCGCGACGAGCGCAAAGGGGTGCGGAGCGACAGCACACGACGCGCAACCGAGTCCCGCCTCACGACCAGGAGCCACGCGGCGAGCGGGATCCCCGCGAGCAGCACCGCCAGCGACGCGAGCGGTGTCAGGAACGCGAGGTGCATCAGTACCCCTGTCCGCCGGAGCCGGTCCCGCCGCGCTTGCCGGCGTCCGGATTCCCGCCGGGGCCGCCGCTGACGAACTGCTGCGTCTGCGGATCCTGGAGGACGAGCTCGAGGTTCAGCTTCGCGTCTCCGTTGTTCGGGTCGAGCTTGATCGCGCTCCTGAACAACGCGATCGTCGTGAGGATCTGGTTTCGCTGCTCGTTCGGGTCGACCGGCGTCGGCCCGGTGCGCGCGAGGATGCCGAGCATGTTCGTCGCGCGGGAACGAATGCGCCGGTCCGGATCGTTCTTCGCGACGGCGGTGAGTGCCTGCTGCGCGCGGATCCGCTTCGCCGGCAGCTCGGGATCCTGGTCGTACTGCAGCTGCTCGTTCGGGTTGGGATCGACGGCGCGATAGAGCGCGAGCGCGTGGCGGAACGCCATGTCGTCGCGGAGGCCGAGCAGGCGCTCGGCGACATCCGCGGTGAACCCCGTCGGCGTTTTCCAGCGCGCGGGCGGCGGCGCCGGCAGCCCGGAGGTCACATCTTGCTGCTGCGGCGGCGCGGCGACGAACCGCGCGTCGCCGCGCGTGATTGCTCCGTCCCAGCGATGGACGTCCGCCATCACGAGCAGGAGCAGGACGATGAGCGTGACCGAGACGACCGCAGCGCCGAGCTCGATCCCGTCGCGCCGCTTCAACCGAATCTTCACGCGCGCCTCCGCAAGGCCGAGAGGTCGAGCGCGCCGTTCCACTGCTCGTTCGCCGCGAGCAAGGCGGCGAGCAGCGCCGCGCCGAGGAGGAACGCCCACGGCGTCTGCCCGCTGAGCAGTCCGGACGAGCCCGGGTGCTTCACCGACTTCGCGAGTCCCTGCTCGCGCACGAACGCCTGCTTCCCGGCGAGGCCTTCGAAGAAGTGGAGCGACGGCGGCGTCGGATCGAGGCCGATCAGGTGCAGCGAGTAGCCGTGCCGTTGCAGGTCGGCGACGGCATCGACGACCGCTGATGCATCCTCGCTCGCGGTCTCGAGATCGCTGATCAGCAGGATGGACGCCTTGCGCACGCCTTCACGCTGGAGCGCGTCGTCGGCGAGGCGCAGCCCCGTCGAGATGCGCGTGCCGCCCTGGAGCGGCGACCACGGGCTCGCGGCGAAGCGGATCTCTCCGTTCCTGCTCGGCAGCGGGATGAACAGGCGCGCCACCGGCTCCAGCTCCCGCGCGGGCGTTCCCGGCGGCAGCATCTCGTACGCCACGTCGGAGAACCCGATGAGGCCGACGGGATTGCCGGCGGCGGCGATCTTGCGCAGCGCGTTGACGATCAGGGCGTACGAGCTGCCGGTGATGCTGTACGAGAAGTCCATCACGACGACGGTCGTGCCGTTCGTCGGCAGGTACGAGGCCTCCGTCACGCCGCCGCCGCGCGCGAAGCCGAGCTCGAGCGCAGCGGCGCCCGCGATCGCGAGCGCGAGCAGGAGGCGGGCGACGGTCGTCCTGCGCGCGGCGCTCCGGAAGACGCCGGGCTCCGGATAGGGGACGAGAGCGCCCGGATGCCTACGCGGAATTCGCACCGTCGCTCCCGGTCGCAGTTCGGACGCGCGTCCCGAGCTGGCCGGCCTCCTCGGGCGGAGGCGGTGGCGGAGACCACGCGAGCGCACGCGCCTCGTCGCCGAGGTCGCCGCGGCCGCCGCGCATCAGCTCGAGCGCGACGAGCTCGAGCGCCCGGCGACGGTTTTCGCCGGCCGGCTGCCGGTTCGCCCACTCGAGGAGGCGCAGTGCGCGCTCGAGCGGCGCGAGCTCCTCTCTCGGCAACGGTCCGCGAGCGCGCCGGTACGCGCGCATGCGCCGCACTGCAAGCGTCACGG
>VAYM01000088.1 GCA_005884945.1 Actinomycetota bacterium | reverse complement strand
ACCGGAGTCCTCGAGCGCCTCGTACACCGTCACGCAGTCGTCGGCGAGGTGCTGCCGGTTCATGTTGATGATCGTGTCGAGGATCCCACGCGTCATCCCGGCGGCGCGCATCGCGCCGAAAGAGGAGCCGTACTCCACGATCCGCCGCTCGCCGCGGTGGTACCAGACGAGGTGCGGAATGTGGTGGACGTCGGGATGCCCACCGGTCGCGATCGACGAGAGGCAGACGGGCGTCAACGACGGGAACGTCGACACCGCGCGCTCGTAGCGCCCGTGCTCCGCGAGGAACGTCAACGTCGGTGCTCGCGGGTCGCCGACGGCAGCTTCGAAGACCGACGGCGTCAGGCCGTCGATCACGATCAGGATGATCGGCTTAGTCGCGGGCAAGGGAGCGCAGTCCCGCATAGCGCTCGGGCATCCGGCCGCGCAGGCGCGCGGCGAGCGCAGGCACGACCGCCGCTTCGACGTAGCCGGCGATCGGAATCCACGTGAGCGCGGCCAGTACGACCGCGGCGACGCCCATGAAGATGGCCGTCCCGAACCGCGTGCCGCCTCGCCGCAGCGTCCCCGCGACGAGCTGCGCCGCGCCGAGTGAGCCGAGCACGCCTCCCGCGCCGCCGCCGATCGCCTCGTCCCACTGGCCGAGCCCGTAGCCGACGAGCACACCCGCCCCGCCGGCGAGAACGAGCGCGGCCGCGAGGAGGGCACGCGTCGCGCCCAGAAGCCCGGTCAGCAGGACGCCGATGGCGACGCCGAGCCCGGCACAGACCCCGATCCAGTACCAACTACCCACGCTCTGAGTCTAGTTTCGGCGTCCGACCCGACGGGAAAACACGGTCGGCTGCTCCCCCGCGGCCAAACAGGAGGATCGAATCGTGAGCGACGCCCGGCCACTGCTCGTCTTCTTCTCGTCGGAGCGATCCGGCCCGGCGCGCAGGATGGAGAGCCTGCTCGCCCACGTGGCGCGGAAGGAGCGCGAGCGTCTCCGCGTGATGTGCGTCGACGTGGACGACCAGCCGCACCTCGCCGTGCGGTTCCGGGTTTCGGCCGTCCCGACGCTTTTGCTCGTCAAGGGCAAGCGAGTCGTCGAGCGGATCGAAGGCCGTGCGAGCGCGCCGAAGATCGAAGCGATGCTGGAGCCGCACCTCGCGGCTCGGGCTGCCGCCTGACGGGACAAACCGAGCGCCGCTTCTCGTCGTAGACGAGATGCGACGTCCCGGTGCCTCTGCCCCGGCACCGGGACGTCAACTCAGCTTTCGAGCCTGCCGATCACCGCGAGCCCGAACTCGGCCGCCCGCGAGCCGTCGACGACGCGGTGGTCGAAGGTGAGCGAGACGTAGCCGATCCGCCTGGCGACGATCTCGCCGTCTCGCACCGCGGGGCGCTCGGCGATCCGGCCCACGCTCAGGATCGCGACCTCCGGATGGTTGACGATCGGCGTCTGGAAGAGGCCCGCGAGCTTGCCGGCGCTCGTAACGGTGAAGGTCGAGCCGCGAAGCTCGTCCGCGCTCAGCGTCCCGACGCGCGCCGCTTGCGCGAGCCGCTCGACGTCGGCGCGCAGCTCGTCGACCGAGCGAGTGTCGCAGTCACGCACGACGGGCACGACGAGTCCCTGTTCGGTCTGCACGGCGACGCCGATGTCGTAGCGGTCGAGGTAGAGGATCGAATCGCGGTCGAGCCGTGCATTGAGCTCCGGAAACTCGCGGAGCGACTCCGCGCACGCCTTCAGCACCGTCGGGACGAGCAGCTTCAGGTCGACGTTCGTGAAGTCGCACTCCTCGACCCACGTGACCGGCGGCACCTCGCGGTGGGCGCGCGTCATGTGCTCGGCGATCAGGCGACGGACGCCGCGCAGCGCCTCGCGCCGGCCTTCTTCGGCGCCGCCGCCGTCCCCGGCGGCCACGCGCACGTCGTCCTCGGTGATGCGGCCCTGCGGTCCCGTTCCTTCGACGGAGGCCAGATCGACGCCGAGCTCCTGCGCGATGCTGCGAACGAGCGGCGTCGCCCGAACTGAACCTGCGCCTTTCCGGCTTTGCAACAGACCGTTGCTTGCAGGTTCAGGGGCCGTTCGTTCCGCTACACCGGACGCTTGCTCGGCGCGGTGCTGGTCGCCGTCCTGCTCGCCGCCGATGACGACCAGCACCGTCCCGACGGGAACGACCTGGCCCTCCTCGACGAGGATGCGCGTCACCGTGCCCGACGCCGGCGAAGGGATCTCGACCGTCGTCTTGTCCGTCTGCACCTCCACGAGCGGGTCGTCCTCGGCGATCTCCTGACCCTCGGAGACGAGCCACCGGGCGATCTCGCCCTCTGTCAGCCCCTCGCCGAGATCGGGCAGCTTGAACTCGTAGGCCACGTCAGATTCTTATCGCGTCGTGCGGGAGCGCCGCATGCACGCCGAGCACGCCGTTGACGAGCTGCGTGATTCGCACGTCGACCGCGACGCTGGCGAGCGCAAGCGCGTAGCGACGATCGACTCCGTGCTCGCGTTCGAGCAGCTTCAGCATCCCGTCGATCGCAATCGCGGTCGCGTCGTGGAGGTCGCGGTCGAACCCGAACGTCAGCCACTCCGTCGGCGTCCACGCGATCGGCCACTCGAGCCGCAGATCGTCACGCACGGTCAGCGTCAGCTCGGCACGGTCGACGGGGCACTCGATCGCGGTCCCGGACGACTCGCCGTCGCCCTGCCGGCCGTGGCCGTCCCCGGCCGAGAAGTGCGCGCCGTCCACGGGAATCGGCAGGAACAGCTTCGTCCCGGCGACGAGCTCCTTGCAGTCGATGTTCCCGCCGCACGCGCGCGGCGGGCCCGTTTCGTGGACGCCGTCCTCGTCCGGCGGCATCCCCATCACGCCGAGGAACGGGCGGAGGTCGACTTCCACGCCCTGCTCGGTCCGCGCGACACCCGCGTCGGCGTCGACCGTCCAGAGGAGCACGACGTCGTCGCCCTCGCCGACGCCGAGGCGGTCGTTGAGCCACGTCGACCAGCCCGCGGCCACCGTGAAGCCGAAGCCGCCGACGCGAACCGCGTCGATTGCCACCTCGAGCGTCTGGCCCTTCCGTGCGCCGCGCACCTCGATCGGGCCGATGAGCGCATGTCCGGCGTCGAGCGTTTGGTCACGCGGCTCGAACTTCGGCTGCCCCGGCCCCGTGTCCCACCCCGCGTTGAGACAGGCAAAGGCGATCGTGTCGCCGCTCTCGATCTCGAGGATCGGCGGCAGGTCCCGCGAGAAGTGACCGTGCAGCGTCCGCCGCTCGAGGGGGAGCTCGTGGATCACGTGCGCGGCGTTCCGATCCAGGCAGTGCGAGGCGCGAGCAGGACGCGCAGCCCGGCACGACGTCCGTCCTCGTGGAACTCCAACAGCGAGACCGCCTGCCACGCGTCGGCGTCGAGCCCGCGCGCCGTCTCGGCGGGCACGTAGCCGGCCTGCACGCGACGGTCCTCGTCCCAGATCGCGATCGCGTTCGGGTCGTGCTCGTTGTCCGGCTCCGGCACGAGCGCGAGCCTGTGCCCGGGCGCGAACGCGTCGTCTTGCAACGCGTCGAGCCGGAACGAGACGCCGGCGACCTTCACGACGCGGATGCGCGGATCGTCGCCGCGAACGAGCTCCTCCGTCGCGGCGTCGCGAATCCGGTAGCCGTCACGTGCCCGCTCGAGCCACAACCGAACGCGCTCAGAAATCCAGAACCCTTCGAGCGGCGTCGACGACGCGCGCGACCGACGGCATGTACGCGTCCTCGATCTGCCAGTACGGTGCGCGGCGCCTCCTGCACGATGACGACGCGCCCCGTCTTCGACGCCGACTCGAGGAGGGCGCCCTCGTCCAGCGGGCGCAACGAGCGGATGTCGAGCACCTCGCACGACGCCTCGGCCGCGAGCTCGTCCGCAGCGGCTAGGCACACCGGCACCATCGCTCCGTAGGCGACGAGCGTCACGTCCGATCCGACGCGGGCAACTCGCGCCTTCCCGAGCGGGACGACGTGCTCGCCGTCCGGCACCTCGCCACGCTCGGTGCGGTAGATGAGCTTCGGCTCGAGCACGACGACGGGATCGGGATCGCGAATCGCGGCGGCGAGCAGCCCCTTCGCGTCCGCAGGCGTCGAGGGAATCGCGACCTTCACGCCGGGCGTGTGCACGTAGTACGTCTCCGGCGAGTCGTCGTGCAGCTCCGGGGCGCGCACGCCGCCGCCGTACGGCATCCGCACGACGAGCGGGAACTGCATCTTGCCGCCGGTGCGCCAGCGGTAGCGGCCGACGTGCGTGATGAGCTGGTCGAGGCAGGGGTAGGAGAACGCGTCGTACTGCATCTCGCAGACGGGGCGCCAGCCCGCCATGCAGAGGCCGACCGCCGTGCCGAGGATCCCCGCTTCGGCGAGCGGCGTGTCGAAGCAGCGGTCGGGCCCGAACCGGTCGCGCAGTCCGGCGGTCGCGCGAAAGACGCCGCCCGCGCGGCCCACGTCCTCGCCCATCACCATCACCGACGCGTCGCGCTCGAGCTCGACGTGGAACGCGTCGTTGATCGCTTCCACGATCGAAAGCTCAGGCACCGAGGATCCTCCGCAGCTCCGCGAGATCGGAACCGAACGACGCCGGCGGATCGACGTACGCGTGCGCGAACAGCAGCTCGGGGTCGGCCGGCGGCTCGGCCTCGGCGGCTGCGATGCCTGACCGCATTGCCTCGAGCGCCTCGGCGCGAATCGAGTCGGCGAGCGCGTCGTGCAGGATCCCGGCGCGACGGAGGTAGCCCTCGTACCGGCCGACGCACTCGCGCTTCTTCTCCTCTTCGACGCGGTCGAGGTCGATGTACGCGCGCGGGTCGTCCGCCGTCGCATGCGGCGCCGTGCGATACGTGACGGCCTCGATGAACGTCGGCCCGTCGCCTGCACGTGCGCGCGCCACCGCGTCGCGCGTCGCTTCGTAGACGGCGAGCACGTCCGTTCCGTCTACGCGGACACCGGGCATTCCGTAGCCGACGGCCTTGTCCGCGAGCGCCTCGGCGCGCGTCTGCGCCTCGAGCGGCGTCGAGATCGCCCACTGGTTGTTGTTGCAGAACAGGATCAGCGGCGCGCTCGTGACCGCGGCGAAGTTCGCGCCTTCGTGGAACGAGCCCTCCGACGTCGCGCCGTCGCCGAAGAACACGATCGCGCACGCACTCTCGCCCTTCACCTTCTTTCCCCAAGCGAGGCCCGCGGCGTGCGGCACATGCGTCGCGATCGGCACGCAGATCGACGCGACGTTGTAGTCCTCGGGGTTCCACCAGCCGGCGGGATGGCCGCGCCACCAAGAGAGCACGCTCGCCGGCGGCAGCCCGCGCAGGAGACCGATCGCCGACTCGCGGTACGAGGGGAAGATCCAGTCGT
>VAYM01000028.1 GCA_005884945.1 Actinomycetota bacterium | reverse complement strand
AGCGAGCAGGCCCCGAGTCGGGTGCCGCCAGCGGACGAGCGCCTCGACGCTCGTGACGGCGTTCGTCGCGAGGTCGAGCTGCGGCTGGTAGTGGAGCGTGAGGTGTCCGCGCGCGAGCGCCTCGCGCAGCTCGGGAAGGAGGGTCAGCCGCGGGCGCCCGTTCTCGTCACCGCGCGGCGTGTAGAGCTGCCAGCCGGCCTTCGTCGCCTTCGCCGCGTGCAGCGCCACGTCCGCCTTCTGCAGGAGGTCGTCGATGTTCTCCGCGTGCTCCGGGAAGAGAGCGACGCCGACCGTCGCCTCGACGGCGACAGGAACGTCATCGACGAGGAACGGCTGCTCCATCGCCTGGCGCACGCGGGTGACGACATCCGTGACGCCGTCCCTTCCGCTGACGTCGGCGAGGAGGACGCCGAACTCGTCCGCGCCGAGTCGCGCGATCGTGTCGCCTGCGCGTAGCGCGGCTCGCAGGCGCGGCTCGACCTGCCTGAGGAGCGCATCGCCGTAGCGGTGGCCGAGCGTGTCGTTGATCTCCTTGAAGCGGTCGACGTCGACGACGAGGACGCCGACACGCTCTCCGCGTCGCGTCGCAGCGAGCAGTGCCTGCCGACCGCGGTCGAGGTACAGCGCGCGGTTCGGCAGGTCGGTCAGACGGTCGTGGAGCGCGAGGTGCTCGGCTTCCGCCGCGTGGCGGCGCACGCGCTTCGACGCCCGCGCGACGAGCGGGAAGAGCGCGGCCCAGAGGAACGCGACGCCCGCGAGAAGAATCAGCGCAAGGGTTCGCAGGTCGTGCGTGATCGCCGCCGCCACCGGCCCATACGGCATGTACATCTCGAAGACGGAGCCGATGCGGCCTCGTGACGAGCGCAGCGGCACATAGACCTCGAGCAGCTTTCCGTACCCGTGGTCCTCGACGTTCTCGGCCCTCTTCGCGTCGGAGACCTCGGAGGCGATGCGACCCTCCGCCGCTTCCTTGATCTCGTCGCTGACAGGGAACGTGCGGCCGATCAGCGCCGCCTTGTCCGAGTACACGACCTTGCCGTCGAGATTCCAGAGCTTGATGCGGGCGACTCCCGCGCCGTGGAGCTGCGTGGCGGAAGCCGCGAGGTCCTGCTCCAGGCTGGGGCGGAGCGGAGCGCGGAGATCGGACCGCAAGACGATCGGCTCGACCGAGGAGCGCGCGACGAGCACCGCGGCGTTGCGGGCACCGTCGAGCGCACGCGAGCGGATCTGGCCTTCGAGGAAGTAGAAGAGGCCGAAGCCGAGCGCCGCCAGCGGGACGATGCTCACGATCGCGAAGGTCGCAACCAGGCTCGGGCGCGTGCGCCCGGTGAGGATCGACGTTCGTTGTTCTCCTGGGAGAGGGCCGCCGGCCGACCGCGCCCCGCGCCGCGACGACAGAGGACCCCGAGGAGCGTGTAGCCGCATTTGGACTCCTTGAGTCCTCGGAGATTCGCCGACGTACGGCCCTTCGGTCTCCCCCGGTCGAGTGATATTCGGAGCGGCTCACATCGCGGCCGGCACGTACGTTTCACGGCTCATGCGCCTGTACGACTACGTCGCCTCGGCGAACTGCTACAAGGCCCGGCTGCTGCTCGCCCAACTGGAGCGCCCGTACGAGCGCGTGCCGGTCGACATCTTCGGCGGCGACACCCTGACCGACGAGTTCGCCGCGAAGAACCCGGCCCGCTCGACTCCGGTGCTCGAGACGGACGGCGGGCGGTACCTGCAGGAGTCGAACGCGATCCTGTGGTACCTCGCGGACGGCACGCCGTTCCTTCCCGAGGACGCCTTCGACCGCGCGCACGTCCTCAAGTGGCTCATCCTCGAGCAGACCGACGTGATGCCGGGGATCGGCGGGCTTCGCTTCCGCCTGCTCACCGGACGGTGGGCGCCCGACGATCCGCCCGCCGTGCAGCGGCGCGAGCTCGGCCGCGGCGCACTCGCGATGCTCGAGCAGCAGCTCGCCGATCGGGCATTCCTCGTCGGCGAGCGCCACTCGATCGCGGACATCTGCGTCTACGCGTACACGCACACCGCGCCCGAGGCCGGCTTCGACCTCGACGAGTTCCCTGCGGTCGAGCAGTGGCTGCGCCGCGTCGAGGATCAGCCTCGCTTCGTGAACGACCTCGCGCCGTACCCGGAGAACGCGCGCCCGGGCGCCGGCCGCTCGACCTACGGCTGACGGAGAGCGGCGAAGTCAGCGGCGTCCTTTGCGGCATCGGCGTGTGAGGCTAGTCCAACGCGGGTGCGGGGACGCCGTCGATCCGCTCGCCGCGCTTGCCCTCGAACGAGACGCGCGGCAACCACTCGAGCCAACGCGGCAGGTACCAGTTCCAGTCGCCGAGCAGCTTCATCGTCGCGGGCAGGAGCACCCCGCGGATCAGCGTCGCGTCGAGCAGCACGGCGACCGCGAGGCCCACGCCCATCTGCTTGATGTCGAGCGTCCGCAGCGACGCGAAGATCGCGAACACGGCGACCATCACCACCGCGGCGGCCGTCACCGTCGAAGCGGTGGTGCGGATCCCGCGCGAGACAGCTTCCTCGGTCGGGACGCCGCGGTCGACGAGCTCGCGGATCCGGCTGAGGATGAAGACGTGATAGTCCATCGACAGCCCGAAGAGCACGACGAAGAGGAAGAGCGGCAGCCACGTCACAACGGCCCCGTTCGAATGGAAGTTGAGCAAGCCCTGGAGATGGCCGTCCTGGAAGATCCACACGAGCACGCCGTACGACGCGGCAACCGACAACAGATTCAGCACGATCGCCTTGATCGGCACGACGATCGAACGGAACGTCAGGAGCAGCAACAGGAACGCGAGCCCGAGCACGAACCCGAACACGTACGGGAAGCGCTGCTTCACGGTCGTGTTGAAGTCGCGGGAGCCGGCAGTCTCGCCCGTGACCGCGTATTGCGCGCCGGACAGCTGACCGATGGTCGCCGGGAGCACCTGCGTGCGCAGCGTGGTCAGCGCGGCCACCGAAGCTCCGTTGTCGCCGTTGCCGGCGAGCGGGATCTCGACGCGCGCGACCGTGTGATCCGGATTGACGAACGTCTGGATCGGCTCGCTCATCCGGCCGGTTGCGAGCGCCTGCGTCTTCAGTTGGCCGATCGCCCAGTCGGCGGACGGCGACGACACGTCGTCGGCCTTGATCACGACCTGCGCCGGCGTCTGCGCGCCCGGGAACGCCGCCTGCGTCTTCTTGAACGTCTGCACGATCGGGATATCGCCGGGCAGGTCCGTGAAGCTCAGCAGCTTCGTGTGGATGCTCAGAAGCGGCAGCGCAAGCACGACGAGCACGGCCGTCGACACGATCACCGCCACGAGCGGGAACCGCAACGCGGGTCGCAGCACGGCGCCCCACACTCGTGACTCGGCTCCTTCACCCTTCGCGCGCTGAAGGAGCGTGCGGCGCTCACGGAGACGCACGAGCCAGCGCGGCTGCACCTTCGCGAGTCGGAGGACGCGAAGCGCGCCCGCGGCGGCGACGGCGGCGACGCCGCGGTCGATCCGCTCGTCGAGCTTCCCGAGCAGCGCGGGCAACACGGTCAGCGAGCCGATCAGGGAGACGGCGACGACGATCATCGTCCCGATCCCGATCGACGTGAAGATCTTCGAGCCGGCGAAGAGCATCCCCGCCATCGCGATCAGCACGGTCAAGCCCGAGATGAGCACCGCCTGGCCCGACGTCGAAGCCGCGCGGTGCAGCGCCTCGGGTCCGTGGCCTGCCCGCCGTTCTTCGCGCTCACGCTTGACGTAGAAGAGCGAGTAGTCGACGCCGACCGCCATTCCGATCAGCAGCATCACCGAGTTCGTCGCGTCGGACGCGTGCAAAACATGGCTCGACAACTCCGCGAGGCCGATCGATCCGAGCACAGCCGAGAACGCGAGCAGCACGGGCACACCGGCGGCGACGAACGCGCCGAACGCGACCAGCAGGATGACGAACGTGATCGGGACGGAGAGCTTCTCCGCCTTCTGGAAGTCCTTGCCGATCGTGTCGTTCAGCTCGTGGTTCGCGCTCGCGAAGCCGAACTCCGCGATCGTGTAGCCCGGGTTCGCCCGGTCGAGCTGCGAGACGGCGTTCATGATCGGCGCGACCTTCTTGTCCGCCTTCGACTGCTCGCCGGCGATGTCGAACTGCACGAGCGCCGAGTGCTTGTCCTTCGAGATCTGGCCGGCCGCCCCCGGCGCGAGCGGAGAGCGCACGTCCTCGACGTTCCGGAGCTCGTTCAGCCGCGTGACGACGCGCGCGATCGTCTGCCGGAACGCGGGATCGCTCGTCGTCGCCGTCTGCGACTGGACGAGGACGCTCTCGGCCGCGGGCTGTGAGAACCCGGCGTCGGCGAGGATCTGCTGCGCCCTCGCCGACTCGCCGGTGGACTGCTCGGCGTCGGTCAGCTTGACCGAGCCGACGGCCGACCCGACGACGATCGCGGCGACGACGAATGCGAGCCACCCGAAGGTGGCGGTCTTCCAGTGGGCCGCGCTCCACTTTGCGGCGCGCGCGGCGAAAGTCTCCTTTGACACCTTGAATCTCCCCGTGACTTGGCTTTTCACAGAGGGTGCCCGCGCCGCACCGGCGTCCGTAAGGGGATTACCCGGTCAACCGAAGGTGCGGTTAACCGCACCTCGGCCCCGCTGCGCTACGCGACGGTGTCGCCGACGCCGCGCAAGATCTGCTCCGCGTCGGCAACGATCTGCCTGACGACGTCCGCGACCGGAGCGACGGAGTCGATCAGCCCGGCGCTCTGCCCGAACCACATCAGCGCGTAGTCCGCATCTGCGTTCGCGTCTGCCTGCTCGAGCCGGTCCCAGACCTCCGACCGCCGCCTGCGGAGCTCCGGCTCACGGCCGAGCCACTCCTCGACGAAACGCGTCCGTGCAACTCGGGCGAAGGCGCCGGGCCAGTCGCGCCCGGTGAGCGCCTCGCCGACCGTCGTCACGACGGTGTCCGTCCCGTCGCTCGCGACGATCGCGTCCTTGTAGTACGCGTCGAGCGGCGCTTCGTTCGTCGCCAGGAAGCGGGTTCCGAGGAGGATCCCCGACGCGCCGAGCGCGAGTGCCGCCGCGAGTCCCGCACCGTCGGCCAGCCCGCCCGCGGCGAGCACGGGGATCGGCGACACCGCCTTCACGACCTGGCGGACGACCACTGTCGTTCCGACGAGACCGACGTGACCGCCGCCGTCCGTCCCTTGCGCGACGACGACGTCGGCGCCGGCCTCCACCGCACGCTCCGCGTCGTCGAGCCTCGGGACCATGTGCATCACCTTGGCGCCGGCTTCGTGCGCGCTCGCGAAGATTGCCGCGAGATCCTGGTCGTCTGCCGCCCACGCGGTTGAGAGGACGGCCGGACGGGTGCGCAGCACGTCGTCCAGCAGGTGCTCGTTTCCGAACAGCAGGAGGTTGACCGCGATCGGCCTGTCCGTGATCTCGCGCGCCCGCGCGACCATCTCGGCCACCTGCTCCGGCCGGAGCCACGACGCGCCGACCACACCGAGGCCGCCTGCGTGCGACACGGCACCCGCGAGATCGCCGTCGGCCATGCCCGCGCCCATGCCCGCCGAGACGACCGGATGCTCGATCCCGAGCATCTCCGTGAACGCCGTCCGGATCACGGGGGGATCCTCTCGTATGGCGAACCGGGCGCGTGAGACGATCCGCCGATGAAGATCCGAGCCGCGGTTCTCGACGACTTCGGCGCCCCGCTCGCGGTGCAGGAGCTCGATCTCGCGGAGCCGAACGCCGGCGAAGTGCTCGTCCGGCTCGTCGCGTGCGGCGTCTGCCACACCGACCTGTACACCGCTTCCGGCGCGGATCCCTCCGGTTACGCGCCGACGGTGCTCGGCCACGAGGGCGCAGGCGTCGTGGAACGCGTCGGCGACGGCGTCACGTCCCTCGCGGCCGGCGACCACGTCGTCACGCTCTTCTCGCCCCAGTGCCGCGAGTGCATCCACTGCCGCGACGCGCGCACGAATCTCTGCCTCGCGATCCGCGACCAGCAGAACAAGGGCTACCTGCCCGACGGCACGACCCGGCTGTCGCGCGACGGCGAGCCGATCCGCCATTTCATGGGAACTTCCACGTTCGCCGAGTACACCGTCATGCCCGAGATCGCGCTCGCCAAGGTGAGCGACGACGCTCCACTCGACCGCGCGTGTCTCTTCGCATGCGGGTTGTCGACGGGGCTCGGCGCCGCGATCAACACCGCGAAGGTCGAGCCGGGATCCACGTGCGTCGTCTTCGGTGCGGGCATGGTCGGCCTGGGCGCGGTCGCAGGTTGCCGGCTGCAGGGCGCGGAGCGGATCGTGTGCGTCGACCTGTCGGACGAGCGGCTCGAGCTCGCGCGCGGTCAGGGCGCCACGGACACGATCACAGGCGGCCCCGATGCGGTGCAGCGGATCCTCGACCTGACCGACGGCTTCGGCGCGGACTACGCGTTCGAGGCGACCGGCAGCGTGCACGTGATGCGCCAGGCCGTCGAGTCGGCGCGCATGGGCTGGGGGCTCGCGACGGTCTGCGGGGTCGCAGGCAAGGGCGAGACGCTCGACGTCGTCCCGCGCCTCCTCATCACCGGACGGCGCGTCGCCGGGTCGTCGTTCGGCGGCGTCAAGGGCCGCGACCAAGTGCCGCAGTTCGTCGAGCGGTACCTCGCCGGCGACATCGACGTCGACGCGTTCGTCTCGCACAAGCTGACGCTCGACGAGGTCAACCGTGGGTTCGAGCTGATGGAGGCGCAGGACGGCATCCGCAGCGTGATCGACTTCGCGTGAGCGTCACCGCGGCGTACCCGACGGAAGCGCACGAGCGAGCGGCGACCGCGATCACGGAGTACTTCGCGGCGAGAGAGGAGACCGATGCGGTCCTGCTCGTGTGCTCGTGCGCACGCGGGAAGGGAACCCCGGACAGTTGCCTCGACATGCAGGTGATCGCCCCGACGGAGGTCGTCGCGGCCGTCGAGGCCGACTGGCTCCGCTTCGCAGCCGAGGACGAGACGATCGCGAACCTTGCGCGCGCCGGCCGCTTCTCCGACCTCCACCTCGACGTCTGGGACGGCGTCATCGTTCCGGGCGTCATCGACGACGAGGGGTTCGATTACCTCGAGGTGTCGGTCGGGAACCTGTTCGTCTACTCGGTGCCGCTCTTCCTGCACGGCGATCGCTTCGAGCGGCTCGCCGCCGGTTGGCTTCCTTTCTACGACGACGAGCTGCGGCGCGAGCGCCTGGCTTCTGCACGCTGGTTCGTTCTCGAGAACAACCTCGCGCGCATCCCGTGGTTCGTCGAGCGCGAGCTGTACTTCCAGGCGTTCGATCGCTTCTACCGCGCGTTTCAGGGCTTCTTGCTCGGGCTGCACGTCGCCCGTCGCACCTATCCGCTTGCCTATAACAAGTGGATCCGCGAGCAGGTGGCGGAGAGGCTCGGTCTCCCCGAGCTGTACGAGCGGCTGCCGCATCTCTTCGAGCTCGACCGGTTCGAGAGCAGCGCGCTCGAGGGGAAGGCGACGCAGTTGCGCGAGCTGGTCGAGGAGTACGTGGTGCTCTGATGCCGGATGCGGCCGACGTCCTCAAACGGATGCGCGCGGTGAGCTCGTCGACGGAGGAGGCGACCGGATCGCGCTGGACTTCGCGCCACCGCTGACTCCGGACGAGATCGACACCCTGCGCACGCAACTCGCCCTGCGGCTTCCCTCGGAGCTCGTCGCCGCGCTTGAGGAGACGAGCGCAGTCGAGGGCGTCGAGCAACCTCGACTTCACTGGTCGGAGCATGGACGTCATGCTCGAGGAGGTCTCGGCTGCGCGGCCGCTAGATGACCCTGTAGAGCGCACCCAGGTCCCACACCTGATCAGAGTCGACGATGCGGTCGCCGTGGACGCGGTGCAGCTCGACGCCCTCGAACCGGAAGGTCTGACCGATGTAGGTGCCGGTCGCGTGCATGCGCAACACGTAGCGGTCGCCTGCCACGAACCACTCGTCGATCTCCCACCGCAGGTCGGGGAATGCCGCACGAAACTTCGCGATCGTCGGTTCGAGATCGTCGGCGACGCTGGCATAGACGTCGGCGGGATCGACGTCGCCGCCGTTCCAGAGGTCGAGCATGCGGGAGAAGACAGCGGGAAGTCCGTCCGACATCGGCGCACGAATCGTCACACGTCCGGTGCGGTGCCTGGCACCGCACCGTACGATGGGGACATGTGCCGAAACATCCACACGCTCTTCAACTTCGAGCCTCCCGCGACCGGCGAGGAGGTCCGCGACGCATCGCTCCAGTACATCCGCAAGGTCAGCGGCTTCACGAAGCCGTCACGTGCAAACGAGGAGGCGTTCGACCGCGCCGTCGACGAGGTCGCCGATGCGACCCAGCGGCTGATCGACCACCTCGTGACCACGGCACCGCCGAAGGACCGCGAAGTCGAGGCGGAGCGAGCACGCGCTCGGGCGGCTAAGCGCTTCGCCGCCGCCTGAAGAAGTCGGGCGCGACCCGGCCGGAGCTGACGGCCGGGTCGCGCAGTCATTGGCGGCTTAGTCGGCCCGCACGAACTCCGCGAGCCGCACGCGGACGCGCTCGATCTCCACGCTGTGTGCGTCGATCTCCGCGTCCGACGCTCCTCGTCGCCGCAGCAGCTCGCGCACGATGACGAGACCCTTCAGGTGAAGGACGAGGTCGTCGAGCGTCCGAAAGTCGCGGGTGACGGCCGTCATGCTGCCGCCTCCAGCGCCAGCCGAGCCTCCCCGGCCTCACTGAGCTCCTCGCTGGGCACGCGCGGCTGCGACTCGATGAAGACCGCAGCGACGACCGCGCCGATGGCGGCGAGCGCCGCGAGGACGTAGAAGGCGATCTCGAACCCGTACGTCAGCGCCGATCCGTTTCCGGCCGAGATGCCCACGTGCGAGGAGACGTAGTGGCTCGTAAACGTCGTCGCGATCGTCGACGCCGCCGCGAGCCCGATCGCGCCGCCGATCTGCTGGCTCGTGTTGATGAGCCCGGAAGCGACTCCGGCCTCGGACGTACGCACGCCCGTCAGCGACGCGATCTGGACCGGAACGAACGAGAGAGCCAGCCCGATGCCGCTGAGGATGAACGCCGGGAAGACGTCCCAGAAGTAATGCCCGTTCACCGGCAGCCGCGCGTACATCACGAGCGCGACGGCCGAGAGGAGGAGCCCCGCCGGCAAGACCTTCCGCGCGCCGATGCGCGTGGCAAGCGTCTGCGCGACGACGGAGAAACCGATGATCGACAAGGTCAGTCCGATGTAGGCGACGCCGGTCTGGATCGCCGAGTAGTGCAGCACCTGCTGCATGTAGAGCGTCAGCAGGAAGAACTGCGAGAACACCGCCGACGAAAGGAACAGCGCGGTGGCGTTCGCCGCAGAGAGCGTCCGCAACCGGAAGATCCTCATCGGCAGAAGCGGCGCCTTCGAGCGCAGCTCGATCACGACGAATGCGATCGCCAGCCCTGCCGAGACCGCAAGGTTCGCGACTGTCACGTTGTCGCTCCAGCCGTGCTGCGTCGCCCGAGTCATCGCGTAGACGAGCAGCATCAACGAGGTCGTGATCGTCGTGGCCCCGGCGACGTCGAAAGTCCGATGCGCGACGTCCGCGCGGCTCTCGCGTACGAGGAGCGGCGTCACAGCGACGATCGCAGCGGCGACCGGGACGTTGACGAAGAAGATCCACGACCAGCTGAGATAGGACGTCAGCGCCCCGCCCAGCAGGACGCCCGCCGCACCGCCGCTACCTGACGCTGCGCCCCAGATCCCGAGTGCGATGTTGCGTTCGCGGCCTTCACGGAACGTCGTGGTGAGAATCGACAGCGCCGCCGGCGAGAGGAGCGCCCCGCCGAGGCCCTGCATCGCGCGGAAGACGATGAGGGAGCCGGAGGACCACGCGAGGCCGGCAAGCAGCGAGCTTACGGCGAACAGCGCGACGCCGGCGATCAGCAGGCGGCGCCTGCCGAGGAGGTCGGCGAGCCGGCCGCCGAGCAGGAGCACGCCGCCGAAGAGAATCGAGTAGGCCGTGATGACCCACTGAAGGCTTGCCTCGGAAAAGTGCAGATCCGTCTTGATGGAAGGAAGGGCGACGTTCACGATCGCGATGTCGACGACGACCATGAACTGAGCGGCAACGACCACGGCGAGGGTGAGCCAGCGCCGGTCGTAGGTTCCCGCAGAAGCCCTGGAAACGAGGGAATTCATGCGGCCTCCAAATCGTTGGAATATTCCATGATTAGGGCATCCAACGATATGGCGAGTTACGCTATTCCCGTGGCGACGGCCCCGCAGGCGCCTCAGGTCGCCAAGGCGCCGAAGATCCCCGACGATCTCCTCCGGAGCAACCTCTTCCTTCTCAAGCGGCTCGGCGACGCCGTCCGCGAGTGGGCCACGCCGGCCTTCGCGGCAGCCGGCTGCGACCCGTACCAGAATGCGGTTCTCATCCTCCTCGAGGAGGGCGCGCGGGACACGCAGGCCGAGATCGCCGGCGCCACGTCGTCACCATGACGCCCGCCGGGAAGCGGACGCTGGCGAAGCGGCGCGGGATCATGGAGCAGATCGAAGAGGACTTCCTCGCGCCGCTCGACGCGAAGAGCCGAGCGAAGCTGAACGACCTCCTGCTTAAGCTGGCCGGCCACCACGACCAGCGCTTCACTCCCAGCTAGCGCGGGAGGCTCGGGACGACGTGAGAGCTACGGCGTTCGCGGAACGGCGTAGTCGACACGCTCGAACGGCCAGTCGGCCCTGAGCCAGCCGTTCACCGCGCGACGCAGCGCGACGTCCAGCTCCGCGCGACTCGCGCGCACCCAGGACGTGACGTGCGCATCGTGCTCGCCGTCGCGCGCCGGATAGATGTAGACGCAGCCGACGACGCCGTCGCCAGGATCGAGCACCGTGTACGTGAAGCCCTCGCGCTTTGCGAAGTCGTCGGCGTGGCGCCGGAGGTCGCGCAGGTTGTCCTCGAGCGTGCGATCGTACTGCGCGTGTCCGAGAACGACATCGAGGACGAGAGCGCGTACGTCCCCGCGCTCGAGGCAGCCGGGTACGTCCTTCGCATCCGCGAGCCAGACTGGTACGAGCACCGCATGTTCCGCAAGCGCGAGACGAACGTGACCCTCCACGTCTTTTCGCGCGGCGGCTGGGAGGACGCGAACGCGAAGACCGCCGTCGTCGAGGAGATCGTCGCGCGGGCGCGCGCAGGCTGAAGGGAGAGCGCCCGTCGTGGCGGACGCTCTCCGGATCGTCTGTCTTAGTAGCCGCCGCCTCCGCCGCCGGACCCGCCGCCGCCGGTGTAGACGACGATGAGGGCGATGGCAACGCCGATGGCGATGAGGACGCCGAGTACGACGAGCCAGCGCGTGCGACTCCAGCCGCTGCGGGCATGCTCGTCTCGGAATGTGGCCACGAGACCACCCCTTCCTCTTTCCTCGTTTCAAGTGGTATTCCAGGAACCACTCACGGCAAACAGGGCAGGTGACTCCCGTCACGTCTGACGACGTCCGCTGGTGGGCCATGCGCCCGGCGCAGAGCAACCGCCCGGCGACGTACCGCTGTCCGTTCTGCAACGAGCTCCTGCACGCGATGAGCGACCACGTCGTGATCGCCCCCGAAGGCGACGTGAACCGCCGACGTCACGCGCACATGGAATGCATCGTCGAAGCGCGAAAGGCCGGAACGTTCCGGACGTACGACGAGTGGCGGGGCGGCCTCTAGACTGACGCCATGCCGTTCCTGGTTCGTCTCGTTGTCGCCTGGGGCATCAACGCGATCGCGCTTTGGATCGCCGACGCTCTCTGGGGCAGCGTCACGATCAACGGCTTTTGGGCGTACTTTCTCGGCGCATCGGTGCTCGGGATCGCGAACGCCGTGATCAAGCCCGTGCTCGCCGTCCTGACGTTGCCGCTGATCATCGTGACGCTCGGGTTCTTCTACCTCGTGATCAACATCGCCATGATCGCTCTGGCCGAGTGGATCGCCCCGAACTTCTCGATCGACGGTTTCTGGACCTATGTCGGCATCGTCGTGATCGTCTGGGTCGTCAACTGGATCGGCGGGCGTGTCCTCGACGAGTCCGAACGTCGCCCGGCGTTGAGGCGGATCTGACACCGCACGAGTGACGGCGGTCGCGGTCGTCGGGCTCGGCGCGATGGGAAGTCGCATCGCGCGGCGTTTGCTGGACGCGGGGAACGACGTCGTCGTCTGGAACCGCGACCCGTCGAAGGCGCACGAGCTCGTCTCCGCCGGCGCGGTCGCGGCGACCTCGCCGGCCGATGCGGCGCGACGTGCGGACGCCGTGATCACGATGGTCTCGAATCCGGAGGCGCTCGACGCAGTCGTCGGTGGGCCCGAGGGCATCGCCGCCGGCGCAGATACGGGCACGACCGTGATCCAGATGTCGACCGTCGGCTCTGAGGCCACCGCGAAGCTCGCGTCCGCGTTGCCGGAAGGGACGGGACTCCTCGACGCGCCGGTGCTCGGGAGCCTCTCGGAGGTCGAGTCGGCGACCCTCACGGTCTTCCTCGGCGGACCGGACGAGCTCGTGCGCGCCTGGGAGCCGCTCCTCGCGACGCTCGGCACGGTCCTCCACGTCGGCGGCGTCGGCGCAGGCTCCGCCGCGAAGCTCGTCGCGAACGCGACCCTCGTCGGGACGATCACGCTGCTCGGCGAGTCGATCGCGCTGGCCGACCGCCTCGGGCTCTCCCGCGACGTCGCCTTCGACGTCCTCGCGGCGACGCCTCTCGCCGCCCAGGCTGAGCGGCGCCGTCCGGCGATCGAGAGCGACGACTTCCCGCGGCGGTTCGCACTGTCCCTCGCGCGAAAGGACGCCGACCTGATCCGGACGGCTGCTCCTGACTTGCGCGTGGTCGAAGCCGCGCGAGAATGGTTCCTCCAAGCCGAGCAGGCTGGTGGCGGGGACGACGACTATTCAGCGGTGCTGAAGGAGATCCTGAACTGACCTTCGCGCGGGTTCACACGCTCGAGACGACGAGCGAGCAGCACGACCAAGGTCTCGCGGCCGTGATCGAGGAAATCATGCCGTGGCTTCGCGAGAGCACCGGGTTCCGCGGTCTGATCAGACTTGCGAACGCGGAGACCGGCAAGGTGCTCGCGATCACGCTCTGGGCGACGGAGCAGGACCTCGACGACAGTGCCGAGGCGGCGAAGCGGCTGACGGAGCTCACGGCGACAGGCATAGGAGCGAGCTGGATCAGCGTCGAGAACTTCGAGGTCAGCCTCTTCGACGTCGCGCCGTGATCGTCAGCCGCGGTGCACTCCCATCGTGATCGAGGCGACGTAGCTGCTGCCATTTCTCCGCACGGCCATGAGTGACTTGCGCCCGCCGTTGCGGTAGATCGCGTCGTCCGCATTGCGCGTCGTGCGATTCGGCCGGCTCGTGTACGGCGCCTTCCGATACGCGACGTCAGTGACGCGGTCCGCAAAGTAGAGCTGGCCCGTGTGCACGACGTTGCCGCCGATGTGCACCTTGACGTGGATGTGCACGGTTCGCCCCTGGTACCAGCCGGGATAGACGGTGCGGAACAGTGCGAGACCTTTCGCGCTCGTCCGCTGGATGCCGCGCATGAACGTGCGATTCGGCGCGCCGGCGCCGAAGCCGGAGTAGACGCCGCTCGCGTCGGCGTGCCAGACGTCGACCGCTGCATTCCTGATCGCCCGACACGTCGACGCGTCGACGACGTACGCGCGGAGCAGCAGAGGCGTTCCCGGCCTTCCCTCGGTGATGTTGCGGCGCACGAGCTCGCCGGGGATGTAGTACGGCCCTTCCGTCTGCTCGGGCGTGAGGACGCAGGAGACCGCGCCGGACGCCACGGCCGCTGGACCGGCGCCCGCCGAGCCGGCTTCCCAGCCGGAGACGCCGAGCGCGCCCGCCACGAGGCCGCCGAGCTTGACGATCGAGGTGCGTCGCGTGAAGCGGGACTCATCCACTGGGGAAACCTCCGGTCGTGAGAACAGTCTCGTCGGCGAGGATCGTCATCGCCTCGTAGCCGCGCAACCGTGCGGTCCAATGCGGGCCGGCGTGGGGGCCCATCGCGAGCGCGGCGGTCGCGTATGCGTCTGCGGTCGCTAGCTCGGGCCCGACGACGGTCACGGAGAGGACGCCGTGCGGCGGACGGCCGGTGTGCGGTTCGACCACGTGGTCGCCGCGCGCATAGGCGCCGGAGGTGGCAACCGCGAGGTCGTTCGCCTCCACGACAGCGGCGACCCTCGCGCGGTCGAGCGGGTGCTGGATGCCGACGCGCCACGTGAGCTCCGGGACGGCGCGGCCGGAGAGCCGCATGTCGCCGCCGGCGTTGACGGCGAAGTTCCGTAGGCCCGCGCCGTGGAGAATGTCGGCGCCGCTGTCGACGGCCCAGCCCTTGACGAGGCCGGACGGATCGAGCCGGCCGGTTGCCCGTGCGTCGAAGGAGCCGCGAGTCTCCTCCCGCAACTCCTCGCAGCGGTCGAGCACCCGGCGCACGTCGTCGTGCGCGTCCGCGACCGCGAGCTCGCCGCGATCGAGGCGGCTGATCTCGCTGTCCTCCCTGTACGTGCTGAACGTGGCGTCGACCCAGCGGAGCCAGTCGAACACGGCCTCGAGGGTGTCCTCCTCGACCTCCTCGTCGCGGACGTCCACGACGATCGGCATCCCCATGATTTGCTCCACGCGGCAAGCGCCCCGGACGGTTGCGAGCGTTTCCGTCACGCGTGCCTCGCCTTGAGGATCGCGGACTGCAGCGACTCGGCGAACGCATCGCTCGAGTCGGTGGCGCCGGAGACCATGTCGATGCTCGCGCTTTGCGCCCGCAGGGTCTCGCTCTTCAGGATCGGAAGCGCCTGCGAGTTGATGAACACCGAGCGGTCGGTGTGATTCGGATAGGTCGGGACGCCGACGGCGGTGATCTTTCGCGTCACCTTCCGCTTCGTGCCGGTGATCGTCGTCGTCTTGCGGACCTTGATCGTCACCTGCAGCGATCCCCAGCGCCCCGCCTCGAATGCGGTGCCGGTGAACTTCTTCGTGACGACGATGACCTTCTTCTTCGTCGCCTTGACCGCCGCGACCGCATCCGCAACGGGCAAAGCCAACACCACCATCGTGAGCAGCATCGTGAGCGTTCTTCGCATCGGGTCGTTCCTTTCTCGCTTAGAGGGCGAACTTCTCGGTGTGGACGAGGCGGCCGGGAACGTCTGCGCGCCGGACGTTCCGTTCGAGCGCTTCGGTCATCGCGGGCGGTCCGCAGAGGTACACCTGACGCTCGGCGATGTCGGGGACGATCTCGCGCAGATGGTCGGGTGAGAGGAGACGGCCTCCTTCGGGCGTCGCGTGATCGCCCGCGATCACGAGCAGGCGGGTCCCGCGCTCGCGTGCGATCGCGTCGAGCTCGTCACGGAGGAGGGCGTCATCGTCGCTGAGCACGCGGTAGAGGACGACGACGTCGCCGGCCATGTCCTCCATCAACGCGCGAATCGGCGTGATCCCGATCCCGCCGCCGATGAGCACGACCTTCTCGCGCCGCCGCGCGGCCTCGGTGAAGACGCCGAACGGCCCTTCCGCGAGCACGCGCGTGCCGGGCCGGATCTCCGACATGCGCGCCGAGAAGTCGCCGAGCGCTTTCGCGGTGATGCGCAGCGACCGTCCGTCGGGCGCGGCCGAGAGCGAGAACGGATGGGAAGCCCACCAGCGCCTGCGGTCGAGGAAGCGCCAGAGGAAGAACTGTCCTGCGCGCGCCTGCAGCCGGTCGAGCTTGCGTCCCGTGATGCGCAGCGAGACCACGCCGGGACCCTCCGCGACGACCTCTTCGACACGCAGCCGGTGCCGGAACGCCTTGGCGAGCGGCACGAAGACGCGGAAGATGACGAGGAGGCCGAGCGTGACGACGTAGAGCGCGCGCCAGTAGTCGGCGGCGACGCGGTCGAGGACGAGCTCGTTGCCCGTCGGAATCTGGTGGAACCAGGCGAGCGCGATTCCGGCGTAGGCCGCGAAGTGCACCGCGTACCAGGTCTCGTAGCGCAGTCGGCGCCGGACGATCACGATCGACGTGACGACGACCGCGATGAGCAGGCCGGTGCCGACGGTCGCCGTGATCATCCCCGGATAGACGCCGCCGCCCAGCATCGTGGAGATCTCCCTCGGCAGCGAGACCTTGTCCATCAGAGCGTAGCCCCAGACGGTGAGCACCACGTGCGCGAGGACGAGGTCGAGACACGCGTGTCCGTTCCAGCGATGCCAGACGCTGAGGCGGTCGAACCCGACGAGGCGCTCGAGCCACGGCAGCCGGGCGAGGAGGAGGACCTGCAGCAGACCCGTGTACGACGCGAGCAGGCCCGTGATCCGGCCGATCGACGTGAGCAGCTCGCCGGTCGAGAGGTGCTCCGACACGTTGCCGCCGTGCACCCAGAGCCAGACGATCACCGCGCCGTTGGCCCCGACGACGAGGCCGAGCAGCCCGGCGGTCAGTACGCGGCGGAACGATCTGGGACGTACCGCCACGGCGAGGGCCGCGATCGTTCGAGCGCGAATCCGGCTTCGGACATGCGGGTGAGAGTTCCAGCCGAGCCTGAGAGGCGGCTGAGAGCCACGTAAGAGCTGCGTAAGAACGCCCGTCGCGCGAGCCCTCCGGGCTCGGGCGGCGGGCTAGAGCCGAGTCGGAATGCTCTGGTGGAAACGAAACACGTTGCCGGGGTCGTACCTCCGTTTGACCGACACGAGCCGCGGGAGGTTCGACCCGTAGTAGGCGTGCTTCCACGTCGAGAGCTCCGGATCGATGTAGTTCTGGTACGCGAACCCTGAGGCGAACGGCCTCATCGCCGCATAGAGCGCGCGGAGGAAGGACATGTTCCCGGCGGCCGTCGCGGGCGGATCCGTCACGTCCCAGTACGCGAGGTACTGCAACGAGAAGAGCGCATCGCGATGGACGAACGCGGTCGCTCCCTTCGGCACCCGGTTGATCGCTCCGCCCGACGAGTCGAGGAGGACGATCGCGCGGCCCGGCCCCCCGGAGCGCCGCGCCTCGATCCGCCGGACGAGCGTGTCGATCGCATGCGGGCTGAACGGCCGGTTCACGTAGTCGGACTTGCCCTTGAACGTCGAGCGGCCGAGCGCGCCCTGCGGCTGCAGATGGCACGCCGCGACGGTTCCGGAGCAGCCGGCCCACATCCGCACGGCGTCCATGTAGGTGTGCGGATTGACGGAGACGCGGAACGGGGAGCCCGTCGCGGTCAGCGGATCGATGAGAGCCTTGAGCTGCTGGGGCGTGCCGAAGAACTGCGCCGCCACGGTGACCGTGGGCGCGCCGCCGCCGGCGCAGCTGAGGTTGCAGACGGAGAAGAGACCGTCCGGCGCGTGGGGGGCCCATCGCTGCCACGCCTGTACCACGCGTCGCGCGTCCGACCACGGCCACTCGAGCGTGCACGTCGCGACGTTCGCGACCGGGTGCGTGCGGAAGACGAGCCGCGTCACGATTCCGAAGTTGCCGCCGCCGCCGCCGCGAAGCGCCCAGTAGAGATCTGCATTGCTGCGCGCATTGCAGACGCGCGCGTGCGCGTCGGGGCTCACGATCGTCGCCTCGAGCAGGTTGTCGCAGGTGAGGCCGAACTTCCGCGCGGCGAAGCCGATCCCCCCGCCCTGCGTCAGGCCCGCGATCCCGACCGTCGGGCACGTGCCGGCCGGAACGGTGACGCCGTGTTGCCAGAGCCGGTCGTACACGTCGATGAGCCGAGCGCCGGCGCCGACCACCGCCTTGCCGTTCCCGGCTGCCGAGACGCCGCTCAGGCGCGAGACGTCGACGACGATGCCCGGTGAAACGGAGTAGCCGCCGTAGCTGTGCCCGCCTGAGCGCGGCGTGATCCGGAGCCCGTGCTTGCGCGCCCAGTGGATCGTCCGCGCCACGTCGACGGTGCTCTCCGCGAAGACGATCGCGCGCGGATGGACACCGTCGAACCGCGTGTCGTAGAGCGCACGCGCCTGTGGATACGCGGCGTCCGACGGCACGACGACGTCGCCCCGAATCGTTCGCGCGAGCTGTCCGTAGATCCCGGGCGGCGCCGACCAGGCGGCCTCGGCCAACCGCCCGGCGAACGGGACGGCGCCCGCGGCAAGCGCCAGCCGGCCGGTCCGCTCCAGCAGCTCTCGGCGTGTCAGGGAATCCACGGAACAAAGTGTGTGCCCAGCCGGAGGGCAGGTGTAGTGGTAACCGCACTGCCAGGAATGACCCGGAGACCTAGCCTCGTTTGCATGAACGTGGCTGCCCTCCGACCCCACTCCTCCCTCCGGGCCCTCGTGTCCTCTCCCCACCGGGGCCTGGTGGAGGGCGCCACGCTCGTCGCCCTCTACGGCGTCTACGAGCTGATCCGCGGCGGCGGGAGCGCAACGCTCGCCGCCGCACGCTCGCATACCGAGAAGATCGTCGACCTCGAGCGCCACTTCCACGTTTTCGGCGAGCGCGGGCTGCAGCACGCGGCCCACGCCGTCCCCGCGCTTCCGTCGGTGCTCGGCGTTGCGTACATGGCCCTCCACTTCGGCGGCACGATCGGCTTCCTCGTCTGGCTGTACCGCCGCCATCGCGATCGGTTCGCGTTCGTGCGCAACACGCTGATCGCCTCCACGGCGATCGGGCTCGCGATCTACGTGCTCTACCCGGCCGCTCCGCCGCGCCTCGCCGGGCTCGGGTTTGTGGACACCGTCACGAACGGCGCACATCTGAACCTCAGCTCGAACGTGCTCGGCAGCGTCTACAACCCGTACGCCGCCGTTCCGTCACTCCACTTCGGCTACGCGCTCATCGTCGGCGTCTCGCTCGCCGCGTATGCGCGCCGGCGCGCCGTGCGGATCGCGGGCGCGCTCTACCCGGCCGTGATGCTGATCGTGATCGTCGCGACCGGCAACCACTTCTTCTTCGATGCGGCGGCGGGCGCGATCGTCGTCGGGATCGGCTATCTCGTCGCGCGCCTCGTCACGAAGCGCGAGGCGGATGACGGTCCCACGGTGGTCGCCTCGTCGGCTGCACGGTTCGAAGAGCGGCGCCGGGCACACGAGGACGAGGCTCAGGAACTCCACATCGCCGCGTAGGTTCCGTCCGGCATCCCGGCCGCGGCGCGCCGAAGCGACTCGACGTCGAACGGGACGAGGTCGAGCGGCAGTGCGTGCGACGCGCGCCAGCCGAGCTCGTGCTCGACGACGCGTCCCCACAGCAACACTCGCCCGAGGACGCGACGCACCGTCTGCGGGTCGTCGCGTCCCTGCAAGTAGGTCCAGACGGTGGCCGGGTCACGCGCCGCGTGAATCCCGCACGAGCAGCTCTCCTCTGGCGGCTCGTGCGATGGGTTCGCGTCGCAACGCGCAACGAGCTCGCCGTCCTGCGGCCACAGCGCGTCGTGGATGACAGACGAGAGCCGTAAAGCGTCGCGTGTGCGGACGAGGCACCAGACGCGCCAGCCGATCAGCGGCTCGGCGTAATCGGGAGCGCGATCGGCTCGCGTCCTCGGACCTGCCTTTCCGGCTTTGTAACAGTCTGTTGCTTGGGATCTGAGACGGGCTCGACGAGGAGCCGGCGGATTGGCTTTCCGAGCTCCATCTCAGCGCACCTGCAGCGGGAGTCCGCGCGGCGTCATCACCTGGTCGGCGAGCCCGTAGTCGACGGCCTCCTGCGGAGTCATGAAGTGGTCGCGGTCGATGTCCTTCATCACCTGCTCGAGGGGCCGACCGCTGTGGCGGGAGATGATCTCCGCCATCCGCTCCGTCATCTCGAGGATCTCCTTCGCGGCGATCTGGATGTCCGCCGGCGCGCCGCGGAAGCCGCCCGAGCCCTGGTGGATCATCACCTTCGCGTTCGGCAGCACGTACCGCTTTCCCGCGGCGCCGCCGCACAGGATCATCGCGCCGGCAGACATGGCCATCCCGATCGCGTACGTCGCGACGTCGGCCTTGACGAACTGCATCGCGTCGTAGATCGCCATGCCCGCGTACGACGAGCCGCCCGGCGAGTTGACGTAGAGGGAGATGTCCTTTTCGGGGTCCTCGGCGTCGAGGAAGAGGAGCTGCGCCGTGATCAGGTTTGCGATCGAGTCCTCCACCTCTTGGCCGAGAAAGACGATGCGCTCGCGCAGCAGACGCGAGTAGATGTCGAAGGAACGCTCGAAACGGCCGTCCTGCTCGACGACCATCGGGATCAGTGGCATCGGACCTCCCTGGTAACGTGCAACCGTTAGGTTGCGCCTAGTATACGCAACCCACAGGTTGCGGATTGGAGGAACCCATGGAGGTCAGCCGCGAGATCGAGTTCCCGGTTCCGCCGGACGAAGTCTGGGCAGCGCTGACGGACCCGGATCAGCTCGAGGAGTGGTTCGCGAACGACGTCGAGCTCGATCCGCGCGAGGGCGGCGCGGGAGTCTTTCGTTGGGAGGACGGCGAGGAGCGGCACGCAACGGTCGTGGTCTCCGAGCCCCCCGAACGCCTCGTCCTCGACTGGGACGACGACGGCGAGACCGAGTTCACGCTCGAGGAGACCGAGGAAGGCACGAAGCTCCACGTACGCGAGTCGACGCCCGAGTTCTCGACCGCGCTCGAGCTGCGGGCGCTCGCGCTGACCTACGCGTGACCGACCCGACCGGGCGCGTGTTCGACGCGCTCGCTGATCCGAACCGGCGCTATGTCGTCGAGGCGCTCGCCGAGCGCGGCACGGCGACGGCGACCGAGCTCGCGGCCGAGCTCAACGTCTCGCGCCAGGCGGTCGCGAAGCACTTCGCCGCGCTGAGCGACGCAGGTCTCGTCGAGAGCAGGCGCGAAGGACGCGAGACACGCTACGAGCTGACGCCGGAGCCGCTCGCGGGCGCGCTCGACTGGATGGCGGACGTCGGCGGCGCATGGGACACGCGCTTGGCGCGCCTCCACAAACTCCTCAGCGGTGGATCCCGAAGCGGCGGAGGCGGCGCTCGGCGCCGGGGATGATCCGCTCGAGCGCCTCGAGCAGGTCGCCCGGCTGCGCGATCCGATAGGCGTTGCGCGCCGCGTACCGACGAAGAGCGCAGTTCACCTTCACCGCCGGCCCGAGCGACGCGAGCGCGACGACCCCGCCGCCGTACACGTCGTGGAAGTAACCGAGCTCATGGGTGTTCCAGTACGACATCGACGCGCCGACGTGCCGGAAGTCGGCCGCGGGCTCGCTGGCGATGCTCCCGGGCAAGCCGGCGCCGAGCTGAACCTCGCCCCACGTCGCGAGCGCCTCGTCCAGCCACGGGTCGCGCGCCTGATCGTTCCCGACCAGCGAGTAGAACCACTGGTGAGCCGTCTCGTGGTCGACGATCAGGCGCAGGATCGGGCTGGCGCCGATGAACGTCAGCGTCGGGTACTCGATCCCGGCGCTGTGGAGATCCGGCGGGACGACGACGGTGTACGTCGCCCAGCGGTACGGCCCGTAGAGGCGCGAAAGCCGCCGGAGCGCGCTCGTCGCCATCCGCAGCGCCGCCGGGCCTCGAACGGACGCAGAACGCGCGACTGCAACGCGGACGGTGACGGGCCGCGGCGCGTGCGCTATCGCGGTCACCACCGCGAACCGCGCCGCCGCGACGCCGACATCGCGCACCGCGTGCGCGTGCCAGCGGCCCGGCGCCACCTGCGTGCCGGAGACGATCGCCTGCATCCCGTGCGGCGCCTCGACGTGCACGTCGAAGTCGGCCGTCGGTGTCGTCGAGCTCTCCGAGAGGATTCGCGCCGGCGGGTCGGTGACCCAGCCGCGCCGCGGATCCCACGCGAGGACCGGGAAGAACGAGCCGAGGCGGATCCCGCTCGTAAACCGGGAGATGCGGTCGCGCGCCTCCAATGGCACGGTGAGCTTCCACGGCAGATGGACGGTGATCGTTTGTCCCGCACCGAGCGTCGCGTGCAGAACGAGCGTGGTCGGATCGGGGCGCGCGGCGGGCAGCGTCTTCCCGCCGGCAGTCGCGTCGCCGACGACGAGCTGCGAGCCTTCGCGCCGCTGCAGCGGGCCGTTCGGCCACAACCGGAAGACGAGCCGGCTCGTCGGGCGGTTCGGCGTGAAGCGGACGGTGACGTCGCCCTCGACCGTCTTCAGGTCGTTCGCGATCCTGACGTCCAGCATGTACCGAGGCCGGTCGGCACCCGGAGGGGGCGCCGGGGGAACAGGCGGGCACGCGAACACGAACGCATCGTGCCCGAGCGTCCGTAGAATCGCGCGGTGGAAGAGCGCGAGCTCGGCACGACCGGCGTCCGCCTCAAACGGGTCGTGCTCGGCTGTGGCAATTTCGGCGGGATCGGCTCCGCGACCGAGCTCTTCGGCAAGGCCGGGGAGTCCGACCACGAGGCGTTCGCGATCATGGAGACCGCGTGGTCGCTCGGCCTGACGACGTTCGACACGGCGGATGCGTACGGCGGCGGTCGCAGCGAGTCCGCGATCGGAAAGTGGATTGCGGCGACCGGGAACCGGCCGACGATCACGACGAAGACGTTCGCTCCCATGGATGTCGGACAGGATCACGGGCTCGGTCGCGACCGGATCCTGCGGCAGATCGAGTCGAGCCTCGAGCGGCTCGAGGTCGACCACGTCGATCTCTACCTCGCGCACGCGC
>VAYM01000087.1 GCA_005884945.1 Actinomycetota bacterium | reverse complement strand
GCGCAGAAGTTCGACCCGTACCTCAACGTCGATCCCGGCACGATGAGCCCGTTCCAGCACGGAGAGGTGTTCGTCACCGAGGACGGCGCCGAGACCGACCTCGACATCGGCCATTACGAGCGCTTCATCGACGAGAACCTGACACGCGCGGCCAGCCACACGGCCGGTGCGATCTGGGACGCCGTCCTGCGCAAGGAACGCAAGGGCGAGTTCCTCGGTGCGACGGTGCAGGTGATTCCGCACATCACGAACGAGATCAAGTCGAGGATTCGCGCGTCGGCCGTCTCGTCGCCGACGGACGTTGTCATCAGCGAGATCGGCGGGACGGTCGGCGACATCGAGTCGCTGCCGTTCCTCGAGGCGATCCGCCAGTTCCGGCGGGAAGTCGGCACCGAGAACGTCGTCTACGTCCACGTCACGCTCGTCCCGTTCATCGAGGCGGCCGGCGAGCTGAAGACGAAGCCGACGCAGCACTCCGTCAACGAGCTACGGCGCATCGGTATCCATCCGGACGTCGTCGTCTGCCGCTCGCACGAGGAGTTGTCGCCCGACATCCGAGACAAGATCGCGCTCTTCGCCGACGTCGACACGCCCGCCGTCGTCGCATGCCCCGACGTGCCGGACGTCTACCTCGTGCCGTCGCGTCTCCAGGAGGAAGGTCTCGACACGCTCGTCTGCGAGAAGCTCGGACTTCCGGGCGGCCGCGCGAACCTCGGCGAATGGCTCGACCTCACCGAACGGATGCAGCGGTCCGAGGACGAGATCGAGATCGCGCTCGTCGGGAAGTACGTGAAGCTGCAGGATGCGTACCTCTCAGTCCACGAGGCGCTCAAGCACGGCGGCGCGCACAACGGCTGCCGCGTGCGCGTCCGCTGGGTCGACGCGGAGAACATGTCGTACGACGAAGCGGCGGCGCTCCTCGAGCCGATGGACGGCGTCATCGTTCCCGGTGGCTTCGGGTCGCGTGGCTGGGAAGGGAAGATTCTCGCGTGTCACGTCGCGCGTGAGCGCGGCATCCCGTATCTCGGGCTCTGCCTCGGCATGCACGTCGTCGTCTCCGAGTACGCGCGGCACGTGCTCGGCCTCGAAGGCGCGAACTCGACTGAGATGGATCCGGAGACGCCGCATCCGGTGATCGACCTGCTGCCGGAGCAGAAGGAGATCGAGGACCTCGGCGGCACGATGCGGCTCGGCGCGCAGGCGGTCGAGGTCGTCGACGACACGCGCGCGCGCGACGCGTACGGCGATGCCGTCATCCACGAGCGGCATCGGCACCGATACGAGGTGAACAACCACTACCGGCCGATGCTCGTCGACGCAGGGCTCGTCGTCTCAGGGACGTTCCAGGAGGGCCGGCTCGTGGAGATCGTCGAGCTTCCCGACCATCCCTGGTTCGTCGCGAGTCAGTTCCACCCGGAGTTCAAGTCGCGCCCGACGCGTCCCGCGCCGCTCTTCCGTGAGTTCGTCGCCGCAGGGCTGGCACGCGCTCGTTCGCGTGCCTCTGTGGGCGCGATCCCCGCGTAAGATCGCGCAATCGCCTCGGACGTCCTCGATCTGTTCACAGAGCTCGCGGCGCTTCCCAGTCCGCCCGGGGAGGAGCGCGCCGTGGCCGACGCGGTGGCGCGCTACCTCAGCGGCCTCGGGCTCGACGTCGACGAGGACGACGCGGGCGCGAAGGTCGGCTCGACGATCGGGAACCTGTATTGCCGGGTCGAGCCGCGCGCCGACGGCGAGGGGACGCCGCTGTTTCTCTGCGCGCACCTCGACACCGTTCCGCCCACGGGTCCGATCGAGCCCGTCGTCGACGACGGGGTTGTCCGGAACGCGGGCGGCACCATTCTCGGTGCCGACAACAAGTCCGCCGTCGCCGTGATGCTGGAGGCGACGCGTCGCGTCGTCGCCGAGAACCGTCCGCATGCCGGCATCGAGCTCCTGTTCACGCCGAAGGAGGAAGTCGGGCTGCTCGGCGCGGCCGCGTTCGAGCACGGGCGCTTGCGCGCGCACGTCGGGTACGTCTACGACCAGGCGGCTCCGATCGGCGACGTCATCCTCGGCGCGCCGTACTCGCACTCGATGGAGGTTCGTTTCCACGGACGTGCGGCACATTCGGGCATGTATCCCGAGGAAGGCCGGTCGGCGATCGCCGCCGCCGCTCGCGCCATCGCGGACCTTCGTCTCGGCCGGATCGACGACGAGACGACGGCGAACGTCGGGACGATCCACGGCGGCACGGCCGGAAACATCGTTCCGGAGTGGTGCACGTTCCTCGCCGAGGTGCGTTCGCACGACGAGCGGAAGCTGCAGGACGTGGTTCAGGAGATGCTCGACGCGATCGCGTTTGCCGCGGGTCTCGAGGACTGCGAGGTCGAGACCGAGGTGCGAAAGAGCTACCGCGGGTACCGGTTCAAGCGCGACGACGACGTCGTCCGCATCGCGCACCAGGCGCTGGAGCGCTCCGGCTTCACCCCGAGTTATGGACTCAGCGGCGGCGCTGCAGATGCGAACGTGTTCAACGAGCACGGCCTGCGGTGCCTGAACCTCGCGAACGGCATGCAGGACATCCACACGCCCGATGAGCGCATCGCGGTCGACGATCTGGAACGGATGGTCGAGGTGACGCTCGCGCTCGTGGACGTCGCGTTGGCGCATGCCCCTTAGCCTTCGCCGCGGTCTCGTGACCGCGGTCGTCGCGCGTGAGGAAGGGCTCGCGCGCATCGAGGTGGACGGCGCTCCGTGCGTCGCATACCCGTTGCTGACCGGGCCGGTCGCGCTCGGTGACGACGTCGTCGTGAACGTGCAGGCGCGCGAGCTTGCCCTCGGGTCCGGCGGGTTCGACGTGCTGTACGTGAACCTGACGCGCGGGCTCGACCTTCCCGGAAGCGAGGGTGCGCACGTGATGAAGCTGCCGTACACGCCCTTGCAATTTGCTGCGCGTCATGCAGAGGAGGACGAGCCGCTCGCCGATCTCGCGGAGGGTCTGCCGGTCGTAGCTTGCTCGCTCCACAGTCAGGTCGCGCCCGTGTGCGCCGCGCTGTCGGGCGTCCGCGTCGCCTACGTCCAGCTGCCGGGCGGCGCGCTTCCGCTTCCGCTTTCGGACTCCCTGCGCGCGCTCCGCGGTCGCGGTCTTTTCGAGCAGACGTTCTCGGTCGGCGCGTGCTTCGGAGGCGACGCCGAATGCGTCTCCGTCTACTCGGCGCTCGCGCACGTCGAGGCGAAGGGTTTCGACGTCGCGGTCTGCGCGATCGGGCCCGGGATCGTCGGAACCGGGACCGCGTTCGGACACGGGGGAATGGCGGCCGCCGTCGCGCTCAGCGCCGCCGCCGAGCTCGGCGGGCAGCCGATCCTCGCGTTGCGCGTGTCGGAGGCCGATCCGCGGGCGCGGCACAGGGGTCTCTCACACCACGCGGAGGGAATCCTCGCCCTCTGGGGGCCGCCGATTCGCAAGGCCTGGCCGGATGGGTGTCCGCTCGACGATCGGGTCGCCGAGGGCGCGGACGTCGTCGACGTCGGAGACTGGCGAGAGTCCTGTGCGGGTTTGCCGCTGTCGCACATGGGCCGTGGTCCGGACGACGACCCGTGGTTCTTCGCGGCTGCGTTCGCGGCCGGCCGGCTCGCAGCTCGGCTGGTGCGCTGAGTGGAGGAGCGGAGGCTCGGTCCCGTCGTGGGGCTCGGAACCTGGAACACGTTCGGCGGCGACGCATCGCTCGCTGGGCACGTTGTCGGCGCGGCGGTCGACGCGGGTTGCCGCCTGTTCGACTCCTCGCCGATGTACGGCGGCGCGGAGGCGTCGCTGAGCACCGCGTTGCGCGATCGCCGCGACGGCGTTCGCGTCGCCACGAAGATCTGGTCTCCCTCCACCGACGCAGGACGCGAGCAGTTCCGGCGCCAGCTCGGGTGGTTCGGTCGTGTCGACCTCGAACAGATCCACAACCTCGCCGCGTGGCGCGACCATCTCCCGTGGCTCGAGCGCGAGCGGGAGGCAGGTCGCA
>VAYM01000086.1 GCA_005884945.1 Actinomycetota bacterium | reverse complement strand
TTGCCGAGCACCTCGTAGCCGAGGCTCGTCGTTCCGAGCGCGACGGAGACGACGGCGAGGAGGATCACCGCGCGCTTCTCGGACAGGCCGTGGTAGACGAGCCGGTGGGACGTGTGGTCGCGCCCGCCGCGGTAGATCGGCCGGCCGTCGAGGAGCCGCACGACGGTCACGAGCGTCGTGTCGAGGATCGGGACTGCGAGGACCAGGATCGGCAGCACGAACGTCGCGACCGTCGTCCCCGCGACCTTCCAGCTCGAGGCGAGGCCGAGCGCCGCGAGCGTGAAGCCGAGCAGTTGGCTGCCCGAGTCGCCCATGAAGACGACGGCCGCGCTGCGCGGACGGAGGTTGAACGGAAGGAATGCGATGCACGCGAGCGCGAGCGCGAGCGCGAGCGCGAGCGACGCGTGGCTCGGGTGGGTCGTGACCGCGTCGATGGCGAAGAACGTCGCGGCGATCGCCGCAAGAGTGGCCGCGAGCCCGTCCATGTTGTCGAGCAGGTTGAACGCGTTCGTCATCCCGACGAGCCAGAGGACCGCGATCACGTCGGCGAGGACGTCGTTGCCGATCATCTGGATCGAGAGGCCGGCGACGAGGACGCAGCACGCTGCGAGGACCTGCGCTGCGAGCTTCGGGACCGGGCCAAGCGAGAAGACGTCGTCCGCGAGCCCGGCGACGAACAGGATCGCGGCGCCGGCGAGGATGCCGAGCAGCTCCTTGCTCGCGGGCGCGGCCCCGATCGCGAGGCAGGCTCCGAGCCCAGCCGCGAAGCCGGCGAAGATCCCGACGCCGCCGAGGAGGGGCGTCGCACGCGTGTGCCAGCGGTCGAGCCGCGGCGCGGCGACGACGCGGCGGCCGAGCGGCGACCGGACGACCGCCCAGATCGTGAGCGCGGTGACGGGCAGGCCCACCGCGACGACGGCGAACCTCACGCGTGCCTCCCACAGAGCGTTGCTTCCACCGGTTCCTCCGAGCCCGAACGCTAACCGAGGGCTGTTAAGCGGCTGTGTGTGACCGTACAGAGCCGGACGGACAGCCGACTATCGTTCGGCCCCAGCTTGGACGCGGCGCTGTTGGAGATCCTCCGTTGCCCGGTCTGCCGGGGCCGCGTCCGCGAGGACGCGGCGGGGCTCGCGTGCGTCGAATGCGCGCGCTCCTTTGCCGTCGAGGGCGGCATCCCGTTCTTCCTCCATGACGACCTCCCGGGCGCGCGCGCGAAGAAGCGCGAGATGGACGGCTGGGTCGCGAAGGCGAAGAGCGAAGGCTGGTACGAGCCGGACGATGCGATCGACCGCGAGCTGCCTTGGGCGGATCCAGCGCTTGCCGGCGAGCTCTGGCGCGCGAACGCGCACTCGTTCGCTGTGCTCCGCGACCGCTACCTCGAGCAAGGGATGCGCGCGCTCGAGGTCGGCGCCGCGAAGTGCTGGGCTGCGCCACACCTGCTGGCGCGCGGCTGCTCGTACGTGGGCACGGACACGCTCACGGACTCGAGGATCGGTCTCGGTCGCGGCGCGTTCTACGGTGAGTTTCCGCGCGTGCAGGCCGACGCCGAACACCTCCCGTTCGCCGACGAGGTCTTCGATCTGACGTTCTGCGTCGCGACGCTCCACCACGCGCTCGAACTGCGTGCGATGGTGGGCGAGCTGGCGCGGGTGACGCGGCGAGGAGGGCTCGTGTGCGCGTTGAACGAGGGAACGCGCGGTCTGTTCGCGAGCGGCGACTCCCCGGAGCAGGAAGCCGAGAAGAAGCTGGGCATCAACGAGCACGTGCACACGGTCTGGGCGTACGCGGCGGCGTTCGCGGGCGCCGGTCTTCGCATCCGGCGGATGGAGCGTGCGGAGGGATGGCCGCTGGTCGGCGTCGGCCGCTTGCTCGAGCGCCTGCCGAAGGTCGGCATGACGCTCGGAACGCTCCTCCACCTGTCGACGGGGACCTACGCCGGCGTCAGCATCTACAGTCGCAAGCCGGCATGACCGTCTACGCGGATCTGATCCGTTACCGCGAGCTGTTCGGCAACCTCTTCCGTCGCGACGTGCAGGCGAAGTACCGCGGCTCGGTGCTCGGCATCGCGTGGACGCTCGCGAATCCGGTGCTGCTGATGTCCGTGTACCTGCTCGTGTTCTCCGTCCTCTGGCACACGCAGTTCGGGAAGGAGGGACACTACGCGCTCTTCCTGCTCGTCGGCCTGTCTGCGTGGATCTTCTTCGCGACGTCCGTGCAGGCGGCGTCGCGGTCGATGCTCGACAACGCGAACTTGATCAGGAAGACGCGCTTTCCGCGCCAGCTCGTTCCGCTTTCCGTGGTCGCAACACATCTGCTGTCGTTCGTGGTGATGCTCGCCGGGTTGCTCGTGCTCGACTTCGCGCTGCTCCCGCGCGTGCGCGCGACGGAGTGGCTCGCGATACCCATCGCCGTCGGCGTCGTTGCGATTGCGAGCGGTCTCGCACTCGCGATTGCGTCGCTCGACGTGCTGTTTCGCGACATCGAGTTCCTCGTCGCGGCCTTGTTGCTGCCGTTGTTCTTCCTGACGCCCGTGCTCTATCCGCTCACGTCGCCGGACATCTCGAAGCACCCGTGGGTCGTGAAGATCATCCACTGGGGGAATCCGCTCGCCCCGGCGATCCAGGCGCTGCGCGCGCCGCTCTTCTACGGCGACCTGCCGCGCCTCGCCGACGTCGTCTACGTCGTCGTCGCGTCGCTCGTCGCGCTTGCAGTCGGCGCCTGGGTGTTCATGCGCGTCGACGACCAGATCGCGGTCGAAGTCTGAGCGCGGCGCCGATGGCGCGCTGCCCAGAACGTCCGTTGGACGGGCGCACGGGCAGAGCCCGTACGCCCTCTAGCTCGGCGGTCGCGAGCGCCGCCTCAGTCGAAGTCTGAGCGCGGCGCGGATGGCGCGCTACCCAGAACGTCCGTTGGACGGGCGTACGGGCAGAGCCCGTACGCCCTCTAGGTCGGCGGTCGCGAGCGCCGCCTCGGTCGAAGTCTGAGCGCGATCCGCGCGTCGTAGAGCCACGGCTCGTCGCCCTCCGGGTGCCACGCGGGCAGCCCGTGAACCTCCGTGTTCGGCTCGAGCGGCGGAATGAGCGAAGGGCACACGAGCGGATGCGCGAACGCCGGGTTTCGTCCGCCGCCGGGCGCGTACGGCTCGAGCTCCTCCGGAGGCGGCCGGCGTCGGCGGGGGCCTCCGTACGCGAGGGAGCCCCCTACTGCCGCGTAGCCCTCCGTGTGGGCGACGTAGACGCGCTCCTCCCAGTCGGGCGCGACCTCGACGCCGTTCGGGACGAAGGCTCGAGCCGCCGTTGCGTCTCGCGGCGCCACGTCGACATCGAACGTCGGCGAGTGGTTGCCGAGCTCGGCGAGCCAGTAGCGGTTCTCGTCGACGAGGTCGAACGCGAGCCTGTACCGGCCCGGCGGAATCGGTCCGCGAAGCGCAGCGTCGACCTCGCGTCGTTCTCCCTGCGCCGCGTCGATCGGCGTGCGGATGCCGTCCCACTGGATCGGGTTCCCGCGCTCGTCGAGCCAGTGGTAGGACACGTTCAGCGCGCGCCACGGTGCGCTCCCCGCGTTCTCGAGCTCGACGTGCACGTGCGTGCGCGCGCCGGCCTGCACATGGGGAACGGCGAGTGCGAGCCAGCGAACGGCCAGCGGACCGGAGGGCACGTGGTGATCGCCGATTCGCTGCAACGCGGGGCTAGTCTAGGGCGGCGGTGGAGCCGCTCCTCGTCAGGGCGTGCCGGCGCGAGCCGGTCGAGCGAACGCCGGTCTGGTTCATGCGCCAGGCCGGACGGTCGCTGTCGCAGTACCGCGAAATCCGCAAACGGCACGGGCTCTTCGACATCGTGCGCCGGCCTGAGCTGTGTGCGGAGGTGACGTTGCAGCCCGTCGAAGCGCACGGCG
>VAYM01000027.1 GCA_005884945.1 Actinomycetota bacterium | reverse complement strand
ATGGACCCGCGCGAGGCAAGCGTCGCGATCGAGCTCCTCGGCGTGAAGCGCGTCTTGCCCTGCCACTACGGCACGTTCCCCCTCCTGTCCGGGACACCGGACCAACTGAATGCAAGCGGGGCCGAGATCCACGCCATCCAGCCCGGCGAGACGCTCACGGTATGAGAGAGCGGTGGTTCGGCGCGACCGGGCGGCGTGTCCCGGAGATAGCCGTCGAAGGAGAGCTCGACCTGGAAGGCGCTCTCGTGCTGGACGACGTGTCGGACGGCGTCGGATTGCACGTCGCGCACGAGCACGGAACGCCGGTCGCGATCCGCGCGCGAACGCCGGAGCAGGTGAAGGAGGCGCTCGCACACCCCGAAGTCTCGACGGTGGTCGTGCCGCCCGACCATCGCGAGCTCCTCGATCTCGACCTGCGCGAGTTGACCTATGGCCCCGGACCGACTTAGCAACCGCCCGTTGCAAAGTACGCAAGGCCAGCCGGTGGTTGCGACGTACTCGATCGTCGCGTGCGATCTCGAAGCGGGACAGTGGGGCGTCGCCGTCCAGTCGGCCACGCAGGCGTACGCCAACCCCCGGTACGGGCCGGAGGGCCTGGCCCTCCTTCGCGAGGGGAAGTCCGCTCGGGAGGCGCTCGACGCGCTCACGGCCGGGGACGACGGCCGCGACGAGCGGCAGGTCGGGATCGTCGACGGCCGTGGCCGGGCCGCGACGTTCAGCGGCTCTGGTTGTCACGAGTGGGCCGGCGGGCGCACGGGCGACTGCTACGCGGCGCAGGGAAACATCCTCGTCTCAGAGGAGACGGTGGACGCGCTCGCGACGACGTTCGAAGGAAACGGCCACCTGTCGCTGGCCGAGCGGCTGATCGAATGTCTCGCCGCCGCACAGGCCGCCGGCGGCGACCGGCGCGGGCAGCAGTCGGCGTCGCTGCTCGTGGTCGAGCAGGACGGCGGCTACGCGAAGCTCTCCGACATCGTGGTCGACCTCCGCGTCGACGACCACGAGCGTCCGATCGCGGAGCTTCGCCGCCTGTACGTGTTGCATCAGGAGCTGTTCGGCGTGACGCCCGAGGAGGACTGGGTCGAGGTGGACGACGCGCTCGCGGACGAGTTGCGAACGAGGCTCGATCGGCTCGGCTTCGCCGGCGATCTCAGGCGCGCGTTCGCCGACTGGGCCGGCAAGGAGAACCTCGAGGAGCGCGTCGACGGCATCGAGCGCATCGACCCGGTCGTGCTCGAAGCGCTTCGTAAGGCAAGCGCGTGAGCTCGCGCTACGAGGTCACGCGGCTCGACGAGCTCGACCGTATTCCGGTGGGCGAGCGCGGACTCGAGTGGCGGCCGATCCGCCGCCGCTTCGGTCTCGAGGCGTTCGGGATGAACGCGTACTCGTCGTCACGACCGGGAGGCGAGATCGTCGAAGAGCACACGGAGGAGCAGCTCGGGCACCAAGAGGTCTACGTCGTCGTCCGCGGTCACGCGACGTTCCACCTCGACGACGAGGACGTCGACGCGCCGGCGGGGACGCTCGTCGTGTTGAGGGACCCGTCGGTCAAGCGCGCCGCCACTGCTGTCGACGCCGACACGCTCGTCCTCGCAGTCGGCGGCAAGCCGGGCGAGGCGTTCACGCCGTCGGCGTGGGAGTCGTACTTCTCGGCGGCGCCGCTGATGAAGGAAGGGCGCTACGACGAGGCGATCGCCCTCATGCAGGCCGACGCGGAAGAACACGGCGAGAAACCCGCCTTCCTCTACAACCTCGCATGCTTCGAGGCGCTCGGAGGACGTCGCGAAGAGGCGGTGACGCACATCGTGCAGGCGATCGAGGCGGCACCACGGGCCGCGAAGTGGGCGAAGGAGGATCCCGACCTCGAGTCGATCCGCGACGATCCTCGCGTCAGCGAGGCGCTTGCACGCCACGCAACGTGACGAAGCGGTAACCGCGCGAGCGCACGGCCCTGATCACGGCGGGAAGCGCACTCGTGTCGATCGTCGTGTGGTCGCGCGCCGAGCCGAGGTGCATGAGCACGATCTCCCCGGGGACGAGCGCGGTCAGCACGCGGCGCTCCGCCCCGCCGACGCTCTGCATCGACGCGCCCATCCAGCCCCACGTGTCTACCGTCCACCGCACGGACACATAGCCGAGCTGATGGCAGATCCTGAGCGTGCGCGCGTCGCGTGCGCCGTAGGGAAAGCGGAACAGCGGATGCGTGTTGCGGCCCGTCGCGCGGAGGATCAGCGAAGCGGCCGCGGTGATCTCCCACCGTACGGATGCGTCGGACTTCCCGAGCAGATCCGCGTGATCGACGGTGTGGTTGCCGACGACGTAGCGGCGTCCGATCGCGCGCGCAATCGCGGGATACGTGTGAACGAAGTGCCCGGTGAGGAAGAACGTCGCCGGCACCTGGTCGCGCCGCAACACGGCGAGGATCCGCTTCGCGCCGTCCGCATTCCCGCCGCCGTCGAACGTCAGCGCGACGACGTGCCGCTTCGTCTGCAGGCGCACGAGCTCGCCGGCGACGATTGCGGGCGGCAGCGCGAGCATCACGCGTCTCCGGGCAATCGAACGCCCTCCGCACGCGCGCGCAGAGCCGGGACGGGATCGCTCTCGGCGCGCGCGACGATCATCACGGCGCCGTAGCCCGGTTCGGCGACGAGGGAGTCGACGAGCAACTGCAGACCGAGTGCGAGCGCGAACGCCTTGTGTGCGTGCTCTCCGCCGAACGGAACGAGCTCATCCTCGTCGGCAACGCCCGCCAGCACATCGCCGTACGTCACGCGCCCCATCGACGTGTCCGCTACGAGCGCGCTCCCGGCGGAGCTCGGGATTCCGATCGCCAGGGGGTTCGTTCCCGCGAGCTTCGGTCCGCCGTCCGGGTGCCCGAGCCGCGCGGGCGACGTGGCGGTGAGGACCGCGACGAGCCCGCCTTCGGCGAGGCGGCGCACCCAGTAGCCGAGCATTCCGGTCGGAAAGCAGCGCTCGGCGACGATCACGCGTGCGTGCTCCGGCGGCTCTGCGAGCTGCGAGTCGCAGATCGCCGCCAGCGTCAGGTACCCGAGCGCCTCGCGTCCGTGCCAGCGTTCGTACCCGGGCGCCGCGACGAGCCGTTCCGGCCGCGCGCCCGGATCGAGGTCCTCCAGGGACGAGAGCCACTCGAGGCGAGTGAGCCCGTGGCCACGCTTCCCGCGCCGCTCGGCGTCGAGGAAGTGGTCCGCGAGCGTCTGCGCGTCGAGCTCCGAGAAGCCGAGAGCGGCGAGACGCGCGACAGGCTCCACCGTTCGAGGATACTTCGGGCGAGGTGGTACCCGAGGCGACGCTCGAGGACGGGGTCCCGCGGACCGACGGCTGGTTCGTCGTCAACGCGCGCGACGCACGGTGGCAGCACAACGAGATGGGTTGGTATTGCAACTTCGAAGGGGACGACGGCGTCCGCTTCGAGCAGCTCGGCATCAACCTCAACGTCCTGCCGCCCGGCTCGCCGATGGCGATGTACCACGAAGAGCCTGGACAGGAGGACTTCCTCGTCCTTCGCGGCGAGTGTGTGCTCATCGTCGAGGGAGAGGAGCGGCCGCTGCGTCAGTGGGATTTCGTCCACTGTCCGCCGCAGACGAAGCACACGATCGTCGGTGCGGGGAGCGGGCCGTCGCTCGTGCTCGCGGTCGGGGCGCGGAAGGGGAACGCGACGTATCCGTACGACGAGACGGCCGCGCGCTACGGCGCCGGTGTCGAATCCGAAGGCCAGCACCCACGCGACGCGTACGCGCGCTACGGCGAGCTGGAGACCGTTCCGGCGCCCGAGCTCTAGCGGGACACCACGGTCAGCGGCTTCACGATCGCGCCGGCGCGCTGCTCGAGCACCGTCTCGGCGATCCTGCGCAGCTCGGTCGCTCCGGCAGACTCGGGCGCTGCACCCGTAACGGGCTCGCCCGCGTCGCCGCATTCGCGCACCACCGCATCCAGCGGAACGCGACCGAGGAGGGGCGTGCCGAGCTCTCGGGCGAGCCGCTCGCCGCCGCCCGTCCCGAACACGTCGCCGCTCATGTTCTCGACGACGCCGAGAAGCCGCATGCCCGTCTTCTGCGCCATCGCGCCCGCGCGCGACGCGACCTCCTGCGCGGCCGCCTGCGGCGTCGTGACGACAATCGCCTCCGCACGCGGGAGCAGCTGGCCGAGCGAGATCGCAACGTCGCCCGTGCCGGGCGGCATGTCGACCACGAGGACGTCGAGCTCGCCCCAGTGCACGTCGGACAGGAACTGCTCGAGTGCGCGGTGCAACATCGGCCCGCGCCACATCACCGGCTGGTTGTCGTCGAGGAAGAAGCCGATCGACATCAGCTTCAGGTCGTGCTTGACCGGCGGCACGATCATCTTGTCGACGAGCACGGGCTTCTGGCGAATGCCGAGGATGTGTGGAATCGAGTGGCCGTACACGTCCGCGTCCAGGATTCCCGCGCGCCGGCCGAGCTGCGAGAACGCAAGCGCGAGGTTCGCCGTCACCGTCGACTTGCCGACGCCGCCCTTGCCGCTACAGACCGCGATCACGCGGGTCGACGCATCCAGGGACAGACCCTTCGTGCGCTCGTTGATCCCGCCGCGCAACTTCTGCGTCAACGCCTGCCGCTCCTCGGGCGTCATCACGTCGAAGCCGAGCGCGACGCCCTCGACCCCGGGGATGTCGCGCATGACCTCGCGCACCTGGTCCTCGAAGGACGAGCGCAGCGGGCAGCCGGCGACGGTCAAGGCGATCGTGACCTCGACTCGACCGCCGTCGATCCGGACGTCGCGCACCATGTCGAGGTCGGTCACGGGCCGCCGGAGCTCGGGGTCGATGACGCCCTCGAGCGCCTTGAGGATCTGCTCGCGGCTCGGCTCCATCCCGAGCTTGAGCCTAGCGATTCGTCAGCAGGCCATGAATCTGGCGCGTGAGCGCCGCGACCTGCTCGGTGAGCTCCTCGTCCTTCCTCGTCAGATCGGTGTTCGACTCCAATAGCTGCGTGAGCTTGTCCGTCTCCGTCTTGATCGCGGCGACCCGTCCCTCGGCGAGCCGCGTCTGCTCGTCGTGCCGCTTCTCTGCCATCAGCTCCTGGATCTTGTCGCGGTCAGCCTGGCGAGTCTGCGCGAGCAGGATGAGCGGCGCTGCGTACGCAGCCTGCGTGGAGAAGGCGAGATTCAGGAGGATGAACGGATAGGGGTCGAAGCGAAGAGCGACCGCGATCGCGTTGAGCGCGATCCACGCAATCACGACGATCGTCTGGCCGACGATGTACTGCGGCGTACCGAGGAAGCGAGCGACACGTTCAGCACCGCGGCCGAATGCGTCCTCACCGAACGCGCCGTGGTGCTCCGATGTCACGATGCGAGGGTAGAGCGCGCGACGGATAGCGGCGCGATGATTCCGGCGTGACCATGCTGACGCTCGTCGTTCGGAATCTCCTGCGCCGGCCTGCGCGCACCCTACTGACCGCCGCGGGAGTCGCGCTCGGCGTCGGGTTGATCGTCGCGTTGCTCTCGATCTCGACCGGCGTGCAGCGGACCGCCGACGATCTCATCCACGTCGGCCACGCGGATTTCGGTCTCTTCCAGGCCGACGTCTCGGACTTCAGCCGATCGCTGCTACCGGAGCGACTCGCGGACGAGATTGCGCACGAACCGGGCGTCCGCGCAGTCGCGCGGCTGAAGTTGTACGCGACTCCCGGGAAGAGCTCGTTCTTCGTCTTCGGTCTCGACCCGAACGAGTTCGTCTGGCGCCGCCTCGTCGTTCTCCGCGGGCGCGCACCCGGCGCGGGGGAGACGCTTGCGGGCGACCGACGAGGCGTCGCGATCGGCGGCACGCTGAAGTTGTCCGAGGCGAAGTCGTTCCGCGTCTCGGGCATCTACCACAGCGGCGACGCGTTCGAGGACGACGGCGTCGTCGTTCCGCTCCGCGTCGCAGAGAGACTTGCGCGACGGCCGGGCGAGATCACGACCGTTGCCGTCGCGGTCGAGCCGGGTCGGAGCAGCACGGAGGTTGCCAAGCGCATCGAGCGTCGCTTCCCCGGCACCGTCGCCGTCACCGAGCCGAGCCAGGCGATCAAGGTCGACACGTCGTCGCGTCTCATCGTCGACACCGGGTGGATCATCTCGCTGCTCGCGCTCATCGTCGGCGGCATCGGCGTGACGAACACGATGGCGATGTCGGTGTTCGAGCGCATCCGGGAGATCGGCATCCTGCGCGCGGTCGGCTGGCCGACATGGCGAATCGGAGCGCTCATCGTCGGCGAGGCGCTCGGGATCGCGCTGGTCGCGCTCGGCGTCGGCCTCGGCCTCGGCGTCCTCGCGGCACACGCGTTCAGCGACCACGCGAGCACGTCCGGTCTCGTCGCGCCGGACTTCACGGCCGGCGTCTTCGCGTGGGGGCTCGCGTTCGCGCTCGGCGTCGCGCTGATCGGCGCCGCGTATCCGACCTGGCGCGCGGTCAGGCTGACGCCGATCGAAGCGCTGCGTCGGGAATGACACGGCCGTCGCGGAGTCGCAGCGTCCGGTCGGCGGTTGCGGCCACGTCGTCGTCGTTCGTCACGAGCAGGACCGTCATCCCGCGTTCGGCGCGAAGCCGCTGCAGCAGCGACAGCACCTGCGCGCCGGTCTCGGAATCGAGCGCGCCCGTCGGCTCGTCCGCGAGCAGCAGACGCGGATCGTTCGCGAGCGCGCGCGCGAGCGCGACACGCTGACGCTCACCGCCGGAGAGCGTCCCCGGCACTGCGTCGGCCCGTCCGGCGAGGCCGACCTCGGCGAGGAGCTCGCGGGACGTCCGCTCCCGTGCAGCACGATCCCGACCTCTGCCGAGCATCGGCACCTGCACGTTGTCGAGCGCAGAGATCGTCGGGATCAAGTGATGGAACTGGAACACGAAGCCGACCGTCTCGGCGCGGTAGGCGATGGCGTCGATGACCTCTAGACGCAGGCCGTCGACGGTGATCGTCCCGGAGTCCGGCTCGTCCAGCGATCCGATCAGGTTCAGCAGCGTGCTCTTGCCGCTGCCCGACGGCCCGGTCAGGGCGACGAGCTCGCCGGGCGCGACGTCGAGCGAGACGTCGCGCAACGCGGTGACGCGGCCGCCGTCGAACGCTTTGGTGACGTTCGCGACGACGACCTGCGCGCCGCTCACCGCGGACGGACCCAGTAGTTCAGCTTGATCGTGTGGCCTCTGGCCGTGACGAGCGCCCGGAACGTCAACCGCTGCCCGCGCGACGCCGTCGGATATTCGATCTCCTGCCCTTTCTTCTCACGCCAGACGCCGACGAACGTGTAGACGCGGCCGTTGTCGACCTTCCCGACGGCGATGCCGTTGTAGAGCAAACGCATCGTGAGCCTCGCGCGGATGGGATGCCCGGCGGCATCGTTCGCGCGAATCGCGACCGGCCACGGACGGTTCACGCGCGGGCGATGCGTCGGTGCGCTGAGCGTCGCCTTGAACGCCGCCGCAAGCGCGAGCTCGAGCATCTACGAATCGTAGAGCGAGTCCAGCGCGCGCTGCGCCGGGGCGAGCGGCCGCGGATCCTCGAGCACGGGCGCGAACAGGTCGCCGCGCTCGTCGACGCGCCGCAGCGCCACGTCCATCGTGAAGTCGCGGGGCCGGACGTCCGGGGTGAGCTCGTCCCACTGCAGCGGCGTCGAGACCGGCGCACCCGGCTTTGGCCGCACGGAGTACACGGACGCGATCGTCTTGCCCCAGCCGTTCTGCCGGTGGTCGACGAGGACGCCCTCGCGCTTCTTCTTCAGCCACTCGGTCGTCACCTTCCCCGGATGCCGCTGCTCCAGCAGCCGCGACGCGCGTTCGGCGAAGTGATACGTCTGCTCGAACGTCGAACGGCGCGTGATCGGGGCGACGACGTGGATCCCGTCCGCGCCGCTCGTCTTCACGTACCCCGGGAGCTCGAGCTCGTCGAGCAGCTCGCGGATGAGGTGTGCGACCTCGATCGCGAGCGCGAAGCCGTCGTCGGGCGGATCGAGATCGAACAGGACGAAGTCGGGACGGTGCGGCTTGGCGACGCGCGAGTACCACGCGTTCATGTCGATGCAGTTGTTCTGCACCATGAACAGCACCGCTTCAGGGGAGTTCACGAGCGCAAAGTCGACGAGCCGCGAGCCTCCCTCGCGCGGGTGTGTCCGAAATTGCCGCGTCGGGATCCAGTCCGGTAGGTGCTTGGGCGCCTGCTTCTGGAAGAACACCTCGCCGTCGATCCCGTGCGGGTACCGCTTCATCGTGAACGGCCGGTCCTCGAGGTGCGCGACGAGCGTCGGTCCGACCGCGCGGTAGTACTCGAAGAGGTCCCCCTTCGTGATGCCGTCCTCGGGGTAGAGCACGCGCTCCGGTGAGCTGAGATTGACCGTCCTCGCCGCCACGAGCCCGTACGGATACCAGTCCGAGTCCTTGACAAGCGCGTAAGGGCGCCTCATGATGCCGGCTTAGTCGTTTGACTAAGTCATCCGCACAAGGAGGGAAGACATGACCACGACGCAAGAGACCCGCGAACAGGCCGGGACGGTCTATTCGCTCGAAGGCAGCCTCATCGAGGCGTGCTCCTGCGACGTCAACTGCCCCTGCTGGATCGGCGAAGACCCGGATCTCGGCTACTGCTACGCGATCGTGGCCTACGGGATCGAGCGCGGCCAGATCCGCGACGTCGACGTGTCCGGCCTGAACCTCGTCCTCTGCTGCAACATCCCCGGCAACGTCCTCGCAGGCAACTGGCAGGTGACGGCACTCGTCGACGAGCGGGGCACGGAGGAACAGCGAAACGCGCTGCTCGATGCCTTCACGGGGAAGCTCGGCGGCCCGCTCGGCGACCTCTGGGAGGCGCTGATCGGAGAGGTGAAGGGTGTCGAGTTCGTCCCAATCAACCACGAGGTCGAGGGTGGCAGCGGGATGCTCCAAGTCCCCGGGCTCGTCGAGACGCAGATGGAGCCCTACCGCGGCCCGGACGGCAGCATCACGACGCTGCAGAACTCGGTCTTCTCGACCGTGCCGGGGTCCCCGGCCTGGCTGGCGAAGGCGAGCGTGAGCCGGGTGAACCTTCCGCAGTACGGGATGACCTGGGAGTACGAGGGCAAGAACGCCATTCAGTCCGAGTGGAAGATGGAGCACGCGACGTGACAGCGGTCGCGGCCGCATTCGAGCGTCGGCCCGGCCGCGTTCCCCGGCTCGTTCTCTTCGCGATCGCAGCTGCGTGGCTACTCGCCGTTGCGGCGGACCAAACCGGCCGGGCGGGCGCGCTCCACAACCACGGGGCGGTTCCCCGTGGGACCTCCCTGTGGGCCGCCCTCCTTCTCTTCCTCCTGGCCTGGCAGGCGATGGTCGTGGCAATGATGCTCCCGTCGAGTCTTCCGCTCATCGGGCTGTTCCAGTCCGCGAGCGCGAGGCAGGAGCACGCGTGGCGAGCGCGCGGCGCCTTCCTCTCGGGTTATGCAGCTGTGTGGGCCGGCTTCGGAGCGGTCGCGTTCTTCGGTGATGTCGGCCTGCACCACGCGGTGGATCGAGTTCCGTCGCTTGCCGAGCGGCCTTGGCTCGTCGCGGGCGCCGTCCTTGCCCTAGCCGGCGTCTTTCAGTTCTCCGACCTGAAGGAGCGTTGCTTGTCGAAGTGCCGCCATCCTGCTCCGTACCTCCTCGCGCACTACCACCGCGGCCCGAAAGCCGGCTTCAGGCTCGGATTCGGGCATGGGGTCTTCTGCCTCGGCTGCTGCTGGGCCTTGATGCTCGTCATGTTCGCCTCCGGTGTCGCGGTGCTCTGGTGGATGGCCGCGCTCACAGCGCTGATGGTCTACGAAAAGGTCGGTCGACACGGCGAGGCGACGGCCCGCGTGGCCGGAGTCGCGCTCGTCGCGGCAGCCGTGCTCCTGTTTGCCCATCCGGCGTGGCTGCCAACTGCGCTTGGAGGCTCGAAGGAGTTCCCCGCCGAGCTTCGTATCGGGCCCGGGCCCGTCACGCGTGTGTTGCACGTGAACGGCTACGAGGTGAAGCTGCGGATCACCGAAAACCGAGCGTCGAGACTCGGGATCGTCTCCCTCCATGCGTACAGGGACGGACAACTGATCAATGGAGCGAACGTACGAACGACGTTCGAGATGCTCGACATGGCGATGGCCGACGTCACGACCCGACTGCCGCAGACCGCGCCGGGAACGTACAGCGCGTCCGGTCCGGCGCTTGCGATGCCCGGTCGGTGGGGACTCCGATTCGAGATCAAGGCGGGTCATGCCCGATCGCGGACGCTCGACGTCGTCGACGAACTCCGACCCTAGAGGATGACCGACCTGGCTCAGAAGACCGCGGCCCGCTCGGCCGCCGAGACCGCGCTGCTCGACGCGGCCGAGCGGCTGCTCGTCGACGCCGGCTACTCCGGGATCACGACCCGCAGGCTCGCCGAGGAGGCCGGCGTCAACCACGGGCTCGTCCACTACTACTTCGGTTCGATCGAAAACGTCCTCGTGCGCACCCTCGAGCGTTTCACAGAGCGGTTGGTCGAACGCCAGCGCTCGATGTACGCCGCCGACGTCCCGTTCATCGAGAAGTGGCGCACGGCGATGCGCTTCCTCGTCGAGGAGGACGTGCGCTACGAGAAGGTCTGGCTCGAGCTGCAGGCGCTCGCGTGGAACCGTCCCGAGATGCGCGAGCGGCTCGCCTCGGTGGACGAGCAGTGGCGTTCCGTGCTCACGGACGCGTTCGCGCCGGCCCGCGACGAGTTCGGGATCGACATGCCGCTCGAGGCACTCGTGTCGCTCGTCGTCACGTTCAACTTCGGGATCATCGTCGAGCGGCTTTCCGGCATCACGACGGGTCATGCGGCGCTGCTCGACTGGATCGACACCTTCCTGGAGGACCGGTGGCAACGACGCTGACGCAGCCGCGCGAGCAAACACGCGCGCGGTATCCCGACGAGGAGGGCTACGTCGAGCGCGACGGCGTCCGCACCTTCTACGAGGTCTACGGCTCGGGCGAGCCGACCGTTCTGCTGCTGCCGACGTGGTCGCTCTTCCATTCAAGGCACTGGAAGATGCAGATCCCCTATCTCGCCCGTCACTGCCGCGTCGTCACCTTCGACGGGCGCGGAAACGGACGCTCCGACCGTCCGCAGGACGCTGCCGCGTACGCGGAGCGCGAGTTCGCCGCCGACGCGCTCGCGGTCATGGACGCTACGGCGACCGAACGGGCCTTCATCGTCGGCTTCTCGCTCGGCGGCCAGCGCGGCCTCATCCTCGCCGCAGAGCATCCCGAGCGCGTCGAGGGCGCAGTCTTCATCGCAGCGAACTTCACCGGCGGCGGCGACGTCCTGCCGGAGCGTGCGGTGTTCGCGGACTTCTACGCGGAGCACGACACGTACGAAGGCTGGGCGAAGTACAACCGGAACCACTGGCTGCAGGATTACCCCGACTTCGTCCGGTTCTTCGTCTCGAAGATCTTCACGGAGGCGCACTCGACCAAGCCGATCGAGGACGGCATCGGGTGGGGCCTCGAAACCGACGGCGAGACGCTCGTCGCGACGCAGGAAGGACCAGGGCTGACGCCGGAGGAGTCGCAGGAGCTTGCACAGCGGGTCCGCTGCCCTGTCCTCGTCATCCACGGCGACCGCGTCGCGATCGCATCGGTCACGCGCGGCGACGCGCTCGCAGAGCAGGCGCACGGCGACTTCGTCGTGCTCGAAGGATCCGGCCACGCGCCGCATCTCCGCGATCCGGTGAAGGTGAATCTGCTGTTGCGCGACTTCACCGTGCCGCCGCGTCCCTCGCGATGGGTGCGCGGAAAATCGCGCCCCAAGCGTGCCCTGTACATCTCGTCGCCGATCGGGCTCGGCCACGCGCAGCGTGACGTCGCGATCGCGGACGAGCTCCGGAAGCTGCATCCGGACCTCGAGATCGACTGGCTCGCCCAGCACCCGGTGACCGCCGTGCTCGCGGCACGCGGCGAGCGTATCCACCCTGCGAGCGCCTTCCTCGCGAACGAGTCCGGACACATCGAGAGCGAGTGCTCAGAGCACGACCTGCACTGCTTCCAGGCGATCCGCCGGATGGACGAGATCCTGCTCGCGAACTTCATGGTCTTCCACGACCTCGTTCGCGACGATCCCTACGACCTGTGGATCGGCGACGAGGCATGGGAGCTCGACTACTACCTGCACGAGAACCCCGAGCAGAAGCACGCCGGATACGTCTGGCTCACCGACTTCGTCGGCTGGCTGCCGATGCCCGACGGGGGCGACCGCGAGGCGTTCGTCACCGCGGACTACAACGCCGAGATGATCGAGCACATCGCCCGCTTTCCCCGCGTCCGGGACCGCGCGATCTACGTGGGCAACGAGACCGACATCGTCCCCGACGCGTTCGGCCCCGAGCTGCCTCTCATACGAGACTGGACGCAGG
>VAYM01000026.1:18745-30987 GCA_005884945.1 Actinomycetota bacterium | reverse complement strand
CGCTCCGCGAACGCCGCGACCACGAGGTCGCCGCTGCCGTTCGTCAGGCCACGCAGGTCGCCTTCGAGCTCCGCGTCGCAGAGGAGGAGCCGGCCCGGCGGTGCCGCCCGCTCGGCGGCCGACAGCGCCTGCCCCTTGCCGAGCCGCGGCAGGCGGAGGACCGTGGCGCCCGACTCCTCGGCTGCCTCGGCGGTGCCGTCCCGCGATCCGTCGTCGGCGACGATCACCTCGGCCTCCGGAAAGGCAGCGCGTAGCGACGTGACCGTCCGGGCGATCGTCTCCTCCTCGTCGCGCGCGGCGACGAGGACGGTCAACGGCTCATCCACCCGTCGTCGTCGTGAGGACGGGGACCGGCGGGATCTTCGGGACGATCGCGTCGTCGCCCTGCTGCAGGCCGTAGTGACCGGTCGTCGACGGATCGGCCGCGAGCAGCACGGCGAGCGCAACCCTGCCTTCGGGAAGGTCCAGGTCGTCGACGCTGGACAGCTCGTAGTGCTTGTACGTGTCCACGGCCGAGGGGAACGTGCCGCGCAGCTCCACGCCGACGGCCGGCACTCCGCCGTCGGCGAACGCTCGGAACAGCCCTGCGACGAGCTGCGCGGAAGCGGGCCTTGTCTGCGGCTCTGCGGTCCGCACGAGCACGACTGCGTCGACCGGCCGTTTGCCGCTGCCCGAGCGCACCTCGACGAGCTGGTCCTCGAGCGCGTCCCACAGCGACGTGTCCTTCCCGGTGACGAGTTCCGTCGCGAGCTCGCGGCCGACGTTGAGGAACCGCTTCGGGCCGACCGCGAACGACGCGAGCGCCGAACGCTTGGCGAGCTCGCCTTCGATCGCATGCGCGTTGACGGGCAGCGTGATCGCTCGCATTCGCGTGACGGATCCGCCGGCGTCGACGATCGTCCGCTCGACGGCTTTGCGAAGCGAGTCGTCTACGGGCCCGACGAACAGGACCGCGACGCGCGCGCCACGCAACCGGTCTGCCATCACGGCGTCGTAGGCCGACCCGGCGAACTGCGTCTCGGCCTTGTCGGCCTGCGCCTGCGACTCCAGGTCGTGGATGCGAGCCTGCGACGCGTTGAGGTCGGCCTGCAGCTTCTTCCGCTCGGCGTTGCCGAGGCCGTGGGATGCGAGGGCGACGCCGACGAGGATTCCGATCACGAGCGCGAAGAACACGGCAGCGAGCGAAGCGACGTGGTAGCGGAGATCGAACATGTCAGGGCGTGGGCGTCGCGGCGGTCTGGCAGAGCTCGTGCAGACGGTTCAGCGCCCGCCGCGGCAGGTTGCGCGGAAGAGACACCAGCCACGCCGCGCTCACCTCGAGGAACGCGCGCGTTCGATCCGGCGTCGTCTCCTCGAGCAGGAGCTCGGCGTCGAGCCGGTCACCGGTGAGCGTCCACGCGAAGCGCCGCGGTCGGTTGACGCCGCGGACGAGCAGCGTGCCGCTGTAGCCAGAGCGGCGAAACAGCGTCGGCCGCTCGCTTGCGTGAATCGTCCAGCGCGCGCCCTCGGCGAGGCCGCGGCGGTCGGGCTCGACGGCCGCGACGCCGGGCCACCAGTCCGCGAAGTGATGCGGCTCGGCGATGAACTGCCAGACGTCCTCGCGCGAGGCGAGCAACTCCCGCGCTGCTGACACGCTCGGCATGGCCGGAAGGGTAGTTCGCTTTGCGATCAGCCGATGCCGAGGAGGTCGCGCAGGCGCAGCGCGAGGTACTCGATCACGTGCCGCAGCGCCGGAGAAACGGCGATCGCGACGCCGATCGCGGCGAAACCCGCGAGGGCGAAGATCACGAGCGGAAGAAGCCCGACCTGGCGGCTCGCGAGCCGGGAGACGCCCTTCGCGTCGATCAGGATCTCCCCCACCTTCAGCCGTGTCAGGAACGTGGAGGACATCCCGGCGCGATTCCGCTCGAGGAACTCGATGAGGTTGAAGTGCGTCCCGACAGCCACGATCAGCTCCGACCCCTTCTCGAAGGCGAGGAGGAGCGCGATGTCCTCGCTGATTCCCGTCGCAGGAACGACTTCGTAGTTCAGCCCGAGCTGCTCCGCACGCTCGGCGCCGGGCGCTGCGCCGTGCGTGTACGCGTGCACGACGAGCTCGGCGCCCGACTTCAACGCCTTGTCCGAGACCGAGTCCATGTCGCCAACGATCACGTCGGGCTTGTAGCCGGCTTCGAGCAGCGCGTCCGCGCCGCCGTCCACGGCGATCAGCACCGGCTTGAAGTCGCGGATGTACGGCCGCACCATCCGGAGGTCTCGCTTGTAGCCCGGCCCGCGCGCGACGACGAGCGCATGCCGCTCGCGGAAACGCGTCTCGAGCTGCGGAAACTGGATGCCCTCGGCGAGCAGCTTTCCTTCCTCGCGGAGGTAGCGCATCGTGTTCTCCGCGAACGCTTCGAGCGCTTCCGTGACTCGGCCCCGCTGCTCGGAGAGAGCACGCTCGAGCGTGTCGGCGTCCTGCACTCGCCCGGCTGCGAGCCGCGTCCCGTTGCGGTAGAGGCCCGCGCCGCGAACGCTGAGCACCTCGCCTTCGCGCACGGTGTCGAAGAGGTCCGCCCCCGGCGCGTCGATCAAGCGAACGCCGGCGCGCACGAGCGCGAGCGGCCCCGGGTTCGGGAAGCGGCCCGTCTGCGACGGCGCGACGTTGACGACGACGCGGACGCCCGACTCCGCGAGCTCCTCGGCAGAGACGCGGTCGATGTCGGTGTGATCGATGATCGCAATGTCCTCGGAGGAGAGCCGCTTGACGAGGTCCTTCGTCCGCCGGTCGAGCTTCGCCAGGCCGGTGAGCTCGACGAAGCTCATCCGGACTGGACCGTGGAGAGGAACTCGCGGCCGCCGAGCATGCGCTGGATCTCGTCGCGCCGCGCGTCGTCGGCGAGCGCCTCGATGTGCGCGTGCGTCGGATCTCCCGCGATCTTCTCGACGCGGAAGTGACGGTCCGCGACGCTCGCGATCTGCGGCAGGTGCGTGATCGTGACGACCTGTGCCCGCGACGCGAGCCGCCGAAGCGTTTCGGCGACGCGGTGAGCAGTCTCGCCGCCGATGCCGGCGTCGATCTCGTCGAACACCATCGTCTCGCCGCCTGCGACGGCGGCAATGGCGAGTGCGATGCGCGAGAGCTCGCCACCGGACGCCGTCTCCGCGACGGGTGCGAACGGAAGGCCGGCGTTCGGGCGGATCAGGAACGCGACTTCGTCGATGCCGGTCGGGCCGGGCTCGCGCTCGCGCAGCTCGGCGACGAACTCCCCCTCGCCCATGCCGATTCCGGTGAGCTCCGCTGCCACTGCCTCCGCGAACCGCGGTGCCGCTTCGGCTCGCGCCGCGTGCAGCTCGTTTGCCCCGTCGCGCGTCCGGCGTTCGGCGTCCGCGAGAGCCTGCTCGGCGGCGGCTGCCGGGTCGTAGCCCTGCTCGATCGCCTCGAGCTCGTCCCCTGCCGCCGCCGCACGCGTCAACAGCTCCTCGTACGAGCCGACGCGGAAGCGGCGCTTCGCTTCGGCGATTCGGTCGAGCTTCGCCTCCACTTCGTCCACGCGCGCCGGATCCGAATCGATGGTCGCGAGGAACGCACGCAGCTCGGACGCCGTCTCGCGCAGTCGAAGCTCGACGTCGCGCAGCTCGTCACCTGCGCGGGCGAGCTCGGGCGCAATCCGCTCGACGGGCGCGACGGCGCGTTCGGCGCGCGCGGTCAGCGACGCCGCGCCATCCCCGTCCTCCGGGTCGATCGCAGCCGCGGCGGTTGCAGCCGCCTCGACGAGCTCCGTGACGTGGCGAAGGCGCTCGCGTTCGGTCGTCAGCCGCTCTTCGTCGTCGGGGGTCAGCCCGTGTGTGTCCTCGGCCAGTGCCCGCAGCTCGGCGAGGCGCGCTTCTTCGGCGGCTGCGCCGGTCTGCAGCTCCTCGTAGCGCCGGCGCGCGGCGAGGAGCTCGTTCCACGCGGCGCGCGCCGCTTGCCGGCGTTGTCGGTGTTCCTCGCCGATGAACGCGTCGAGCACGTCGAGCTGGTACGCGGGCCGGCTCAGGCGTCGCTGCTCGAACTGGCCGGACATCGCGATCAGCCGGTCGGCTGCGCCCGCGACGTCCTCGCGCGCGGCGCTTCGTCCCCACGCGTACGCGCGTGTTCGACCGTCGGCGAAGATGCGCCGGGCGAGGACGAGCCCGTCCTCGTCGGCCGGCCGCAGCTCGGCGATCGCCTCGGAGCCGGCTTCCTCGAGCAGCCCCGGCGCGAGGTCGAGCTCGGCCTCGACGTACGCCTCCCCGCCCTCGGTGCCGATCAGCGCCGCGTCGCCTTTCGCGCCGAGCAGGAGGCCGACCGCTTGAGCGAGGATCGTCTTGCCGGCTCCGGTCTCCCCGGTGATCGCGTTCAGGCCGGGCGCGAAGTCGAGCTCGGCGTCGCGGATGAGGACGAGGTTCTCGATGCGCAGACGGCGCAGCACGACCGGGATGGTATGCGGCCGGTCAGCGCGCGACCATCGTCTCGATCGGCCGTGGCGCCTCGGCGGCCGGGTCTGCGGCAGCCGTTTAGATGTACACGCGCGCGCGCGGCCCCACCCGGGTGGGGGTGAGGCACCCACCACCCACTGAGATCGACGATACCGGCTTTGTTCGTACGTGTCTGTGCCGAAAGTGCGCCGATTGTGTGACTACGAGCCGAACGTCTCCCGGTAACGGCTGAAGAACGTCGTCTCCGGCAGCGTCGCCAGCAACGCCGTTCGGTCGCCGAGGCGCACCGTCACCCTCTCGCCCTGCTGCAGCTCGGTGAAGGCGTGGCCGTCGACGATCACCGACGCGGAGACGTCGACGGTCTCGTTGCGAATCTCGAGATCGAGCCCTCGCGGAACCACGAGCGGCCGGACATGCAGCGAATGCGGCGCGATGAACGACACCGTCATCGCGTCGAGCCCGCGCACCAGAACCGGCCCGCCGTTCGACAGGTTGTACGCGGTCGAGCCGGACGGGGTCGCTGCGATCATCCCGTCGCACGGCTGGACACCGAGGTCCTCCCCGCCGATCGCCCAGCCGAGCTCGACCATTCGCCCGCGCACGGACGAGGTGGTCACGACGTCGTTGATCGCCGAAGCGTGCTCGCCCTTCGCCTCCGTGTCGAGCGTCGTCAGCGGAACCACCCGGTAGTTGCTCGCGAACACGCGCGCGAGCCCGGACTCGAGCTCCTCGCGACGGATGGACGCGAAGAACCCGACCCGACCGAAATTCACGCCGATCACCGGAACGCCGCTTCCAAGGAAGCGCTGGAGCGCGCGCAGCATCGTGCCGTCGCCGCCGAGGACGACCGCGATGTCGGCCGACTCGAGATCGTGCTCCGGCTCGCCGTGCCCGTGCTTCTCGACCTCCTCGCCCGGAAGGAGCAGCTCCACGCCCGCCTCGAGGGCGACCTTCTCGAGGCGTTCGAGCGCAGGGCCGATCGTCGCCGGCTTGCCGTGCGTGATGACGGCGGCGCGGTGAACCGCCTTAGCTGACTTCGGCTGCGACTCGCTCGTCGATGTCATCGGGAAGCTGCGGGTGCGCGCGGTGGACGAGATGGAGGAACACCTCCCGGTTTCCCTTCGGCCCGGGCAGTCCGGAGTCTACGACTCCCACCGTCTCCGCCTCCCATGCCAGCGCCGCCGCCGCCGCCTCGCGCACGACCCGGCGGCGGACGCCGACGTCGCGGACGACGCCGCCCTTTCCCACGTCGCGGCGCCCCGCCTCGAACTGCGGCTTCACGAGCACGACCGCCTCCCAGTCGTCGCGGGCAAGCGCGAGCGCCGGCGGCAGCACGAGGCGCACGCTGATGAAGGAAACGTCGCAGACGAGGAGGCCGGGAGCGAACGGCAGCTCACGCAGCTCGCGCGCGTTCGTCCGTTCGAGCACGACGACGCGCGGATCCGCGCGCAGCTTCTCGTGCAACTGTCCGTACCCTACGTCGACCGCGGCCACACGCGCGGCGCCGCGTTGCAGCAGGACATCGGTGAAGCCGCCCGTCGATGCGCCGATGTCGAGGCAGTCACGACCGCCTGGATCCACTCCGAACGCATCGAGCGCGTGCGCGAGCTTCTCGCCGCCACGCGACACGTACGGCGGCGGCGTCTCGAGCTCGAGCTCAGTCGCGTCGTCGACCTGCGTTCCCGGCTTCGTATGGCCGCGCACTCTCCCCGCGAGCACGAGTGCCTGCGCCTGCGCGCGCGTCTCCGCGAGCCCGCGCTCGACGAGCAGGACGTCGAGCCGTTTCTTCACGCTAGAAGGTCCGCGCAGCCAGAACCGCGACGATCTCCGACAGGACGGACGTGTCGGCGGGAATGTCGGCGAGGCGCGACTGCGCGCGGTCGGCCGCCTCGTCCGCAAGGGCGCGTGCACCGTCCGCGCCGTGCGTGAGGACGTACCCGTCGTCGTCGAGGACGTCGTCGACGATCTGGAAGAGGAGGCCGAGCTCGTCGCCGAACGCGCGCCATGGCGCCTGCTCGCGCTCGGGAACGTCGGCGACCCACAGCGCGACGCCGACCGAGGCTGAGAACAGACAGCCGGTCTTGAGCCGGTGCAGCGTCCCCTCGTCCGGGGCGGTCGCCGTGATGTCCAGATACTGGCCGCCGATCATGCCGAGTGTCGCCTGCGCGAGCTCGCGCCCGACCGCGGGAGTCGGATACGACAAAGCAAGCCGGAAGGCCTCGGCGAGGAGCGCGTCCCCGGCGAGGATCGCGATCGCTTCCCCGTGGCTCGCCCAGACGGACGGATTCCCGCGCCGCATGCTGTCGTTGTCGAGCGCGGGCAGATCGTCGTGCACGAGCGAGAAGTTGTGGACGAGCTCGACGGCGGCGGCGGCTGGGAGCGCGCGTTCAGGCTCGACGCCGGCCGCTTCCGCGGTCGCGAGGCAGATGACGGGACGCACGCGCTTCCCGCCCATCGTCAGCGCGTATCGCACCGCTTCGGCCTGGCCGTGCAGCTCGGGCGTCAGCGCAAGGTCGCCGAGATAGGACTCGACGAGCGAGCGCAGCTCGTCAGGCTTGTGCATCTGTCTCCGCTGCTCGCTTCGCCCGCTGCAGCTCCTCCTCGACTTGGCGGCTCAGGTCGGAGAGCTCGGTGAGGATGTCGAGCGCCTTGTCGGCGTCCTCGGACTCGGACAGCCGCTCGAGCTCGGCGCGCGTCGCCTCGAGCCGTGCGAGCAGCGCCTCGGCACGTGCGAGCGACTCCTCGCTGCTGCTCATCTCGCCGCTTTCTCCCGCACGATCCTCCCGAGAATCCCGTTCACGAGCCTGGCCGCGTCTTCCGTCGCATAGCGCTTCGCGAGCGTAACGGCTTCGTCGATGGCGACCTCGTCGGGAACCTCCTCGCCGTCGAGCTCGTGGAGCGCGATCCGCAGGATGTTCCGCTCGACCGCGCCGAGGCGCTCGGCCCTCCACCCCTCGGCGGCCTCGGTGACCCGGCGATCGAGGTCGGGCGCGTCGGCAGCGACCTCCTCGGCCGTGGTCCGCGCCCACTCGTCGACGTCGCCCTCGTAGAGGGACGCGAGCGGCTGCCCCGTCACGTCCCACTGGTAGAGCAGGAAGAGCGCGGTACGACGTGCGGCCTTACGGCTCACTCGATCTCCTCGACCTCCACGTCGACCGCGTCCACGACCAGACCGCACATCGTCGCGAGCGCGTCGGTCACGCGCTCCTGGACCTCGCGCGCGAGTTCCGGCAGCACGACCCCGTACTGGGCGACGAGCTCGAGCGACACACGCGCATGTCGGTCCGCGAGCGTGACGTCGACGTGCCTGCGGGCGCGCCGGATCCGAGCGCCGTCGACGGACTCGGTCGCCTGCAGGACGAGCGAGGCAAGCGTCGGTGCCGTGACCGTGATCGTGCCATGCGGCCCGTCGACGACGAGGCTCACGGCTGCATCACCGCTTCGAGCGGCGTTTCGTCGAGAAAGCGGGTCGAATAGCTCCCGCTGCGAAACGACTCGTTCGCCAGGATCTCGAGCGCTGCCTCCCTCGTCGTCGGAATGCCGCGCAGCTCGAGCTCGCTGAGCGCCCGCCGGCAGCGCTCGATCGCGGAAGGACGCGTCTCGTCCCAGACGATCACCTTCGCGGCGAGCGAGTCGTAGTGGGGCGGGATCACGGTGCCGTCCTCGACGTGCGTGTCGACGCGCACACCCGGTCCGAGCGGCGGACGGAAGCACTCGACGACGCCCGGCGCCGGTGCGAATCCGCGCGCGGGATCCTCGGCATTGATCCGCACCTCGATCGCGTGCCCTCGGCGCGGCGCTCTTCCCGTGACTGCGAGTGGCGAGCCCGACGCTATGCGGACCTGCTCGCGAACGATGTCGACCCCGGTCACGAGCTCGCTGACGGGATGCTCGACCTGCAAGCGTGCGTTCAGCTCGATGAAGTAGAAGCTCCCGTTCGCGTCGAGCAGGAACTCGAGCGTCCCAGCGTTGACGTAGCCGATCCGGAGGCAGGCGCGCGCCACACCGTCCTCCATCCGCGCGCGCAGCGACTCGTCGACCGCGGGCGACGGCGATTCTTCGATCAGCTTCTGGTGGCGGCGCTGGATCGAGCACTCGCGCTCGCCGAGCGTGAGGATGCCGCCGTCCGCGTCGCACAGCACCTGCACCTCGATGTGCCGCGCGGGAGCGATCGCCTGCTCGAGGTAGAGACGCCCGTCGCCGAAGGCTGCGAGCGCCTCCGCGGACGCGCGCGCGTACGCGTCGTCGAGCTCGTCCGGCGTCTCGACCAGGCGCATCCCCTTTCCGCCGCCGCCCGCTCGGGCCTTCAACAACACCGGATAACCAGCGTCGTTCGCCGCGGCGCGCGCTTGCGGCGCCGACGCGGTCTCCGCGCCGGGCACGAGCGGAACGCCCGCTGCCGCGAGCTCCACCTTCGCCTGCGCCTTGTCGCCCATGCGCGCCATGACGTCGGCGGTCGGGCCGATGAACACGAGCTCGTTGTCGTCGCACGCGCGGACGAACGCAGGGTTCTCGGCGAGAAAGCCCCAGCCGGGATGCACGGCCTCACACCCCGTCGTCTGTGCCGCCGCGACGACGGAGGGCATGTTCAGGTAGCTGTCCGCCGCAGCCGGCGGGCCGATGCAGACCGCCTGGTCCGCCAGGCGCGTGTGCAGCGCGCCGGCGTCCGCGGTCGAGTACACCGCGACGGCTTCGATGCCGAGCTCGTGCAGCGCGCGGATCACTCGCACCGCGACCTCGCCGCGGTTGGCAACCAATACGCGCGAGAACATCAGTGGCGAGCCGCTACAGGGCCGGGAGGCCGTCGACGGGCTCGAGCTCGAACAGAAGTTGCCCGAATTCCACGGGCGCTGCATTCTCGACGTGGATCGCACGGACGATCCCCTCGACGTCCGACTTCACCTCGTTCATCAGCTTCATCGCCTCGAGGATGCAGAGCGTCTGCCCCTGCGCCACCGGCATCCCCTCCTCCACGAACGGCGGCGCGCCCGGAGCCGGGGCGCGGTAGAACGTCCCGACCATCGGCGCCTCCACGCGAACGAGCCCGTTCGTCGGGGTGGGAAGCGGCGGCGGAAGGTCGTCGGGAGCGACGAGCGGCACGCCCGGCTGCGCCGCCGGCGCGTCCTCGAAGCTGCGAACGGAGACGCGCATCCCCGCCTCCTCGATCGTGACCTCGCCGATCCCCGACTCCTGCACGATCCGGACGAGCTCGCGGATCCGCTCCGCGCGCGCCTGGTCCACCCCGCCTGCGCCGAGCCGCTCCTCGCCGGTCGATCGGCCGCGAATCGCGCGCAGAAGCGGTTCCGTCTCGTCGCCGAACAACCCGAGCAGTAGCAGCTCCTCCTCGCTCGCCGCCATCCCCTCGGCCTGCTCGCGCACCGCGTCGAGCGGCGGTGCCGCCGTCTCCTCGCTATCCGGGTCGGACGTGAGGGCGGCCGCGCGCCGCACGATCGGGTCGATCGGCCCCGGCGGCGTCCCGAGCTTCCCCTCGACGAGCGCGCGGACCTCGTCGACGATGACGCTGTATCGGCTCGCCGAGAGGACGTTGAGCAGCGCCTGCGAGCCGAGAAACTGGCCGATCGGGGATGCGAGGGGCGGCCAGCCGACCTCCTCGCGTATCCGCACGAGCTCCTCGATCACCTCGTCCAGCCGATCCGGCTGCCCCTGCGCGCGAAGATTCCTGTCGAGCCCGGCGACGACGCCCGCGGGAAGGTCGAATTCCGCGGCGCGGACGGCGATGCGCGGCGCGAGCGGCGTGACGGGCTCGTCGCCGATGAACTCGTCGACGACGTCGGACGCGTGCCACAGCGCCGCGACGTCGACGTTGCACTCCAGGCCGAGACCGTTGAGCGCCTCCGCGAGCGCCTCGCCGGAGACGCGGTGCAACGACAGCGCGATCGGGTAGACGGCGCACGCGATCAGGTCGGCGCCGGCGCGTGCAGCCTCGACCGCGGCGGCGAGTGCGTTGCCCGCGGCGCCCTGGCAGTAGATCCCGGTCTGCAAACCTGTCGCCTCGCGCAGCCCGGTGACGAGCTCGCGCGCACGATGCGGCTGGAGCGACCCCGTCGGATCGTGCAGCAACACGCGGGACGCACCGAGCGAGGGAAGCTCGCGCGCCTGTTCGACGAGCGCCGTCGTCTCGCCCGTACGGCCGGGGCTGTACACGAGGCCGGCCTCGAACTCGGCTCCCGCCTCCGCAACTGCAGCCGCCGCCTCGCGCAGGTTCGAGACGTCGTTCAGCGGATCGTGGAGACGGAAGACGTCGATGCCGTTGGCGGCGGCGGACGCGATGAAGCGACGCACGAAGTCGTCGTCTGCTGGTCGCGAGCCGACGAGGAATCGCCCGCGGAGCGCAAGGCCGAGCGGGGTCTTCGTCCGCGACTTCAGCGCGCGGATGCGCTCCCAGGGGCTCTCGACTCCCCGCCGGACGGCGCTGTCGAAACAACCGCCGCCCGAGACCTCGAGGTAGCCGAAGCCCGCACCGTCCAGGATCTCCGCGACGCGAAGCTGGTCTGCGGTCGGCAGGCGGCCGGCGAGAGGGTCCTGGCCGAGAAGGCGGATCGTCGTGTCCGCGAGGCCCGGCATGCGGGGAGCCTAGCGGGACGGATTAGGTTTTCCCCATGGAAGTCCAGGAGCTGCGGCCGGGCCTCTGGCGCTGGGAGACCGCGCATCCCGAGTGGGAGCACGGTTTCCACTGGCCGCAGGTCGTCGGTTCCGTCTACGCGGAGCTTCCCGACGCGGTCGTGATCGTCGATCCGCAGGTGCCCGTCGAGGACGCTCAACGCTTCTGGGACGCGCTCGACCGCGACGTCGAGCGCCTCGGGCGGCCCGTCAACGTCCTGCAGACCGTGCACTGGCACGAGCGGAGCGTCGAGACGGTGCTCGAGCGATACCACGCGACGTTGTGGCGCCCGGATCAGCCGGGCGAGCTGCCGTCGGCGCTGCGCGCGGAGATCGTCGAGGGCCCCGCCTGGGTCGAGGCGATCTTCTACCTCGAGCCCTGGCGCGCACTCGTCGTCGGCGACGTGCTCCTCGGCGACGGCGGCGGCCTGCGCGTGCCGCTGTCGTGGTTCCCCAAGGAGGAGCAGGACTGGGCGCGCACGGGCCTGAAAGAACGTCTGCGCGCGCTGCTCGACCTCGACGTCGATCTCGTGCTCGTCTCCCACGGCGAGCCGGTGCTCGAGCGCGGGCACGAGGCGCTCGCGAACGCGCTCGCCTGACGCGCTCGTCGACGGCAACCATGCTCGCAGGCGGCGCCGAAGCCGCGGCGCTCGAGGAGGCCGCGTAGGTCGCACGCGCACGAGAAATGGTCTGGTGGACCCATTGCCGGTGGCGATTGCGTGTGCATGACTGTGGGGATGGCCGATCCGGGCAGTCGCGACTTCCGCCTCGGCTCCCCGGCCGCGTCGATCGTGGGGATCACGCAGCAGTTGCTCGAGCGAGACGGCCTGGACGAAGACTTGGCGGTGCATCTCCGCGCCATCCGCGAGCTCGCACTCGAGCTGGCGCGCGAAGCGGAGCACAACGGGCCCGGAACGCGGGACTAGCGCAGATTCGTCATAGTTTGCGCCCGTGCGTGCTGCGGCGCTCGGGGTCATCGTCATCACCGCCTGCATCGTCTCGGCGAACGTGCGGGCCGGATCGGCGCGGGACGGAACCGCGTCGCAGTGCAGCAACGTCCTTTCGGATCTGAAGACCCTGGCCGACCGGAGGAGGGACCTCGTCTACTTCCGGCCGCGGCCGACGACGATCATCGCGCTCAACAAGCGCGAGATGCCGCACCCGACGCCTTCGCTTCGCGCGCG
>VAYM01000026.1:0-18723 GCA_005884945.1 Actinomycetota bacterium | reverse complement strand
TACAGGCGTGACGCGGACGGCAACATCCGCCTGATCCTGTTCGACCAGAGCGCCTACATGATCGCGGCGCTGCCGTCGCCTCGCTGTCTGAGCCCGACGACACGCGACAGAAGCGCGATCGTCGCCGCCCGCAAGCTCTTCGAGACGCGATGCGGCACGGCGAGCATCGGCTGGCGAAAGCTCGGCGCGGTCGTCCACGTCGAGGGTGTCGGGCTCTGGAACGTCCCCCACGGCCAGCGCGGCCACGCGCGCAACTACGCCGAGCTCCACCCCGTGACGCGTCTCCGCTTCGTCGCGGGCTGCGAGGCCGGTACCCTCAGGCCCGGCTGATGTAGCGCTTCTCCCGCGGGTCCACCTTGATTCGGTCGCCCGTGTTCACGAAGAGCGGCACCTGGACGACTGCGCCGGTTTCGAGCTTCGCCGGCTTCGTCACGTTCGACACGGTGTCGCCCTTCACGCCGGGCTCCGTCTCGGTGACGGCGAGCTCGACGGACGCCGGGAGTTGCACACCCGACGGCTCTCCGTTCACGACCAGCATCTGCACTGAGCTCGACGGCTGCATGAACGCGAGCGCATCCTCGACCGTCCCGCGCGGCAGGGACGTCTGCTCGTACGTGTCCTCGTCCATGAAGACGACCTCGTCGCCGCTGTCGTAGAGGTACTGCATGTTCTTCGTCTCGGTGCGAATCCGTGGGAACTTCTCGCCCGCGCGGAACGTGCGGTCCACGACCGCGCCCGAGTCGAGCGACTTCAGCTTCGTACGAACGAAAGCGCCGCCCTTGCCCGGCTTCACGTGTTGGAACTCGACGATGCGCCAGACGGCGCGGTCGAGCTCGATGTGCATGCCGTTCTTGAACTGGTTGGTGTTGACCGTCTCTGCCACGGAGCTGAAAAGCTAGCCGACCTCGATCAGGTCCTTTCGGAGGCTCGTGAGGTTCTCGATGCCGCCGTTCGTGGCGACGACGTCGTCCTCGATCCGGATTCCGCCGACGCCCTCGAGATAGATGCCGGGCTCGACGGTGACGACGTTTCCCTGCGTGAGGACGTCCTTCGACTCCTGTGACATCCGCGGCGCCTCGTGCACCTCGAGCCCGATGCCGTGCCCGAGCCCGTGGCCGAAGCGGCCGCGGAACTGCGTGGCATCGACGACGTCGCGCGCGGCGCGATCCGCCTCGACGCCCGAGAGACCGGCGCGGATCGCTTCGAGCGCCGCCGCCTGCGCGTCGAGGCAGACCGCGTACGCCCCCTTCAGCTCCTCGGGCAGCGGCCCCGTCGCGAACGTCCGCGTGTAGTCGGAGACGTAGCCGTCGACCATGCAGCCGGAGTCGACGACGACCGTCTCGCTGCGGCCGATCTCGCGGTCGGTCGCGCGACCGTGCGGCTTCGCAGCGTTCGGGCCCGAGGCGACGACGCTCTCGAACGCGGCCGCCGAGCCCTCGTCGTGGAACAACTGCTCGATTGTCCACGCGACGTCACGCTCCGTCCGTCCGACGAACGTCTCGTCCGCGAGGCGCTCGTAGACACGGTCGGTGATCGCGCACGCTCGGCGGATCGCGTCGAGCTCCTGCTCGTCCTTCATAGCGCGCAGGGCCTCGACAACGCCGGGTCGAGGCACGAGGTCGAGGCCGCCGGCATGGAGCCTCTCGTACGCCGCATACGACACGGCCGCGGACTCGAACCCGATGCGGCCGGAGAGTCGCCCGGCGAGATCGCCGACGAGGTCGCGCTTCGTCTCCACGAACTCGACGCCCTCGACGTCGCGCGCAGCGGTCGCGTACCGGAAGTCCGCGAAGAGCGTGACGCGATCGTCGTCGACGAGCAGCGCGGCGTTCGAGCTCTTGAAGCCGACGAGGTAGCGGACGTTCACCGGGTTCGTCACGAGCAGCGGCTCTTCGAGCGACGCGCGCAGCGTGTCGAGACGATCCGTCACTTCTTGCTCTCCTCGACGATGAACTCGAGGGCCTCGCGGTAGCCGTCGGGTCCTTTGCCGATCACGCGCTTCGCGGCGAGGTCGGCGATCACAGAGGTGCGCCGCCACTCCTCCCGTTCGTCCACGTTCGAGATGTGCACCTCGACGAGCGGAACCGTGAGCAGCTCGAGCGCGTCGCGAATCGCGTAGGAGTAGTGCGTCCAGGCGCCGGGGTTCGCGATCACGCCGTCCGCCCAGTCGAGCGCGTCGTGGCACCACCCGACGTACTCGCCCTCGTTGTTCGTCTGCCGGCAGCGGACGTGACAGTGGAGCTGGGACGCCCATTCGTAGATCCGCGTCTCGAGGTCGCCGAGTGAGACCCCGCCGTAGAGCTTCGGGTCGCGACGTCCGAGCACGTCGAGATTGACCCCGTTGAGGACGACCACTTGCACGGCTGGCGGAGTCTAGTCGGCGATGAGCGTGTCCAGCGCCCGGCGGACCTCGTCGTCGGGGAGCTGAACGTCCCAGCGCGGCCCGTCGTCGCCGAGCAGGACGAGGCCGCGCTTCTTGTCGCGCTGGAGCGCGGCCCAGGCGCGCTCGCGATCGACGCGAACCGGTTTCGGCGCGAGCAGGTGGTCGACCACGTGGGCCGAGCGCCCGGAGAGGCGCAGCACGGCTCGCAACCCGAGCGCGACCGCCGTCCCGTGCGTCACGTCCTCGTACGCGGCTGCCGCCTCGAGCGCGTGCGCGAACGTGTGCCCGAGGTTGAGAATGTGGCGCTCGCCGCGGTCGTACGGATCGCGGAGGCACACGGCCGCCTTGAACGCGGCGCACCGGCGGACGAGCTCCTGTTGCGGCAGCTCCCACAATGCCTCCCCCGCGAGCAGGCCCGTCTTCACGACTTCGGCGAGCCCTTCGCGCCGCTCGCGCTCGGGCAGCGTCTCGAGCAGGGCGGGATCGATCACCGTCCGCGCAGGCCAGTTGAAGGCACCGACGAGATTCTTTCCCTCCGGGAGGTCGATCGCGGTCTTGCCGCCGATCGCGGCGTCGACCTGTCCGACGAGCGTCGTCGGGACGGCGACCCACGGGATTCCACGCAGGTACGTCGCTGCCGCGAAGCCGGCGACGTCGGTGACGCACCCGCCTCCGAGCGCGATCAGCGTTCCGGTGCGATCCAGCCGCAGCTCGCGCCAGAGACGTTCGACGACGGCCGCGGTCTTCGCCTCCTCGCCCGCCGGCACCTCGTGCGTCGACCGCAACCGGTCGCCGAGCGCGAGCTGCGCCGCCGCGCCGTGGATGCCGCCGACGTGCGGATCCGTCACGAGCGCAACCGGGCCGTCGCCGGGGACGAGCCCGCCGAGCAGCTCGAGCGCGCCGAGCGCAACGCGCACCCCCGCCGCAGCGAGGACGATGTCCTCGAGGTCGCTCGCCCGGGCATCGGCAACCTCCTCGTAGAGCGGCCGCCGCTCGTCGTACCGACGGCGGAACTCGGACTCTTCACGCGCGAGCGGCCGCCGGCTTCCCTGCACGCGTTCCCACGCCGTGTCGACGTCGACCGCGAGATGGACGGCGAACACGTCGAACTCTTGCAGCAACTCCCGGCCCTCGACCGCGCCGCCGCCGAGTGCGATCACGGCCGGCTGACGACGGTTGCAGGCCTTGGCGACGAACGCCGCCTCGAGGTCGCGGAACGACAGCTCGCCACGCTCGTCGAAGATGTCCGCGATCGGGCCTTCCGCGCGCTCGATCTCCTGATCGACGTCGAAGAACTCGCGCCCGAGGCGGCGCGCGACCTCCGGCCCGAGCGTCGACTTGCCGGCGCCCATGAAGCCGATCAGCGCGAGGTGCCGCTCGAGTGCGTTCGCGCTCATCGCTGCACGCCGGCCGTGAGACGCCAGGCTCGTTGGGAGCCGTCGAACCCCTTGAGCTCGAGCGTCTCCGGCGCAGCTTCGAGCCCTCGTTCCTCGAGCCAGTCCGCGACGCGTCGATGCGCTTCGTCGCTCAGCACGATCTCGCCCGCGGCCGCGGCGGTCTGCAGCCGGGCCGCGAGGTTCGTCGTCTCACCGAGGACCGAGACGTTTGCACCGGCGACGGCGCGTCCCACGATTGCCGGACCGACCGCGATTCCGATCCCGACGCCGAGATCGAGCAGCGCCGCTTTCCCGCTGAGCGCGAGCGCCGCCTCGAGCGCGTGGTTCGTGTGGTCGAGCCGAGCGCCGGTCGCATTGAACGTCGCCATGACCGCGTCGCCCGCGAACTTGTCGACGAACCCGTGGTGCCGCCCGACCTCCGCCGAAGCCCAGCGGTGGAGCGCGCCGAGGCGGTCCGCGATATCGGCCGGCGCGCTGGCGGCTGCGATCCCGGTGTAGCCGCGCACGTCGGCGAAGAAAGACGTCACCAACCGCTCGCCGACGTCGACGAGCTCGCCCCGAACGCCGTCGCCGGCCGGCGGCTCGGAGCCGCCGGGCACAGCCAGCCCTGCGGCGGCTGCGGCTGAACGTGCGGCGTCGCGGATCAACCAGGCATTCGCGGCAGCCGCCGCCGCGGCGACGTCGGCAAGCTCGCGCTCGGCCTCGTCCCGTGCTCCGGACCGCGCGGCGGCTTCGGCCCCGAGGATGCGGAGACGCCACTCGACGAGCGTGAAGCCGCGGGCGGCAGCTTTTCGTGCAACGCCGGTCGCCAGCTCTTCCGCCTCCGCCGGCCGTCCGCGCGCGAGGAAGATCCGCGCCTGCGCCTCGTCCAGGTACGGACCGCCCGCGTCGGTGGGATACGTCCGGCCCACGTCGACGACCGCCTGTGCCTCGTCGAGCAGATCCGCGGCGACGAGCGCCTCGACCGCGACGGCAAGCGTCTCGTAGTACGGACAGAACCTCTCCGCATCGGCCGCGATCTCGCGCGCGAGACGCACCGCTTCGTCGAGACGCCCGTCCGCGAGTCGCAGCCGGACCTGCGGCAGCGCGTCGTAGATCGTGTCCTGGAGATCCGCGCGCTCAGACGGGTCGGGCAGCGAGGCGGCCGCCTCCTCGAGCCGCCCGAGCTCGAGCAGCACCTCTGCGCGCTCGACGCGCAAGCGCCACCTCACCTTCGCGCTCAGCATCTCGACGCCGGCGCGCTCGCTGCGTCGGAGCGCGTCGAGCGCACCGTGTAGGTCACCCGCGATGCGCCTGGTCCAGCTGTTCGCGATCTCCGTCATGTCCGTGAGGACCGGTGGCCCGGGCTCGACGAAGACGCGCAAGCGGTCGCCGACGCCGGACGTCATCGTGTGCAGGCGCGTCCACGAGTCGTTGTACGCGATGTTGCGCGCCACGAACCCGAAGCCGCGACTCTGCGCCTCGTCGAAGGCCTCGTCGAGCCTCCGCCACGCTTCGTCGGCGCGGCCGAGGTCGAGCAGCATGAACGCCGCCCACGACGAGGCCCACACGCGCTCGAAGTCGGCACCGGCCGTCTCGGCGATCTCGACCGCTTTCATCACCGCCTCGAGCGACCGCTCGTCGTCCAGCTCGAACTTGTACTGGCCGGCGATCCGCATGTACGCCATCGCGAGCGCGGCCGAGGGTCCCTGCGTCTCGAGGACGGCGCGCGCGCGCTCGAACTCGTCGAGCGCCTCGGAGGGTTTGCTCTGCTCCCAGCAGCAGCGGCCGAGATCGAGCCTGTAGCGAGCCGCCTCGACCTCGTCGCCGACCGCGTCGAGCTCGCTCACTCCCTCGCGGAGGACCTCTTCGGCCGCCGGAGTCCGTCCTTCGACCCAGAGCGCCCGTCCCATTCGGCACAGCAGCCGTCCACGGAGATTCCGGTCGTGGACGTGCGGCAGGGCGCGATCGAGCAGCTCGAGCGCCTCTGCGAACGCGAGCGAAGCCTCGGCCTCGTCCGCGCCGGCGAGGCAGGCGATCACCGCCTCGTCGAACCGCGCAGCGCCGAGGAGATGCCGCGCGACGTCGAGGGAGCTTCCCCCCGAATCGGCGAAAGCATCGGCAGCCCTGCTGTGGATGTGTTGACGCCGCGGGCGGACGATCTCGTCGGCGATCGCCTCCTGCGTGAGGGCATGGCGCCATCGATACGTCGCGCCTTCGCCCGGGTCCTCGATCAGCTGCTGTGCGTCGCCGAGAGCCAGGGCCTCCTGCACTGTCGACTCGGACGGCTCGACGATCCGGACGAGCGTCTCGTAGTCGAATGTCCGGCCGAGCACGGCAGCCGCCTGCAGGATCTCGGCCTGCTCCGGCTCGAGCCGGGCGAAGCGCATGAGGATCGTGTCGCGGACCGTTTCCGGGATGCGCAGGTCCTCGACTGCGCGCCGGCCCCAGTGCTCCCCCGTGCGAAAGACATCGCCGCGGTCGATCGCTTCCTTCAGCATCTCTTCGAGCACGAAGGGGTTGCCCTCGGTTCGCCGGTGCATGACGTCTCGGAACTCGGCGGCAACGTCGCGCTCGTCGAGAATCGAGCTGATCATCTCGCCGATCTGCGCCGCGTCGAGCGGCGAGAGCGTGACGACCTCGGCGAGCCCGGCGCGCCGCCACGTCTGCAGCAACGGCGCCAGCGGATGCCGACGATCGAGCTCGTCGCTTCGATACGTCAGCAGCACGAGCGACCTGAGGCTCGCGAGGCGGCGGGCGAGGTGATCGAGGAGCTGACGTGTCGCCGCATCGGCCCAGTGCGCGTCTTCGATCACGAGCAGGAGCCCGCGCTCTCGCGCCGGCACCGCGAGCAGCGCCACGATCGCCTCGAAGAGCCTCAACTTCGCCTGGCCCGGGTCGCCTCCCCTCGTGTGCTCGCTGCTCTCTCCGAGTTGCGGAAAGAGCTGCGTCAACTCCTCGCGAGCCGCGCCGAGCAGCGAGCCGAGTCGTTCGGCGTCCTCGCCCGCAAGGTAGTTCCCGATCGCCTCCACGATCGGCAGGTACGGCAGCGAAAGCTCGGCCTCACTGCAGCCGCCCGAGAGGACGGCGCAGTCGAGCCGGCGTGCGCGCTTCGCAAGCTCGGTCGCGAGCCGCGTCTTCCCCATCCCTGCGTCGCCGCCCAGCGCGACGAAGCGGCCGTCACCGCCGCGGGCCGCGAGGAGCGCGTCCTCGAGGACGAAGAGCTCGTCGTCGCGACCGACGAGGGCAGGGCAGAGAACGCGGTGCAGCACACTTCGATTGTTCCATCCGGGGGGATCCGCTCAGGGACGGCGCCAGTCGATGCGATCCAGGTACGCGCGATGCGCGGCGAGGACGTCGCCGAGCGAGTCGCCGCCGAACTTCTCGCGCGCTGCGTTTGCGAGCTCCCAGGCGACGCACGCCTCCGCGACGACTGCGAGTGCCTCGACGGCCGCGGTGTCGCTGCGCTCGACGAGCGCCTGGGCCGGCTCGCCCGTCTCGAGGTCGACCGAAGCGAGCGGCCGCATGAGCGTCGGCAACGGCTTCATGGCCGCGCGCACGACGATCTCCTCGCCGTTGGAGACACCCGCCTCGATCCCACCCGCGCGATTCGTCTCGCGGTGGAGGCCGCGCGCCTCGTCGCGCTGGATCTCGTCGTGCGCCTGCGACCCACGCTTGCGCGCGAGCTCGAACCCGTCGCCGATCTCTACGCCTTTCACGGCCTGCGTCCCCATCAGAGACGCGGCCAAACGCGCGTCGAGTCTCGCGTCTTTCGTCGCGTAGGAGCCGAGGCCCGGCGGGACGCCGCGCGCACGCACCTCGACGACTCCGCCGACGGTGTCGCGATCGGCGCGCGCCTCGTCGACGCGCCGTTCGAGGTCGTCGCCGATGACGCGCCCCTCGACCTCGATTCCGAGCTCTGCGAGCAGCCGCTTCGCCACGGCACCGGCAGCGACGAGGACCGCGGTGTGCCGCGCGCTCGCACGCTCGAGCGCGTCGCGGACGTCGGCGAGCCCGTACTTGAGCGCCCCGGCGAGATCTGCGTGCCCCGGGCGCGGGAGCGTGACCGCCTTCGTTCCTTTTCCGCTCGGCTCGCCTTCCGGAGGCCACGGGCCCATCCCCCACTCCCAGTTCGCGTGGTCGCGGTTCCGCACGACGAGCGCGAGCGGGGTGCCGAGCGTGCGTCCGTGCCGAAGACCGGCGAGCACCTCGACCTCGTCCTGCTCGATTTGCTGCCGCGGACTCCGCCCGTATCCCTGCTGGCGACGGTGGAGGTCTGCGTCGATCGCGTCTTTCTCGAGCGTCAATCCCGCAGGCAGCCCGGTCAGGATCGCGACGAGCGCGGGCCCGTGCGACTCACCCGCGGTGACGAGGCCGAGCTCCATCAGGCGGAGCGTACTGCCGCGCGCATGACGTCAACCGGCGCCGGAACACCGGTCCACCGCTCGAACGACGCCGCGCCCTGCCGCACGAGCGCTTCGTAGCCGTCGACGATCACCTCGCAGCCTGCGGCGCGCGCCGCTGCGACGAGCGCGGTCTCCGAGCCGTCCGCGTTGTACGCGAGGTCGACGACAGCCTGGTCCGCGTGCAGCTCCACGAGCGGGTCGTCGCGCACCGGCGTTGCGTTGACGACGAGGTCGCAGCCGGACGCGTCCGGCGGCCACTCGCCGCGCCGCGAGAACGCTCTGACCTCGCCGGGGAGCGCTCCGCGGAGTGCACTCGCGGCGCCTCCCGCGCCGATCATGCACACGCGCTTCGCCCCGATCCCCGCGACGATCTCGCGGTCCGTGTTCGCGCCGTGCACGCGGCCGTCGCGAACGACCAGCGTGTTCACGGACTCCTCCTCCGCCTCGTCGCACAGCCGCGCAACCGCCTCCTTGTGCGGCGCCGTGACGTTCGCGCCTGCGAAGCCGAGCGCGACGAGCCCGCGCAGGGCATCCGCCAAGCGCTCCGCCTTCACCGGCATGGGAACGTATGCCCAGTCCAGTGCGCGCGCCGCGAACGCCGCGTTCTGCATCCGGGGCGAGAGCGAGCCGGAGACGGGATCGCCGATCAGACCGACGAGCCGCGTTGCGCCGTCGATCAATGCTGCCCGTAGCCGTGCGCGGCTTCGTACTCGTCGAACGCCTTCGCGCTCGCCGTGAAGAAGTGGTGCTTCTTGTCGGGCTTCCGCACGAAGTACAGGTAGTTCACCCTGGCCGGATGCGCCGCGGCCTGCATCGACGCGAGCCCGGGGTTCGCGATCGGCGTCGGCGGAAGCCCCGGAAGCTTCCGCGTGTTGTACGGGTTGTGGCTCTCGATCTGCGACTCGCGGATCGACTCCGTCGGGGGGATGTTGAACCCGTAGCGCAGCGTCGCGTCGATGCCGATCGGCATCCGCGCGTGCAGTCGGTTGTAGATGACTGCGGAGACGAGCGGCCGCTCGTCGGGCGAGAGTGTCTCCTTCTCGATCATCGACGCGATGATGAGGACGTCGTACTGCGTCAGGTTCTTCCGCCGCGCGTACGAGAGGTCGACCCGCGCCCAGTTCTCGCAGAAGGCGCTGAGCTGGTCCTGCACGAGCTGCGCGTTCGTCGTCTTCGCGAAGAACTCGTACGTCGCGGGAAAAAGGAATCCCTCGCGCCGCGTCCGCTTTCCGCGCCTCGTGCTCGGCGATCTCCTTCACCGCGCCGACGCGCGCCGCCATGTCGTGCACCGTGAATCCCTCCGGGAAGACGATGTGGAACGGCTTCGGCATCGCGATCACCGTCTCGGTCGTCTTGCCGCCGGTCGTGCGCGTGACGGTGCTGTACAGCAGCGAGCTCGTGTCGAGAGTCGACGAAGCGGCCTTCGGCTTCGAGCTGCCCCCGCCGATCGCGGCGACCGCGAGCCACCCGAGCCCGCCGAGCAGGAGGATCAGGACGACGATCGCGGCGATGCGCCGCCGCGCGACCTGTCTCCGCGACGGCCCCGGGCCCGGCGGCGGCCCGGGCTTCGGCGGCATCATGCCGGGGCGCCGCTCGACCACGCGAGGTAGCTCGACAGCAGATGTGCCGCGGCGCGCGCGTCCTCTGACGTTCGGGACGGCGTGCGCTCGGCGAGGTCGGTCGTGAAGCGCTCGTCGAACGTGACGACGGGGACGTCCGTCCGTACGCTCAGCGCTTCCACGAACGTCTCGGTCTCCAGCGCCTGCTCGCCGCGCTCGCCGCGCAACGTGAGCGGGAGGCCGACGACGACGCGCTCCGCCGCCTCCTCGGCGATGAGCTGCGTCAGCCGCGCCAACCCGTCGTCCGTGCCGGCGCACTCGACGACGCAGAGCGGACGGGCGACGGTTCCGGTGGGATCGCTGACGGCGACGCCTGTGCGGGCGCGTCCGTAGTCGAGCGCGAGCACCTTCACTTCAGGGCGTCTGCGATCGCCTGTTTGCCGGCGTTCAGCGCATCCCGCAACCCGGCGGGATTCTTACCGCCTGCTTCGGCGAGCGTCGGACGGCCACCGCCTCCACCGCCGATGTGTCGCCCGAGATCGCGGACGAGCTTGGCCGCGTCGAGGCCCTTCCCCACGAGCGACTCGTCGAGGTTGACGACGAGGTACGCGCGCCCGTCGTCGACCGAGCCGACGATCACGCCCGCGGCTTTTTCCTGCCGGCGCACGCGGTCGGAGAGATCGCGCAGCTCTCCGCCTTTCAGCGCCTTCGCCTCGACGAGAACGACGTTCCCCTCGCGGTCGACGACGTGGAAGTCGAGCGGCGTCTCTTCGCGCGGCTTGCGCGCTTCCTTGCGCACCTGCTCGAGCTCGCCGCGCAGCTCGTCGACCTCGAGACGCGTCCCGTGCAGGAACGCGTACGCCTCGCCCGACGTGATCGCCTCGATCCTGCGCGCACCCGAGCCGACGGAGCTCTCCGAGAGGATCACGAACGGACCGATCTCCGCCGTCCAGCGCACGTGTGTGCCGCCGCAGAGCTCGGTCGAGTAGCCCGGGATCTCGATCACGCGCACCTCCTCCCCGTACTTCTCGCCGAACAGCATCATCGCGCCGAGCTTCCGCGCTTCCTCGATCGGCGTGATGAACGCACGCACGGGCAGGTTCTCGAAGACCTTCTCGTTGACGCGGCGCTCGATCTCCGCGCTCTCGTCCGTGCTGAGCTGTGCCGGATGCGTGAAGTCGAAGCGCAGCTTGTCGGGCCGGACGGCAGACCCGGCCTGCAGAACGTGGTCGCCGAGGACGTCGCGCAGCGCCTGATGGAGAAGATGCGTTGCCGTGTGGTTCGCCATCGTCGGGAAGCGCACGCCCCACGGCACGACGGCGCGGACGCGATCGCCTTCCGAAAAACCGTCGCCGTCGAACAAGAGGACTTGATCGTCCCCGAGGCGGTACGCGTCACGAAGCTCGGCGCGCGTCCCCGGATCGCCGTCGAGCTCGATCCAGCCCGCATCCGTGATCTGGCCGCCGCCCGCAGGGTAGAACGGCGACTCGCGCAGCTTCGCGAGGAACAGCCCGTCCTCCAGCGGCTCCATGGCGCCGAGCTGGGTCAGGACGTCCGTCTTCTCGTAGCCGACGAACTCGGACCGGAAGCCCGCGGCGTGCGAGAACTCCGCGGCGCGCCGGTCGTCGCGCGAGATCGCCGCGCGCGAGCGCTCGCGCTGCTGCGCCATCAGCGCGGTGAACTCCTCGTCGTTCACGCCGAGCGCCCGCTCGCGCGCGAGCTCCTGCGTCAGCTCGAGCGGGAAGCCGTAGGTGTCGTGCAGGCGGAACGCGTCCTCGCCCGAGATCTCGCCGCCCTTCGCCGCGACCTCCTCGAAGAGACGCATCCCGCGCGCGAGCGTCTGCGCGAAGCGCTCCTCCTCCGCGGAGAGAATGCGGTGAATCTGCGTCCGGTTCTGCGCGAGCTCCGGGTAGCCCTCCTGCATCTGCTCGACGACGACGTCCGCGAGCCTCGCGAGGTAGGGCGGCTCGAGGCCGACGCGGCTCGCCTGCAGAACCGCGCGGCGAACGATCCTGCGCATCACGTAGCCGCGCCCTTCGTTCGAAGGCGTGACGCCGTCCGCGGCGAGAAACGTCATCCCCCGCCCGTGGTCGGCGAGAATGCGGTGCGCCTTCGTCGCCTCGGGCGAGTCGCCGTACGCGACGCCGCTCTCGTCGGCGATCCAGCGCATGATCGCCTGGTAGATGTCCGTCTCGTAGACGGTGCGGACGTTCTGCAGGATCGCGGACGTGCGCTCGATGCCCATCCCCGTGTCGACGTTCTGCATCGGGAGCGGCGTGAGCCTGCCGTCCGTATGCAGCTCGAACTCCATGAACACGAGGTTCCAGAACTCGAGGAAGCGCTCGCAGCGCGTGCAGCTCGGCTTGCAGTCGGGCTCACCGCAGCCGTGCTCCTCGCCCCAGTCGTAGTACATCTCCGTGTCGGGGCCGCACGGGCCGGGGCCGCCCACCGACCAGAAGTTCTCCGACCTGGGCAGGAACACGATCCGCTCGGCGGGCTGGCCGATCGACAGCCACTTGTTGTAGGGAACCTCGTCCTCGCCGAGGCCGAGCTCCGGATCGCCGGCGAAGACGCTCACCCAGAATCGTTCCGGATCCAGCTTCAAGTGCTCGAAGACGAACTCCCACGCGAGGTCGATCGCGCCTTCCTTGAAGTACTGCCCGAACGAGAAGTTGCCGAGCATCTCGAAGAACGTGAGGTGGGAGCCGTCGAGCCCGACGTCGTCGATGTCCGGCGTGCGGAAGCATTTCTGCACGGTCGTGAGCAGCGGCGCAGGCGGCTGCTCCCGGCCGAGGAAGTACGGCATGAGCGGCTGCATGCCGGCGGTCGTGAGCAGCGTCGAGCGGTCGTCCGCGCGCGGAATCAGCGGCGCGGACGGCCGGAACTTGTGGCCTTTGGACTCGAAGAATGCGCGGAACCCCGCGCGCAGCTCACCGGCGGTTCGCATCACGAGATTGTACGAGCCGGGGTAGGCAGCATCGCCCCGTCACGGAATCGGGCCTTCAGCTCATCGAAGACGTGAGCTAGCGCGAGACGGCCGCCGGGTCAACCGCGCGCGACGCGGCGTTGAACCTGCTTTGGCTCCTCTTCCTCGGCCGCGATCTCCTCGCGGATCTTCTCGAGCGACCGTCGGATCAAGCGCGACACGTGCATCTGCGAGATGCCGATCTGCTGCGCGATCTGCGACTGCGTCAGGCCCTCGAAGAAGCGGAGGTGCAGGATCTTTCGCTCGCGCTCGTCGAGGACGCGAAAGCCGGGCGCAAGCACGGCGCGATCCTCGGACACGTCGTACTGGTGCTCCTCCGTGCCGATCGACTCGAGCGGATCGAGCTCCTCGCCGTCCTCCTGCGAGCCGCCCGACGAGAGCGAGAGCGAGGAATACGCCCTCCCCGACTCGAGCGCCTCGAGCACCTCCTCCTCCTCGGTTCCCGCGGCCTTCGCGAGCTCGGCGATCGTCGGCGAGCGACCGAGCTGCACGGTCAGCTGCTCGACGAGCCGCGACAGCTGGACGTTCAGCTCCTGCAGCCCCCGCGGAACCCGGACCGACCAGCCCTTGTCGCGGAAGTGCCGCTTGATCTCGCCGATGATGTTCGGCGTTGCGTACGTCGTCAGCTCGACACCGCGGTCGATGTCGAACCGGTCGATCGCCTTGATGAGCCCGATCGCGCCGATCTGGACGAGATCCTCGAGCTGCTCGCCGCGGTACGAGTAGCGCCGCGCGAGCGAGCGCACGAGCGACATGTACTGCTCGATCAGCTGCTCGCGCGCCTGCAGGTCGCCCTGCTCGTGATAACGGCGGAGGAGAGCCTTGTCGGACTCGCTCATCCCGCGTCGCCTTTCATGCGCTCCACGCTTTTCGTGACGCGCACCCAGTCCCCGCCGTCTCGCTCGACGAGCTCCACCGAGTCGGACACCGCGTCGAGGATCCGCCGCGCGTCGAGGGCGCCTCCCGTGCTCTGCTCGAGCACCGGCGCGAGCTCGCCTGTGCGAAACGGGCCGATCTCGATCACCGCAACGTCGTCGCCGATGCGCGCGAGAACCGTCACGTCCTCCGCACGATCCGCGCAGCGGTCGAGAACGGTGTCGAGCGCGAGCGTGAGGTCCTCGAGCGTCTCCACCGTGAGGTCGTTGCGGGTTGCGACGCCGCCTAGGACCAGGTGGGCGACGCCGTGGAACTCATCGTCGCCAGGCAGCGTCAGGGCGATCTCGTCGACACTCATCTCCATCCCTCCAGCACGACCCGTTTGGACAACGCAGAAGTCGGCCACTGGGTTGCGCCTGGGCGGACAGTGACCGCTAGGAGGTCCACCGCGGCATCGATCTTACGTGCGGATCAGCCCTGCGCCGACGACGGCATCCTCCTCGTAGAGGACGGCCGCCTGACCCGGAGCGACTCCGTAGGCAGGCTCGGCCAGCTCCAGCTCGAAGCCGTGCTCGAGGGCGCGCACCTGCGCGCGCACGGCGGGCGACCTGTAGCGCAGCTTTGCCTCTCCTTCGGAGACCGGGACGTACAGTCGCCCCGCCGCCTCGACGCTCGTTCGCGCCAGCGACTCCCGGGGGCCGACGACGACCGTGTTCGTGGCGGCGTCCGAACGCAACGCGTAGAGCGGAGTCGACGCTGCGACTCCGAGGCCGCGGCGCTGCCCGGGCGTGAACCGCCAGTATCCACCGTGACGTCCGAGCTCCGCTCCCCGCTCGTCGACGATCGCGCCCTCCTGCCCGTCGAGACCGTGGCGGGTCAGAAACGCGCGGTAGTCGTCGCCCGCGAGGAAGCAGGCCTCCTGACTCTCGGCGCGCGACGAAGCGGCGAGGCCCGCACGCGCTGCTTCGGCGCGCGTGTCCTCCTTCGTCTGCTCGCCGAGTGGGAACACGATGCGGTCGAGCAGCGCGGGGTCGAGCCGGCCGAGCATGTAGGACTGGTCCTTGCGCGCGTCGCTCGCGCGCGCGAGCAGGCGCCGGCCTCGGTGCAGGACGACACGCGCGTAGTGACCGGTTGCGAGCCGGGCGGCGCCGGCGCGCCGCGCGAACGCGAGCAGCTCGGCGAAGCGAAAGCTCCCGTTGCACCGGATGCAGGGATTCGGCGTCTCGCCGCGCGCATAGCCACGGACGAACGGATCGACGACCGCGCGCCGGAACTGCTCCCGCAGGTCGAGCGTCACGTGCGGGATCCCGAGCCGGTGGCACGTCGTCCGGGCGGCGATGACCGCCTCCGGGGAGCAGCACGCTCGCTCGGCGTCCGGCCCGTTCGGATCGAGCCAGAGCCGGAGCGTGACTCCGATCGCGTCCGGAACGAACCGCAGGAGCGCAACGGCGCTGTCGACGCCGCCGCTCATCGCCACCGCGACGCGCGACGTCGACGGCGCGGCGCGAAAGCCGGGAGCGAGCGCGTTCGCAAGCGCGTCGACAGCGAGCGTCTCGCCGCCGACGGCAGCCGCCTCGATCAACGTCAGTCCAACGACGGACCGCTCAAGCCCTGGGGCATCGGCAGCGACGATCCGATCGCCCTGAATCGTGAGCCGGACGAGCGCGAACTCGTCGCCGCGTGCGGAATCTCCGCTGATTTGCTTCACCAGAGCAGGGTAACTGCGCTACTGTGCGACGGCTCGACCCTGTACGTGGCTCGCGCATCAACGTAGAACCAACACCACTGCTGAGGGAGCCCTCGTCCGGCGAGGACGTCGTCCGAAACCGGCAGGCACCCACCTGGTTTGTCCAGGTTCACAGCGGGCGCGGGCCACGGCAGGGTGGAGTGTCTAGCGCGCGTACCTCCACTGAATGGTCTGCGTCCCGTGGAGACCGAGGCGGTCGGCGAGCGCCTTCGTGATGTCGAAGTCGCGATCCGGGACGGTGGGGCCGCGGTCGATCACCTGCGTCAGGACCTCGTTGCCGCGGAAGCGGATGTAGATCTTCACGCCGCAGGGGAGGACGGGATGCGCGATCCCCATCGTCGTCGCCGTGAGCGGCTCGCCGCACGCCGTGCGCGCGTGGCCGGCCGTCGGCCCGTACGGCGCTGCGCGCGACGTGTAGTACCCCGTCGGCGAGCCGTGCACGGGCACCGCCCCCGGCAGGGTCTTGCCGCCCCCCGCGTCTCGGCGCGCGATTGCGAGCGCGGCGACCGCGACGACCAGCGTGACGCCCGCCAGCCAGAGCGCGCGCTGGAGGAAGGCCGGGCTCACGAGTAGGCGGCGTCGAGGACGTCCCCGAACGACTCGCGGACGACGGCGTCGAAGTCGCTCGGAAGGTCGCCGTCGGCGTTCGCGAACTCGCGCAGGTACATCAAGAGGTACGCGCGCTCCTCGTCGAGGCCGACGTCGTCGCCGCCCTCCTCGCGCGCGAGGCGCTCGAGCTCCCAGATGTTCCACTCGCGGGGCGTCGACACCCGGGACACGATCGACACGACCTCCGGCTCGGGCGCACGTTCGGGCTCGGGCTCGGGCTCGGGCTCCGGCTCAGGCTCCGGCTCGGGGATCGGCGGAGGCGGCGGCGCGGCGGCGATCCGCGGCGGCGACGGCGTCGGCGGGGGCGGCGGCTCGGGCAAGGGCGGCCGTTCGGGTTCCGGCTCGGGTTCGGGCGTCGGCCCGGGCTCGAGGTCAGGCGGCGGTGCGGGCTCGGGCACCGCGGCGCGACGGTTCGTCGCCGGACGGCGTCGCGCAATCGCAATCGACACCTCGACCGCGGCGACGACGAGCCACGCGCCGAACACGAGCAGGACGATCGTCCACGCGCTGTACCGCTCGACGCCCGCGAAGACGGCGACGCCGATGATGAACCCAGCCTCGATCAGAAACCGAGGACCCAAACCGACCGGCACGGATGGATCCTAGGCCGACTGGTCGTCCGGCGAGGTCGGCCCCTCGGCTTCCGCGTTTGCCTCAGTCACGCTCGGCGGCGACACCGGCGGCTGCGCGGGCGCCGGCGTCGGTGCCGGCGGCGCGTCCTCGACCTGCGGTGCCGCTGCAATCGTCCCGGTGGGACGCGCCGGCGCGCGCGACGCTTCCGTGACCGCCTCGGCCGCCTGCACGATCGACTGGGCCACATGGTGAATCTCCTCGTCGCCGAGACCGGCGGCGGCGAGCAGCTGCTCCGCGCCGTTCTGCGCACGCTGCAACACCGCTGCTGCCTGCGCCCGCGCCCACTCGAGCGTCTGCTCGACCTCGGCGCGCGCGACGTTCGTCAGCTCCGTCGCTTGGTGGCGGGACTGCTCCAGCAACCGGTTGGCTCGCGCTTCGGCTTCCGTCAGCTCCTGCGTCGCGTCACGGTTCGCGTTCGCGAGCAGCTCGCGCGTCTCGTTGCGCGTGTTGTTCAGCATCTCCGCGCGCTGGCGCTCGCTCTCCTGCCGGTAACGCTCGATCTCCGCCTCGCGTTCCTGCAGCTCGCGGTTCCGCCGGCGGCCTCGACCGTGTCGGCGAACTCGGCCGCGGCGCGAATCAGATGCAGGGCGTCCATCCGCACCGCGTGCCCGCTCGGCTCCGCCGCGCCGCCGCCCCGTGTCGCCGCCTGCAGGACGCGGAGCTGCGCCTGCAGCTGCGCCGCGTGACGGCGGAACGATTCGAAGGCCTCGGCGACGCGCTCCGAGTCGTAGCCGTCGCGATTCCGTGGGATGTCCTCGAGCCGCGGAAGCGACGTCAGTGCGGGAGAAGTGGACGGCTCTTGTGTGGACATCTGTCGAGAAAGTATGCAGGTTCCATCGGCGGAGTGGTCAATCCGCCTTAGGGACTTTCACCGAGATTCCCAGCTCGTCGAGGCGTTCCTGCGTCGTCGGCGCCGGCGCCCCGGTCATCGGATCGGAGCCGCTGGCCGTCTTCGGGAAGGCGGTCACGTCGCGGATGTTCGACTCGCCGGCCAGGAGGGCGATGAAGCGGTCGATTCCGAGGGCGAAGCCGCCGTGCGGCGGCGCCCCCATCCGCAGCGCCTCGAGCAGGAAGCCGAACTTCTCGCGCGCCTCCTCGTCGCTCATCCCGAGGGCGCGAAAGACCCGTGCCTGGACGTCCGGTCGGTGGATCCTGATCGAGCCGGAGCCGAGCTCCCACCCGTTCCAGACCAGGTCGTAGGCCTGGCTCAGCGCCGCGCCGGGGTCCGTCTCCATCAGCTCCTCGTGGCCGGGCACTACGCCGGTGAAGGGATGGTGGACGAACGTCCAGCGCTGCCCGTCCTCGTCCCACTCGAACAGTGGAAAGTCGAGGATCCACAGGAAAGCCTCGCGCGTGCGGTCCGGCAGTTCGAGCTCGCGGCCGAGATGCGTGCGCAGACCGCCGAGCACGCGCGCGACCTGCGCCTCGTCGCCCGCGGCGAAGAGAACCGTGGAACCGGGTTCGGCGCTGAAGGCGGCCAACTCAGCTTCCGACAGGAACTTCGCTATCGGCGAGCGCACCTCCCCGGACTCGTCGTGCACAAGGTACGCGAGGCCCTTCGCGCCCCACTCCTTCGCCACCGTCTCCAGCCGCTCGAGCTCGGCGCGCGAGAACGAGCGCGGCGCGACGAGGAAGCGAACGACAGGCGCATTCGCGAACACGCCGAACTCGGAGCCGCGCGTGGCCTCCGTTGCGTCCTGGATCGCGAGGCCGAAACGGAGGTCCGGCTTGTCCGACCCGTACTTCGACATCGCCTCGTGCCACGAGAGTCGCGGGAACGGACGCGCGGGCGGTTCGCGGCCGAGCGCCTCGAATGACGCGACCACCGCCGACTCGAGCGCGTTCAGGACGTCCTCCCGTTCCGCGAATGCGAGCTCGACGTCGAGCTGCCTGAACTCGAACTGGCGGTCCGCGCGCAGGTCTTCGTCCCGCCAGCAGGTCGCGATCTGGTAGTAGCGGTCGAAGCCGGCGATCATGAACAGCTGCTTGAAGAGCTGCGGCGACTGCGCGAGCGCGAAGAAGTTGCCGGGTTGCAGGCGGACGGGAACGAGGAAGTCGCGCGCGCCTTCGGGCGTGCCCTTCGTCAGCGACGGCGTCCAGATGTCGACGAAGCCCTGCGACTCCATCGAGCGCCGGATTGCGGCGATC
>VAYM01000085.1 GCA_005884945.1 Actinomycetota bacterium | reverse complement strand
GCTCGTGATCGTCGAGCGCGCGAAGAACAGCTCCGAGACCCCGCGCAGCAGCGTCGCGCAAGCGGACGCGCGTTTCGCCCGCGACTATCGCGAGGGCACGCATTTCTGCCCGACCTTTGAAGACGCCGCAGGGCGCCATCGCATGCTGAACGCGATTGAGACGGCAGCGGCGACCGGCCGCCGTCAAACGGTCGGCTGATCCGCGACGCGTCGCTCAGGACGGCTTATTCGCGCGCATCTCGGCTTTGTGCGCGCGCTTCTTCGCCTGGTAGTCGGCGAGCGCCTCCGCAGAGTCGACGTCGCCGAGCGTCGGGTGGTTCGGCACGAGCTCTTGTGCCGCTTCGACTTCGAAGCGCTTTGCGAGCACTGCGCCGAGCGCGGTGACCTTCATCTTCCCGAAACCGGGTAGCGACTCGAGCCGCCGTCGCAGGTCCGCTCCGTCGGTCGCATCGCGCCACACGCGTGACGCATCGGCGCCGTAGTCCTCGACGACGAGCGACGCGAGATCCTGCACGCGCTGTGCCATCGTTCCGGGGAAACGGTGGATCGCCGGCTTCTCGCGGAACGCGGCCTCGAGCTTCGCCGGGTCGGCCGACGCGATCTTGCGCGCGTCGAGCGTGCCGAGCCGCTGTTTGAGTTTCAGCGGTCCGCTGAACGCCGTCTGCACCGGCACCTGCTGGTCGAGCGCGAAGCCGATCAGCAGCGCAAGCGGCTCGCGCGCGAGGAGCCTGTCCGCCTCCTCGTTGCCGGTGAAGTGCAATGCGTCGGGCTTCGTGGCGGTCGCCATGCCGCGATCCTACTCCTTACTCGGACGCGTACTCGAAGGTCGTCGCGTACGCGCAGTTGCCCTCGAGCTGCCAGTCGAACGGATCGTCGTGGACGTGCGCATCGTCGGCGTAGTACTCGCCGCCGACGCGCTCGTAGCCCGGGATCCCGCACGCCACGCGGTGACCGTCGTCTGCGGAGCGGGAGACCCGAATCGCACCCACTTCGCCGACGCGTAACGCACGGCCGTTCTCCTCGAGGTCGACGCGCGCCGGGCGCACGTCGACGAGATGCCGCGGCTTGCGGACCCAGGGGAGCTTCACGATGTGCGGGCCGCCTCGCTCCCCGAGGAAGATGTCGGCGAGCGCGTTGCGCTGCTCGTCCGTCGCTCGTTCGTCGACGTAGAGGACGACCGTCCACGGCGAGCCGGGCTCGTCGTCGTCGTATCGGCACGCAAGCGCGATGCCCAGACCGCCGAGATCGACGCCCTCGGCGTGCCCGTCGTCGATACGCCAGCTGAGGAGCCCGAAGCAGACGCCGTACGTCGAGCGTCCGCCCATGACGCCGTCCACCATGCGGCACGGACAGATCGCCTCGCAGTTGCACGACTCGAGGTACGCACCGGCGATGCGCCAGCTCACCGCAGCATCTCGGCGATCTTCTCGGCAATCGCGAGCACGGTCAGGTGCGTGTTCGCACGCGGAACCGTGGGCATGATCGACGCGTCGGCGACGTACACGTTCTCGAAGCCTTTCACACGCGCATCGTGATCCACGACCGAGCCGATCGCGCACGTGCCGACCGGATGGAAGTAGATGCCGAGCGCTCCGTCGACGGGACGCGCGCGGCCGAGACGCGACAGCGGTCCCCCCGACGCAAGCCGTTCGGCCAGGGCAAGCCCTGCCTCGAGCACCCGCCGGTCGCGTTCCGCCGACAGGAGTCGGTGCTCCACCACGGGCGGCGCGGTCGGATCCCGCGACGTCAGCCGCACGCGGCCGCGCGACTCCGGTTGCATCAGCGCGACCGTCAGGTGCGCATCGTCGCCGACCCGACTCGTGATCGGGAGGATGTGGACGTCGAACGCGTCGTCTGCGCACAGCTCCGTGCGTGCCTTGATGATGCCGTGCGAGAACAGGACGGGCGCCTTCCTACGCGTCGCCTCGCGAAGCTCGTCGGCCGCCTCGAACTCGAGCCACGCGGTCGCGTGGTCCGAGAGATTCGCGCCGACGCCGTCGAGCGCCGCGATGACGTCGATGTCGAGCGGCCGCAGCTCGTCCTCGCGCCCGACGCCGCTTCGTCTCAGTATGCACGGCGAGCCGACGGCGCCCGCTGCGAGAACCATCGTCTCGGCCTCGAGCACGGAGGTCGACGTCGCCACGCCGGTCGCCCGATCGCCGTCGACGACGAGGCGGTCGACGAGCGTGTCGGCGAGGATCGTCAGGTTCGGCCGTCGGCGCGCCGGGTCGAGGTACGCGAACGCGGAGTTCCAGCGGACACCGTCGGCGATGTTGAACGGGCCGGTGGCGACGCCGGCGGCCTCGGCGGGCGAATCGGGCTCCAGGAGCCGAAGGCCGACCTTCTCGGCTGCAGCCGCGGCGCCCGCGAACCACGGCGAGAAGTCGTCGGGTGAATAGACGACGGGGGTCGGCGCGATCGTGCGCAGCGCGCGGTCGAGGTGGGGCGCGAGCTCATCGGCCGACCAGCCCTCGCCCCACCGGTCGTAGTCGGCTGCCGGCGGACGGACGAGCAGGCAGGCGTTGTGCGCCGAGCACCCGCCGATCACCCTCGCGCGCAAGGGGTCGTACGGCGTTTCCTCGGCGTACCACCGGTGACTGCGCGGAATGGCGCCGGGATCGAGCAGGTCGTCGGGCCAGCCGCCGGCTGCGTACGGCCCGTAGTCGGGTCCTGCCTCCACGAGGCAGACGGTCCGGCGCTCGTCCTCGCTCAGCCGCGCGGCGAGCACGCATCCGGCGGACCCGCCGCCGACGACCAGCACGTCGTACCGCACGTGCGTAGCCAATCACCGCCGCGGGTAGGCCGTGCCCATGGTCAATCCGGCCGAGAAAGCCAGGGACGTCGTCCACGCGGTCGAGCACCCGGTCGAGACTGCGAAGGCGCTCGAACGCGAGGCGGAGGAGGGACGCAGCCCGCGGACGCCGCTGATCGCGCTCACCGGCGTGACGCTGTTCGTGAGCGTCGTCTTCGTGATCGTCGTCACGATCGCGCTCGTCCTCTACTTCGTCTACGGCGGCAAGTAGGACTTGAGCGCAGCGAAATAGCGTTCTATATTGGCTCCTTCCTACTCCGGGGAGGAGTCTCATGCATAGACGTTTGCTTGCCCTTGCTGCGTGCGCGGCGTTCGGGGCATGTCTGTGGACGACAGCGGCAGCCGCTTCGACGTCGTTCTCGAACACCGTGCTTCGGGCGCCGTTCACGCTGCCACCGGGTTTCTCGTCCAACCCAGCGAACCAGAGCGGTGACAGCGAGCCCGCGATCACGTTCGGCCCGAACAACGTGATGGCAGTCGACGGCCTCGGCTGGCTGCCGTTCGCCGTCAACCTGTGGAAAGGGCATTTCGGGGCGACACCGACGTTCTTCGGGCCGATGGACACGTCACTGCCGATCACCGGCAGGGGACGCGTCAACCTCGGCGATGGTGACGCGGACATCGAGATCACGAGCGCGGGCACGACGCTCCTCAACGATCTCGACATCATCTTCACCGCTGGTGGCACACACGTGAAGCTCGGCGTGTCGGTGACGCGCTGTCCGGCGTCGGCGACGGGCCCGAGCGACTGCACGTCGACCGTCCTCGACACAGCGGGCGCGGACCGTCCGTGGATCACGCACCTCGGGACGACGGCGTGGGTCTCGTACCACGACTCGCAGAACAGCTCGATCATCCGCACCTGGAAGTCGACGGACGACGGCCGGACGTGGCGGCCGAGCGGGTCGCCGCTGAACGGCCTCGGCAGCGTCACCGGCGGCGCGACCTTCAACAACATCCAGGGCCCGATCGTCGCCGACCCGACAGCCGGAGACGTGTTCGACGTCTCTCGCGTTCGACGGACGGCGGTGCTCACTACACGGCATCGCTCGTCTTCCATGCACCGCCGTTCACGGGGTTGCAGAACATCTTCCCGTCGCTCGCCGTCGATCCGGTGACCGGGAAGCTCTACGCCGTGTGGTCGGACGGTCACACGATTTGGGAGTCGACGTCCACGAACCACGGAACGCAGTGGTCGCCGGCGATCGCCGTCTCGACCACGAACACGTCGCTCATGCCCTGGGTCGCGGCTCGGAACGGAAAGGTCGACATCGTCTACTACGGCACGAGCGCGATCACGCAGGACGATCCCGCAGCCATCTGGAACGTGTACGACTCGCAGCTGAACGGCGGGTCGCTCACGATCAAGCAGGTGAGCAACACGCCGAACCGCGTCGGCGCCGTGTGCACCGAAGGCACGGGCTGCGCGGGCGGCCTCAACCGCGAGCTCCTCGACCTCTTCGAGGTCGCGGAGGATCCGGCGACGGGGAAGGCCGCGATCATCTACACCGACACGACGCTCGACACCTGGACGAGCCCGACGACCGGCACGCACGAGCTGCCGGAGATCGTCCTCGCCTTCGAGCAGTAATCGACATTGATTCGTGCGCCCGCTCGTACCGGAGCGGGCGCACGGACAACTAGGCTGGAGGCGTGGACCCGCTCGCGCCCTTCAGCCCCGAGACACGCGCCTGGTTCAGCCAGGCATTCGCGGAGCCGACTCCCGCGCAGCTCCTCGGCTGGCCGGCGATCGCGAGCGGCGAGCACACGCTCATCCAGGCGCCGACCGGCTCCGGGAAGACGCTCGCGGCGTTCCTGTACGGGATCGACAAGCTCAATTCCGAGCCGGGCGCCGGTCTTCGCCTCGTGTACGTGTCGCCGCTGAAGGCGCTGAACTACGACATCGAGCGGAACCTTCGCGGCCCGCTCGCCGGGCTGCAGTCCGGCCTGCGCGTCGCCGTGCGCACGGGCGACACGCCGCAGAAGGAACGCGCGGCGATGCTGCGGGAGCCGCCGGACATCCTCATCACCACCCCGGAGTCGTTCTACCTGCTCCTGACCTCGCGCGCGCGCGAGCACCTCAAAGGTGTGCGCACGCTGATCCTCGACGAGGTGCACGCCGTCGCGGGGACGAAGCGCGGCGCGCATCTTGCGCTATCCGTCGAGCGGCTCGAGCGGCTCGTCGACGAGCCGTTCCAGCGGATCGGCCTGTCGGCGACCCAGCGGCCGCTCGAGGAGATCGGGCGGTTCGTGTCGGGGGCGCGGTCGATCCGCCTCGTCGATGCAGGAGTGGCGAAGGAGCT
>VAYM01000025.1 GCA_005884945.1 Actinomycetota bacterium | reverse complement strand
CCGACTGGACGGTGCCTCGGCGATCGCCTCGGCCGAGTAGTTCGAGCCGTGGCCTTTCACGGTCGTCGAGAAATCGCCGCCGGTCTTGTTGTTGTGGAGGTGCAGCGTGTAACGGCCGTTCCCCGTGACCGTCACCGTGCCGGTGATCGAGTCGCCCGGATGAATGGCGATCGACAGGTTGACCGGGTACTTCGGATACATCTCGTACCAGGCGTAGTAGTTCGGGTGACCGCCGCTGCAGTCCGCCGACGTCCCGGTCTGCTCGACCGTGTTGCTGCCGTCACCGTCGAGCCCGACCCAGAAGCTCGAGTACGTCGTCACGGACGCGCAGGAGGCCGTCGGCTGCGTCCACGTCGATGTGACACTCGAGAAGCCACCGCCGGTCGCGGCGTAGCCGGACCAGTTCGAGCTCTGGCTCTGCGTGATCTTCTTGTTCGGGTCGAACTGGAGCGGCCCGTGTGTCGCGACCCGCGCGCCGGCGGCGGCGGGAAATGCCGTCACGGCCAGCGCAACGAAGAGGCCAATGAGCAGTTTGCGCAAGAAGGAACCCCCCTCGGTTAGGACTGATGCGAGCGGCTGGAGCCTACTGCGACCGGCGGTCGCTGCCTAGACCCAAAGAGGGGGAAGATTCCGCGCTCCCGCTCCGTCATGTGGTCGTTAGCGCGGGGTCAAAAGGAGTGGGGAAAACAATGAAGCAGTTCCGGAGAAGGAAGAACTTCCTGAGGGCGCTCATCCTCGGATTCGCCGTCACCGCGATCTTTGCGTCGACGGCCGAGGCGAGCTACTACACGTGGAAGGCGCAGGACGCGCGTTCCGCACTGAACCAGACCTATCCGCCCCAGGCCCTGAAGGCGCTCGCCCTCAGGTCCGAGGCGATGAACCAGCGGTACCAGTCGAGCGGTGTCGAGATTCGGACCGAGTCGCTGAACAAGCTCGGCCAGCTCGAGGCCGTGCGGCCGGACGATCGCGCCGGCCTCCGAGGCGTCGAGCCGACCGTCGTGGGCTCTGACCTGAGCGAGATCCAGCGGCATGTCCGGGCCGACGAGATCGGCTCCAGCTCGGTCTCGACGCGGCCTGACGACAAGGCCGGCCTCCGCGGACCCGGCTTCGTCCAGACGCCCGAGGTCGTGACGGCGAGTGCCGACAGCTTCGACTGGAAGGACGCGGGCATCGGTGCAGGAACCGCGATGGGCATCGCGCTCGTGCTGATGAGCGGCTTCGTGATCTCCCGGCGCCGCCAGTCGGGGTTGGCGGTCTGAGCCGACTTCGCAACCGACCGGAAGCGGGCCCGTTGGGCCCGCTTCCGCGTTCTGCGGGAGTGCGCTTTGATACTCGGACGGCCATCTCGCCCGAGCCCAACGACGCCGCCCTCGTAGCGCGCTGCCGCGCCGGCGACCACGCCGCGTGGCACGAGCTCGTGGAGCGGTTCTCCCGCTACGTCTACGCGATCTCGGTGCAGGCGTTCCGCCTCCCGCACCACGACGCCGAGGACGTCTTCCAGGAGGTCTTTGCGCGTGCGTACCAGCAGCTCGACAAGCTGCGGGACGACGAGGCGATCCGCCCCTGGCTCGGCCAGCTGACGCGGCGTCTGTGCATCGACAGGCTGCGGGCTGGGGCGCGGGAGGCTCCCGCCGAGGAGGTCGAGCCGGCCGGGATCGACGAGACGATCTCCGAGCTCGACGAGGCGTTCGCCGTCCGCGAAGCCCTGGCTGCGGCTCCGGAGCACTGCCGCGAGGTCATCGACCGCTTCTTCTGCCGGGACGAGAGCTACGCGACGATCGGCGCCGCGCTCGACTAGTGGACATGAGCCGATACGACGAAACACGCATCGGCGAGCTCCTTCGGCGGCTTCCGCCTGCGCCGGAGGCATGGGTTCGTGCCGCACAAGAAATGCCGCTCGCGCGCCTTGGCCTCGACGACCTGGTCCGTCGTGCCGAGGAGGACGCGGAGTTCCGCACCCGCCTGGTCGCAGATCTCGAAGCGGCCCTCCGCGAGGAGGGCGTTGCGCCCGATCCGAAGCTCGTCGACGAGCTCCGCCGCAGGTTCCAACCGTAGCGTCCTGGTCGAATGCGTCGACCGGTCGTTTCAGACGGACGGCGGCCGAAGGCCGCCGTCCTGGAGACGCCGCCGGTCAAGCGGCGGCTTGCACGAATAGAGCGTAAGAATCTGCACTCATGCTCCTCGACCTCACGGTTCAGGGCTGGCTGGAGGAACTCGGCGAGCGCGGCCCTGCTCCCGGCGGGGGCTCGGCAGCCGCCGTCACCGCGGCCATGGCGGCCGCGCTCGTGGCCATGGCCGCCCGCCTTTCCGCCGACTCCTGGGCGGACGCAGCCGGCTTCTCGGCACAGACCGCTGCGCTGCGCGACCGCCTCGCCGCGCTGGCCCAGGCCGATGCCGACGACTACGCGGAGTCGCTGCGCATCCTCGAGAACCCGGAGGCGATCCCGGCCGAGCGGCGGGACCGTGTGCTTGCGTCGGCGCTCGACCGCGCCGCCCAGACCCCGCTGCTGATCGCCGAGACCGCCGGGGACGTGGCCACCCTCGCCTACCAGGCGCGCGAACGCGTCGAGCCTAAGGTGCAGGCGGACGTCGAGGCGGCCGTCGCGCTCGCCGCGTCAGCGGCTCAGGCCGCGGCCCGTCTCGTCGAGGTGAACCTGTCGGCGACCCGAGGCGATCCGCGCGTCGAGCAGGCACGTGCGGCCGCCGAGGCGGCCGCACGGACGATGCGGAATGTGTTCCCGCCGACCTAGACGGCAGGCGCCGGGCGGCGGACCCGCTGCCGCTGGAGGCGCTCGAGCAGTCCGGACAAACGGCTGAAGCGCGGCCGGCTTTCGTCTCCCCGGGCAAGAGCCACGAGCCGCGCGTTTTCCGCCTCCTTGAGGAGGTCGGCATGCCGGGCGCGTGCGAATTCCTGCTGAATCGAGTAGTGCATCTTCGCTCCCTTCACGGTCGGTCAACCACAAGACGTGCGAACGGCCTGCCTTCTTCCCCGGCGGCTACAGTCGCGCGGGTGCCCGCACGCCGCATCGCGCTCGCTCTCCTCGCGATCCCGCTCGCGGGCTGCGGGAACCCGGTGCACTCGCACTACTCCGTCAAGCAGACGGCACCGTGCCTGCGCAAGCTCGGCTACAAGGTCTCGACGAATGCGGAGAAGCTCGGGCCGGTCGAGGCCTCGGCGACCGAAGGCGCGCTTCGCGCGAAGGAGAAGGGGAACGCGCTCGTCGTCACGTTCTCGGAGAGCTCCTCGGAGGCGAAGAACATCGAGGATGCGTACAAGCGCTTCTCGCCGAAGCCGCGGGCAAAGCACATCAACGACGTCATGTCGATGCAGCACAACGTCGTCCTTCTGTGGACGATCACGCCGCCGAAGGACGAGCTGGACCGCGTGACCGGCTGCCTGCGCTGAGGCTAAACTCGGGTCATGGCTGAGATCGGGACGATGCGTGTGAAAGCAGGCCTCGCCGAGATGCTCAAGGGCGGGGTGATCATGGACGTGACGACGGCCGAGCAGGCCCGCGTCGCGGAGGACGCGGGGGCGGTCGCCGTGATGGCGCTCGAGCGCGTGCCGGCGGACATTCGTCGCGAGGGCGGGGTCGCGCGCATGGCCGATCCGGACAAGATCCGGGAGATCCAGGAGGCCGTGACGATCCCTGTCATGGCGAAGGCGCGCATCGGCCACTTCGTCGAGGCGCAGATCCTGGAGGCGCTCGAGGTCGACTACATCGACGAGTCGGAGGTCCTGACCCCGGCCGACACGGCGCACCACATCGACAAGTGGAAGTTCACCGTCCCGTTCGTCTGCGGCTGCACGAACCTCGGCGAGGCGCTGCGGCGAATCGCCGAAGGCGCCGCGATGATCCGGACGAAGGGCGAGGCCGGAACCGGCGACATCGTGAACGCGGTCACGCACATGCGCGCGGTCTTCGGCCACATCCGTCGGCTGCAGTCGCTGCGCGACGAGGAGCTCTACGCTGAGGCGAAGGAGCTACGTGCGCCGTACGAGCTGGTCAAGTGGGTCTCGGACAACGGGAAGCTGCCGGTGGTGACGTTCACCGCCGGCGGAATCGCAACGCCTGCTGACGCGGCCCTGTGCATGCAGCTCGGTGCGGACGGTGTCTTCGTGGGCTCGGGGATCTTCAAGTCCTCGGATCCGTCGACCCGTGCGAAGGCGATCGTCGAGGCGACGACGCACTTCGAGGACGCGGAGATCCTGGCTCGCGTGTCGCAGGGGCTCGGCGACGCGATGTCGGGCCTGTCCGCGGCAGCGCTCCGCCCGGAAGAGCTGCTCGAGACGCGGGGCTGGTAGCGCCTAGCCGCCGCGGGTCCACCAGGACCCGCCGGTGCCGGCGCTCACGTAGATCCCGTCGCCCTCGCCCCAGATCACGAAGTTCGTCCCGTTCGGCGCGACGGCCAGGCCGAGGTAGTCCCCGAACGGGAACGTGTAGCCGGCGGAACTCTTGTACGGCGCGCCCGAGCCGAGGTTCGAGAGGCGGAGGTCCGCTGACCACCTGCTGCCGCCGGTCGTCGTGCGCGCGTACCACGTGTTCCAAGCGTTGGTGCCGTTCCGGTTGTCCTGCCAGACGAGCCGGAAGTCCCCGGCAGACGGACCTGCCGCGATCGACGGCATGTTGCTGTCCCCGTCGGAGTTGACGAGCGAGCGCGGGCTCCAGTTGACGCCGTCGGTCGAAGTTCGGACGTACAGGCTCTTCGGCGCATCCGGCACCGTGTTCAGGAGGTAAGCGAACACGAGCTTGCCGCTTGCGTCTGCCGCCACGGTCGCCTGCGAGCTGTAGAAGTCGCGGTAACAACTCTTGAAGCTGCACGGCGGCGCTTCCTGGCTCGTGTCGAGAACGCGCGTGCTCCACGTCTGGCCGCCGTCCGTCGAACTCACGACCGCGACCGGCTCGGGCCCGAGCGCGTCCTTTGCCTCTCCGGTCTCGCCGAAGTAGACGTTGCCGTTCGGCGCGACCGCGCCGCCGTATGCGAGGTACGAGAAGCTGTCGTCGTTCGTCTTCACGGGCGCGGAAAACGTCGCGCCGTAGTCGTGCGAGGCGACGGCGTACGCGTCCGTCTTGTCGTTGAACGCGAGGTACACGTCCTTGCCGGACGGTGAGATCGCGAGGATCGGCTTGTCGTTGTAGCTCAGGCCGTCGTTCATGGTCACGGGCGTCGTCCACGTCCGGCCGTGGTCGAACGACTTCGAGAGAACCGTTCCGGGGTTGAAGGTGTTCAACCAGGCCGCGTACACCGTCCCGTCGTTCGCGACGGCAAGCTGCGGATCGAACTGCCAACCGACGTTCTTGCACGCGATGCCGCAGACGAACACGAACGATCCCCAGGTTGCGCCCCCGTCGGACGAGGCGCGGACGAGGATGCTCGTGCCCGGACAGTTGTGCTGGTCGCACTCGTGCGCGCCGATCCCGGTAACCGCCTGGTAGACGTACGACGAGGACGGATCCGCCGCTGTCGTCGGCTCCCAGTTGTCGTCGGCGAGCGTGCCGGCCAGTTGCTCCGAGGCGAACGACGGCGCCGACGCCGCCGGCGCCCCGACGGCGAACGCAGCGACCGCGAACACCGCTGCCGCAACGACACCCAGAGCCCGCCTCACGACGCCGACCCTAGAACCCGTGCGAAACCGGGTCAAGGCTAGGCCACGACTAGCATCTCTTTCGTGACGATCGGCGTCCTCGCAGTGCAGGGGAACTTCCGCGAGCACGCGGCGGTGCTGCGCCGCCTCGGCGCGGACGTCGTCGAGGTGCGCAAGCCGGAGCAGCTCGACGGGCTCGACGGGCTCGTCGTTCCGGGTGGTGAGTCGACGACGTTCATGCGCCTGATGCGGCTGTACGGGCTCGACGAGGCGGTGCGCGTGTTTGCCGGCCCCGTCTTCGGGACGTGCGCGGGGATGATCGTCCTCGACCGCGCGCACCTCGGCCTGATGGACGTCGAGGTCGACCGAAACGCCTACGGCCGCCAGGTGGCGAGCTTCGAGGCCGACCTGCGGCTTGCCGGCGACGGAGAGCCGCTGCGCGGCGTCTTCATCCGAGCGCCGCGCGTGCGCACGGTCGGCGACGAGGTCGAGGTGCTCGCCGAGCACGACGGCGAGCCGGTTCTCCTGCGCGAGGGACGTTTCCTCGTCGCGTCGTTCCACCCGGAGTTGACCGAAGATACGCGGGTGCACGAGTTGTTCCTCGATCAGGTGCGGGAGGCGAAGAGTGTCCGGGCATAGCAAGTGGTCGTCGATCAAGCACAAGAAGGGCGCGGCTGATGCAAAGCGCGGCAAGCTCTTCTCGAAGCTGTCGCGGGCGATCATCGTCGCCGCGAAGGAAGGCGGCTCCGACCCGGCCGCGAACCTCGCGCTCCAGAACGCGATCGAGAAGGCGCGCTCGTACTCGATGCCGAAGGACAACATCGAGCGCGCGATCGCGCGGGGTTCCGGTGCCGACCCGGACTCGCAGGCGTTCGAGACCGTCGTCTACGAGGGTTACGGCCCGAGCGGCGTCGCCGTGATCGTCGAGGCGCTGACGGACAACCGCAACCGCACGGCCTCGGACGTGCGTCACGCGTTCGACAAGAACGACGGCAACCTCGGCGGCTCCGGTGCGGTGACCTGGCTGTTCGAGCGGCGCGGGATCGTCCTCGTGTCCGCCGACGGGGTCGACGAGGACGAGCTCACGCTCGCAGCGGCGGAGGGCGGAGCGGACGACGTGTCCCGCGACGGCTCGACGTTCGAGATCGTCTCGGCACCGGAGAGCCTCGCGGCCGTGCGGGAGGCAATCGAAGCGGCCGGCTTCGCGGTCGACTCGGCGGAGCTGACGATGGTCCCGAAGACGACGGTCGAGGTCGCGGACGAAGGCGCAGCGAAGAAGGTGCTGCGCCTGATCGACGAGCTCGAGGAGAACGACGACGTGCAAGACGTCTTCGCGAACTTCGACATCCCCGAGCGGGTCCTGGAGGCCGTCGCCTCTTAGCCGCCGCTCATGGGACGGTCGTCGTATCCGTGGGCGCGGTGGTCGTATCAGTGGGCGCGGTCGTATCGGTCGGAAGCGTCGCCGTGTCGGTCGTGGCCGTGAACGACGGCGTGGTGGCCCCGCGGCTCGTCGCCGTGCCGGTGCTTCTCGTCGTCGACGACTGACTTGTCGAGGTGGCACCCGTCGTCGTCTGGGCGGTAGTTCCGTTTGTGGTCGTCGTCGCGGGAATGTGCGTCACGTGGAGCCGAGGCAGCCGTCCGGGCACCGAACCGAACTCGCGGATCGCTCCGCCGAGCACGCCGCGATCGCCCGGTTGGATCGCGCGATAGTCGCCGTGATTGGGCAGCCACGTGTAGGCGAGAAATGCACTCGCCACCCCGAGACCCATGACGCACGCGAGCCGGGCGGGCGGATTCCATGATCCCGAGCGCCGGCAGGAGCAGGATGAGCATCTGCACGATCCCGAAGCTGCCCGCGAACGTGCTGCCTGCACCGAACTCCTGCGACACCCTGTGGTACTGCGTGACGAACGAGTCATAACCCGTGGCGAAGATGCGTGGGGAGTTGTACGCCATCATCGCGAACATGAACAGCAGCACCGGGATGACCGTCAGGACATACGCCGTGACGACGACCCTGACCCAGGGCTTGAGCTCCTTCACGCGGTCGCTCGTCCTTGCCCACGGCAGGAGGCTTGCGAGCGTGGGCCGGATGCGCGCGAACATGTCCGGCACGCCGGTCAGGTCGCTGACGATGTAGTAGCCGTCCAGACGGATGAACGGCAGGAACTGGTGGACGATCTCGAGGTGCTGCAGCGGGATCATCAGCAGCAGCGGCTCGAACCCCGTGATCGCATAGGCCGCCGCCGTTCCGAGGATGAAGATGACGTTGAAATAGACGCCCCCGAGATCCGTGCGCAGACGCCCCCGCTTGTCGAGCCGGTAGGCGTCCGTCACGTCGGTGTAGAACGCCGGCCAGACGATGTAGATGCCGGCTCCCATCGCCCCCGGTTTCGCACCGCCGTATGAGCACGCCGACGCGTGCCCGCACTCGTGGAACGCGGCAGACAGCACGACCAGCCCAAGCATCATCAGCAGGAGCGCCGGGTCGTTCAACGTCTGCCTGATGCTCTGCGCGATGCCGTGGAAGAAGAACAGCCACACGTCGAGCGCTACGAGGCCGCCGAGCACCGCGACGACGACGAGCGGGAAGAAGAACGGCTTGAAGACCGTCGTGATCGCGTTCACGACGTTCGGCGGGACGAGCGCCGCGCGGAACTTCAGCGCGAGCATCGGATCGAGCTTCTGGAGCTCCGGCTTCGATCCCTCCGGGCCCTCGATCACGCCGAGCGGCCGCAGCTTCTCGTCGACGAGCATCCGGACGTTGTCCGCGCTCACGCCGCGCTTGATCGCCTCGCTCACGGCGGCGGCGATCTCCTCGTTCGTCCGCTTGCCGTCGGCGAGCTCCGCGATCAGGTAGAGCAGCGGCGCGAGCTGGATCACCTGGCCGTCCGCACGCCGTCGGCGAGCTTTGGCTTCTCGGTGGGCTGTCCCTCGGATTCGGGAGCCTGGTCTGCAACCGGCAGGACCTGCGTTTGGTCGTCCGGGGCCGATCGTTCGGTCTGTGTCGGCGTGGCTATGTCGGGCTCCCCTTTGCGCACGCGAGGGGCGGTGGAGTGCCGCCCCTCGCTCGGCTTTTCACACGCGCGGCTAGTTGGTCTGCGTGATGTCCACGTTCTGCTGAGCGTTCGCATAGGCGACGGAGTTGTCGCTGGCGACGTTCAGTGCAGCCGCCAGGTTGACCGGCGCCGCGACGTTCGCGTTGATCAGCGACATCGCCGCGCGCTCCGGCAGCTCCTCGCCGGCGATCGCGTTCAGCTCTTCACGCGAGAGCGCGCGATATTCGGTCTCCTTCCGTCGGCGAGCTTTGGCTTCTCGGTGGGCTGTCCCTCGGATTCGGGAGCCTGGTCTGCAACCGGCAGGACCTGCGTTTGGTCGTCCGGGGCCGATCGTTCGGTCTGTGTCGGCGTGGCTATGTCGGGCTCCCCTTTGCGCACGCGAGGGGCGGTGGAGTGCCGCCCCTCGCTCGGCTTTTCACACGCGCGGCTAGTTGCTCTGCGTGATGTCCACGTTCTGCTGAGCGTTCGCGTAGGCGACGGAGTTGTCGCTGGCGACGTTCAGTGCAGCCGCCAGGTTGACCGGTGCCGCGACGTTCGCGTTGATCAGCGACATCGCCGCGCGCTCCGGCAGTTCCTCGCCGGCCAGGGCGTTGAGCTCCTCGCGGCTCAGCTGCCTGTATTCCTGAGGCTTGTCGCCCATGAGTTCCTCCTGTTCGTCGCTTAGGGGTTGCCCTGGTCGATCGGTGTCTGCTGCACGGCGTTCGCGTACGCGGTCGCGCCGTCCGAGAGGACGTTCGCTGCAACCGCTGCGTTCACCGGGATCGCCAGGTTTGCGTTGATCAGGGACATCGCCGCCCGCTCCGGCAGCTCTTCGCCCGCGAGCTGGCTCAGCTCTTCACGCGTCAACTTCCGATACTGCTCGGACATTCGTCGGACTCCTTTCGTCACTCGGTCTCAGTCGGCGGCACCGGCTGGATCGTGAAGTCGTGCAGCGGGTCCGCCGCGATCGGGAACGGATCCCGGATGACGGACATCTGCTCCCGGTCGGGGAGCCGCTCTGCGTGCTCTTTCTCGAGCTCCTCTTCGGTGAGCTCCTCGTCACGCTCGTTCGTGTCGGTCACGATCGCTCTCCCCCTCGTCATGTGTCGATTGCCTGGAGACCGCGGTGCTGCGGCTGCTCACGTGAGTGGTCTGAGACCGCTCGCCCACGTTCGCGGCCACGGCCGCATTCAGGTCTCCTTGGAGATCCACGCCTCCGAAAGAGCGCTGGATACGGCGCTGGATGCGCTTTCGGATCTGCATTTATTGGTTGTGGCCGATGTTTGTACGACGCAAACCAGTACGTCACCCAGGTGTCGATTGAGGTGCCCCCAGCGCTGCGGACGGCCGCTACGGTGCCCGATATCGGAGGGGGTCGCGGGGGAACCACGGTTCCCCCGCGCAGTACGTCAGACCCAGCCGCGCTGGCGCGCGACCCGGCAGAGCGCCCGGCGTTTGGCGTGTGACGGCTGATCGGAGAGGCCGGCCTTCGCGTAGATTCGGCGGAGCGCCGCCTTCACGGTTCCCGTGGCTCCGGGCGTTCCGAGCGTCGCGGCGATCTGCTCGTTCGAAGGCAGGCTCTCGAGGCTCGCGCCCGCGAGCCACGGGCCGCAGAGGCACTGCACGACCTGGCGCTGGAACGACGAGAGCTGCGTGGGATCGCTCGGCGCGATCTCCTCGAGCGGCTCGGTGGATTCGGGGTCCCGCAGCTGCGCGGGCCAGGAGAAGAGGAGCGCCTCGCCGCCGATCTCGATCCGGTCGGCGTGGCGCAGCGGCAGCGGTGTTCCCGGGTTGACGCGGGTGCCGTTCAAGAACGTTCCGTTGTAGCTGCCGCGGTCCTCGACGTACCAGCGTCCTTCGCGCTCGACGACCGCGGCGTGCGTGCGGCTGACCGCGTTCGAGGGGATCACGAGGTCGTTCTCTCTGCTGCGACCCACCGTCAGCGGTCCCGTCAGCTCGTACTCGGATCCGTCGGGCAGCGTCAGCCAGATGTTCCCGGCCACGCGCGTGACTCTAGTCGGGAGGAAGCGTCCGACACGCGCCGTAGCCTTCTCGCGTGAGAGTTCTGGGAGTCGATCCAGGGACGGCCGCATGCGGGTACGGCCTAGTCGGACAAAGCGACGGGCGCCTCCGGGCCATCGACCACGGGTGGTGGCGAACGCGCGCGGACGAACGGCCGGAGGCCCGGCTGAGGACGATCTTCGACGGCGTGGCGGATCTCGTCGAACGTCACGTCCCCGATGCCGTCGCGATCGAGGAGTCGTTCGTCGGCGTCGACGCGCGCACCGCACTCTCCGTCGGGCAGGCTCGCGGCGCCGTCATGGTGGCGTGCGCGCGCGCAGGCGTCGAGTGCGTTGAGTACTCGCCGACGCGCGTGAAGCAATCCGTCTGCGGTTACGGACGCGCGGAGAAAGCGCAGGTCGCGAAGATGGTGCGTGCGATCCTCGGGTTGACGGAGGCGCCTGCGTCGTCGCACGCGGCCGACGCGCTGGCGGTTGCCATCTGCCACGCGCTCGCTCCGCCGCTCCTGAGGATGGCGCAATGATCGCGGTCGCACGCGGCCGACGCGCTGGCGGTTGCCATCTGCCACGCGCTCGCTCCGCCGCTCCTGAGGATGGCGCAATGATCGCGCGGCTACGCGGCCGAGCGGTCGCGAACACGCGCGATGGTCTCGTGCTCGACGTCGGCGGCGTCGGCTACCTCGTCGCGGCGACGCCGAGCGCGGTGCGAAAGGCCGACGGCGCGGACGAGGTGTCCCTGCACACCTACCTGCACGTGCGCGAGGACGCACTGCAGCTGTACGGCTTCGCCGAGCCGGGAGAGCGCGAGCTGTTCGTCCAGCTCCTGTCCGTCAACGGCGTCGGCCCGAAGGTCGCGCTCGCCGTCGTGTCCGGCTCGCCCGTCGGCGAGCTTCGGCGCGCGATCGCGCTCGAGGATGCGGCTCGCTTCCAGGCGATTCCGGGCATCGGCAAGAAGACCGCGGAGCGGATCGTCCTCGAGCTGAAGGAGAAGCTCGCGGACGGCGTTCCCGAAGCCGCGACCTCGACCTCGGGGGGAGGCCCGCATGCCGTCGCGCGCGACGCGCTCGTCGAGCTCGGCTGGTCGGTCGTCGAGGCCGAGCAGGCGCTCGCGCAGACCGATCCCGAGGCGCCGGCGGAGGAGCGCGTCCGGCAGGCGTTGAAGAGGGCCGCATGACCGAGGTGATGGCGCCGGTCGTAGCGCTGGAGGACGAGGAGCTCGAGCAGACGCTGCGGCCGCGCCGCATGTCCGAGTTCGTCGGCCAGCAGCGCGTGAAGGATCAGCTGGCGATTGCGCTCGAGGCTGCGAAGGCGCGCGACGAGGCGCTCGACCACGTGCTCCTCGTCGGACCGCCGGGCCTCGGCAAGACGAGCCTCGCGTACATCGTTCGTGAGGAGCTCGGCGTCGGCATCCGCTGCGTCGCCGGCCCGGCGCTCGAGCGGAAGGGCGACATCGCCGCGATCCTGACGGGGCTGGAGCGTCACGACGTCCTGTTCATCGACGAGATCCACCGCTTGAACCGCTCGATCGAGGAGATCCTCTATCCGGCGCTCGAGGACTTCCGGCTCGACATCGTCGTCGGGCAGGGCCCGGCCGCGCGAACGCTGACGCTCGACCTCCCGCAGTTCACGCTCGTGGGCGCGACGACGCGCACGGGCCTGCTGACGACGCCGCTGCGCGACCGATTCGGCATGACGTTCCGGCTCGAGTACTACGACGCCTCGGACCTCGGAACGATCGTCCGGCGCAGCGCGCGCATTCTCGACGTCACGATCGAGGACGACGCTGCCGACGAGATCGCCCGCCGTTCGCGCGGAACGCCGCGCATCGCGAACCGGATCCTCAAGCGCGTGCGGGACGTCGCGCAGGTGAAGCACGACGGCGTCATCAGCAACGCTGTTGCACGCGAGGCGCTCGTGTTGTTCGAGGTCGACGAGCAGGGCCTGGAGCGAATCGACCGAGAGCTGCTGGGCGCGATCGTCGACAAGTTCGGCGGCGGCCCCGTCGGCTTGTCGACGCTGGCGGTCTCGCTCGGCGAGGAGCCGGACACGATCGAGGACGTCTACGAGCCGTACCTCCTGCAGCTCGGCTTCATCCAGCGCACGCCTCGCGGACGGGTCGTGACGGAGCTCGGCCGCGCGCACGTCGGCGCCTTCGCTGCTCGCCGCGACGACCAGCTCTTCTGACGTCGTTCGCCTCGAGCCCGAGCTGCGTCGAAATCGGCACCGACGGCGTAAGGTCCGGCGGTGCCCGAGCTCTGGATTCCCGGCGCGGCCGAGCCGTCGCTCGACGACTTCGTGACGCGCGTCCACAAGCAGATCGGGCAGTACACGGCGTCGCACGCGGCGGAGCAGAGCGAAGTCCAGATCGAGCTCGCCGACGGCGGACGGCTGTCGGTTCAGGCGCTTTCGGCGGAACCCGGCTACGGCTTCGTCACGCTTGCGGTCCACAGAAACGACGGGGGCGGTCCGGAGCAGGTCATCGTCCCCGTCAACGCGATCCGGCGTATCGACCTCGGACCGGCCGAAGCCGACCGCGCACGGTTCGGCTTCGCTCTCCCTGACGACGGCACCAACGAGAGAGGGGCGGAACCCGCCGCATAGGTTCCGCCCCTCTGAAATGTCCGGCCCCGCCGCAGTTTTGGGGCCCGCCCCCCGCCGCAGAGGGGGCTTCGAGGACAGGTGCTACGCAAGGAATATCGCCCAGGAGGGCGGGTTGATTCGTCCCCTTTCAGGTGGTTCATTCCGGCGCTTCACTTCACCCGGGCGGGGGAGTGCGAACCTGCCCCCACGCAGGGATTCTGAGTCAGGAGGATCGTGGGGGGCCGCAGCCCAGATCCTCCAAACGGCGGTCGCAGGGCGCCCCTGCGACCGCCCACGTCTTCCCGGGCTCAGGCGCTGCCGGTGTGCAGGATCGGCGCTCGGGCCGGCCGGAGGCGCGGCAGGAAGACAAGGAGCCGGGGCGCGAGCAGGAGCGCCATGACGTCGAACCAGACGTAGCCCGAGGCGACCCCGCTCGGTGGGTTCCCGTCGGGGATTCCGAGGCCCGGGAGCGCGCCCGCCCAGCGCCAGGTCCCGATCGCGGTGCCGTAGAGCTCGAGGCTGCCGACGACCAGGAAGACGCCGGCATAGGCCGCCCGCGCGCGCGAGCGCCAGAGGAACGCCAGCAGGAGCGGGACGCCGAGCGCACCTGCGGCATCGGTCCGCGGCAGGACGGTGAGGCCGAGCAAACCCCAAGCTGCAGCGCCGAGCGCGGCGACGGCGACGAGCGTGCGGACATGCCGGCGGAGCGCCTCGCTCAGCGCAAGCCCGGCCATGAAGACGAGGCCGTGCGCGGGCGGAACGAAGGTCGGGAGATTGTGGAGCCGGTACGTGTAGACGCCCCACACGATCGAGCCCGTGACCTCCGCGAGCGTCGCGGCGCAGATCACGACCGCTACCTGCGCGCGCCGTTCGAGCGGCAGCGGCCGCGCAAAGAGCACGAGCACGATCCACGTCAACGCGCCGAGTGCGAGCTGCTCGTGCAACGTGACCTGCGTGTCGATCGCGAGCAATCCGGCGAGGTACGCCGCGATCAAACCGGCACGCTTCATCCCCGGAACTGGAACTCGTGCCAGGACGGCACGTCCGCGAGATCCAGCAGCGCGCGGTCGCCGCGCGGGTCGCGGTAGAGGAAGTCCGCAGCAGAGTCGTCCCACGAAACGTCGAGCAGTCCCTCCTTGACGCGATGGTCGAGCCACGCGCCGCGGAAGACGAGCTTCTTCAGCCAGTAGACGAGCGACTCGCCGCCGACGAGCGAGACGCGCTCCCAGTGGCGGACGAGGTACTGGCCGAGCCCGGAGCGCGGGCTCTCGATCCAGTCGCGCTCGACGAGCTGGACGAGGTCGGCCGTCTCGTCCTCGTCCAGCTCGTTGTCCGCGACCAGACCGAGCTTCACGGCCGCCGCGGTGACGCGTTGCTCGAAGTCGGACGAGTTGAAGCCGAAGCGGAAGCGGTCGAACTCGACGACGTAGTCCTCGCCCGACTCGTAGTTCGCCTCGGTGGCCACGCGTCGAGGATACCGCCGGGCTAGGCTGCGGCCGTGAGCGTGCGGTACCTCGCCGCGTCCGTCGCCGTGACGACGATCGTCGTCGTCACCGTCTGGGTGACGGACCTGTCGTTTCAGCGCGCGATCCTCCTCGCGCCCGTGCTCGTGATCGGCCTCGCCGCGGCGGCGGGGCTGGTCGTGTTCTGGGGACGCGTGGGCTGGGAGTCGTTGAGCCGGACCCGCCGCCCGCGGCTCGTGATCGCCGGGTCGGTCGCGTTCGTCGCGCTGCTCGTCGTGCTGACGCTGCTCGGCGTCAAGCTTCCGCACGAGTGAGCAGCTCGGACAGCGCCGACGCGAACGCGTCCAGATCCGACTCGTCGTTGTAGCCCTGGTACGACACGCGGATCATCCCGTCGAAGACGGGGATCTCGATGCGGTACTCGTCGTACAGCCGTTGCTCGAGGCTCGGCGGCGCGCCGTCCGGAAGGCGCATCGTCATCATCTGCAGTCCCGGCTCGCCGAGCGCGTCGAGCCCCACCCGTTCGGGCGTCCGGGCCGCGAGCTCGCGGCAGCGCGCCCGCATCGCATCCCAGTCGTGCGCCTCGAGCCATTCGATCGCGTACGGGACGGTCAGGAACGCCGCCGGATCGCGCGTTCCCTGCTTCTCGTGGCGCGAGAGAAACGTTCCACCGTCCTCGTAGCCCCAGCCGATGACGAGCGGCGCGATCGCGTCCTGGAGCTCCCGCCGCACGTACAGGAAGCCGGCGCCCTTCGGCGCGCACAGCCATTTGTGGCAATTGCCGGCGTAGTAGTCGACGTCGAGCGCGCGCAGGTCGAGCGGGATGTGACCCGGGACGTGCGCGCCGTCGACCACGGTTGCGATCCCGCGCTCCCGCGCGCGTGAACAGAGTTCCTCGATCGGCAGGCGAACCGCCGTCTCGGACGTGACGTGGCTGAGGAAGATCGCGCGCGTGCGGTCCGTGACGCCGGCCCAGATCTCCTCGACAGGGTCGTCGAAGGGGATCGTCACAGACATTCGGACGTACCTGGCCGGCGCGTGGCTGCAGACGTGCTGCCATGCGAGATCGAGCGCGCCGTACTCGAGGTTCGTGCTCAGGACTTCGGCGCCGGGCGGCAGTGCGAGCGCCCACGCAGCGAGGTTCACGCCCGCGGTCGCGTTCTGCACGAAGACGAGGTCGTTCGGATCCGCATTCACATACGCGCCGAGTGCCGCGCGCGCATCCGCGAGGAGTCCCTCGAGGCGACGGCCGAGGAACTCCACGGGTTGCCGCTCGAGGTCGAGCTGCCACTCCTGGTAGCGCGCGAACACGTCGCGCGGACATGCGCCGTACGAGCCGTGGTTGAGGAACACCATGTCCCGGTCGAGCAGGAACTCGTCACGAATGTGTGCCGTGTTTGTCACGGGACGAGTAAACCAAGGCTTGCAGGCCCTGCACCGTCCGATGTCCCTCGTACGGTGGACGCGCGATGCAACAGGGCAGCTGGACGATTCGTCCGTGCCCGCACCGGGAGTCGAGCACCCTCGCCAGGGAGCTCGGCGTCAGCGAGATCACGGCCAGCGTGCTCGTCCGGCGCGGATACGGCGACCCCGACGAAGCGCGGGCCTTTCTGGCCGGCGAGCAACCGCTGCACGATCCGTTCCTGCTCGGCGACATGGCGGTCGCGGTCGAGCGGATCCGCACCGCGGTCGCGCGCGGGCAACGCATTTGCGTTCACGGGGACTACGACGCAGACGGCATCTGCGCGACGGCGCTCGCGGTGCTGATCCTGCGCGAGGCTGGAGCGGACGTCGAATGGCACTTGCCGTCGCGGTTCGACGAAGGCTACGGCGTCCATCGCGAGACGCTTGCCAGGCTGGCGAGCGAGGGGTGCGGGCTCGTCGTGACCGTGGACTGCGGCATCACGGCCGTGGCCGAAGTCCGCGAGGCGACGGAGCTTGGTCTTGACGTGATCGTTACCGATCACCACCGCCCCGGCGAGGAGCTTCCCGCGTGCCCGATCGTGGCGACGCGCCCGTCGGGGTATCCGTTCCCGGAGCTCTGCGGCACCGGTGTCGTCTACAAGCTCGGGCAGGCGTTGCTCGGCGCCGACTCGGAGGTCTTGCGACGGCATCTCGATCTCGTTGCCGTCGCGACCGTTGCCGACGTCGTCCCGCTGGTCGGTGAGAACCGGTCGCTCGTCATCTCGGGCTTGCGGGGTCTGGCACGGACGCAGAGGCCGGGGCTCCAGGCGCTGATGCGTGTGGCGCGTGTCGACCCCGCCGCGGTCGACGCGGGAGCGATCGGGTTTCGCCTCGCTCCGCGAATCAACGCGGCGGGCCGGCTCGGTCATCCGCGCGTCGCCCTCGAGTTGCTGCTCACGGAGGATCGCGACGAAGCGCGTTCGCTTGCCGAACGGCTCGAGGAGCTCAACCGCGATCGGCAGGCGGTCGAGGACCGGATCCTGCGCGCGGCGATCGAACAGGTCGACGAGTGGCCGGAAGCGAAGCAACGCCGTCGCGCATACGTGCTCTGGGGGGAGGACTGGCACGAGGGCGTCGTCGGGATCGTCGCGTCGCGCCTCGTCGAGCGATTCCACCGTCCGGTCGTGATGATCGCGGGGAGCGACGGGCTCTGGAAGGGATCGGGCCGCTCGATTCCTTCGTTCGACCTGCACGGCGCGCTCGCAGCCTGCTCGGAACTCCTCGAGCGTTTCGGCGGACACCGCGCGGCGGCCGGTCTGTCGATCGCGCCCGATCGCGTCGACGCGTTTGCGGATGCGTTCGCCGCGCAGGCGGCGGATCTACTCGAGGAGGAAGACCTCGTGCCGACGACCGTCGTCGACGCCGTCCTGCCGCGCGGTGCGCAGCTGACGCTCGGGCTCTGCGGTGAGTTGCGCCGTCTCGCGCCGTTCGGCCTCGGCAATCCTCAGGTGACGTTGCTCGCGCCCGCCTGCGAGGTCGCGGAGCTTGCGACGGTGGGGGAGGGCAAGCATCTGCGGTTCCGCGTACGCCGTGACGGGGTCGATGCGGGCAGCGCGATCGCGTTCGGCCAGGGGACGCAGTTGGACCGGCTGCGGCGCGTGGGGCGGTACGACGTCGCGTTTCGGCTCGAGGAGAACCAGTGGAACGGCACTGTCGCGCCGCAGCTCGTCGTCCGCCGCGTCTTCGACGCCGACGAGGGCTTCGAGGTGTTGTACACGTGGCTGCGCGGGCAATGGCAATCGGACGGACGCGATGCGCTCGCGCGGGCGATCTTCGAAGAGCTCGGGGTCGAGGCCGGCGGGCCGCGGAGGCATCCACTCGAGTCCGAGACGTTCCGCGCGATGCTCGCGCAGCCCGCGCTTCTGGAGGCGGCCTAAGGGTTACGCCCCACGAAAATCGCCCAACCGAGCAGGTCCCGCTGCCAGCGGAGGTACCCGTCGCGGTTGGCCTCGTGCCGGCGCCGGAGCTCGTCGGCCTCGGGATCCCCGGGATGCGCAGCGAGCCAGTCCTCGAGCGCCTGCCAGTGCAACGTCTCGTAGCGGTCCCAGTCGTCGAGCGACGAGTCGATCAGCGTCTCGACGGTCAGCCCCGCTGCGCGGAACCGATCGACGGTGTCGTGCAGCGAGACGTAGCCGTCGTCGCCGATCCCGTCCGGCAGCGGCCAGCGTCGCCAGTACGGCTCGCCGACGACGACGTGCCCGCCGGGTCGCGTTGCGCGTCGAAGGTGCGGCAGCGTTCCGGCCAGGTCTGCCCAGACGAAGCTCGCGCCGAGGCACATCGCGGCGTCGTAGCCCGCCGGCTCGATCTCGGCGCGAGAGGCGTCGGCCTCGATGACCTCGATGCGGTCGGCGAGGCCTGACGCTGCGATGCGTTCGCGCGCTTCCGCCGCGAACTCGGACGCGCGCTCGATCCCCGTGATGGCGCAGCCGAACTTCCGCGCGAGGAGGATCGCCGGGCCGCACTTGCCGCAGGCGACGTCGAGGACGTGCGAGTCCGGGCTCAAGCGCAGCCGCTCCCCGAGGAGCAGGATCTTCTCTGCGCTCGTCGGATTCTGGATCTCGTGGTCGCGCTCGGCGACGGCGTAGTACCACGGCATCGGCCAGAGCGTACGGCGGAGACGAGGCCTACGACGTCTTCAGCGACGCGCGCGCGACTTTGTGCGGAGCGACGCGACCGCTGGCAAGGCCGTCGAGCAGGACGAGGAGCCGCGCCGCGCGGCGCGCCAGTCGACGTTCTCGTCGGCGGTGGATCCAGGCCATGGACGTCCCTCGTTCACCATCGGAACGTCGTCTCCTCCGCTTGAGATACGTCGCGATCTCGCCGGACGGGACCCCGAAATCCCCGGCGTACAATGGAGATATGGCAGTAGTCGAGACCAACGAGCGTCATCAGGAGCTCATCGACGAGCTGCTGGCCGAGGTCGCCTCCTACAACCCGGACGTCGACCGCGAGTTGATCGCGCGGGCGTTCCGGTTCGCGGCGCGGGCCCACGAGGGGCAGCAGCGCCGCTCCGGGGAGGAGTTCGTCCTCCATCCGTGGGGCGCCGCGAAGATCTGCGCGCAGCTTCGCCTCGACGACGAGACGATTGCCTCCGCCCTGCTCCACGACGTCGTCGAGGACACCGACACCGACATCGACGACGTCCGCGACGAGTTCGGCGAGGAGGTCGCGAAGCTCGTCGAGGGCGTCACGAAGCTGACCCGCGTCCACTTCCAGAGCCGTGAGCAGGCGGAGGCCGAGAACTACCGCAAGCTGATCATGGCGATGGCCGAGGACGCGCGCGTGATCCTGATCAAGCTCGCCGACCGGCTGCACAACCTCCGCGAGATCGAATACCTCGGCAAGCAGAAGCAGATGCAGAAGGCGAAGGAGACGCTCGAGGTCTACGCGCCGCTCGCGCATCGTCTCGGCATCCACGCCCTCAAGTGGGAGCTCGAGGACCTCGCCTTCGAGACGCTGCACCCGCGGAAGTACGAGGAGATCAAGGCGATGGTCGCGGAGCGCCGGGCCGACCGCGAGGAGCACGTCGCCGAAGCCGCGCGGATCCTGAAGCTCGAGCTCGACAAGGTCGACATCCCGGCCGAGATCTCGTCACGCGCGAAGCACTTCTACTCGATCTACGACAAGATGGCCAAGAAGGGCCGCGAGTTCAACGAGATCTACGACCTCACCGCGATGCGCGTCACCGTCGAGCGAAGCGGAGAGGAGGGGACGCGCGACTGCTACGGCGCGCTCGGTCTCATCCACTCGTTGTGGAAGCCGATGCCCGGCCGCTTCAAGGACTTCATCGCGATGCCGAAGTTCAACGGCTACCGCTCGCTGCACACGACCGTGATCGGGCCGGAGGGTCGCCCGCTGGAGATCCAGGTGCGCACCCGCGACATGCATCGCGAGGCGGAGCTCGGGATCGCGGCGCACTGGATGTACAAGCGCGGCAAGGCGCGCGGCAAGGACTCCGAGTGGGTCGCGTGGATGCAGCAGCTGATGGACCTCCAGGCCGACGAGAGCGACCCCCGCGAGTTCATGAAGTCGTTCCGCATGGACGTCTTCGACGAGGAGGTCTACGTCTTCACGCCGAAGGGCGAGGTGAAGACGCTGCCGGCCGGCGCGACGCCGATCGACTTCGCGTACGCCGTCCACACGGACGTCGGTCACCGCACCGTGGGAGCCAAGATCAACGGCCGGATCGTCCCTCTGCACTACCGCCTGAAGAACGGGGACTTCGTCGAGATCCTGACGTCGAAGGCGGGCCGCGGGCCGTCGCGCGACTGGATGTCGCTCGCTGCGTCGTCGCGAGCGCGCAACAAGATCCGCCAGTGGTTCTCCCGCGAGACGCGGGAGGACACCGAGCAGAAGGGACGCGACGCGCTCGAGCAGGCGCTCAAGGCGGCGAAGCTCCCCTACCGGAAGCTGGCGGGGTCGGCCGTGCTCGCGCAAGTCATCCGCGAGATGAACTTCAAGAAGGCCGAGGACTTCTACCTCGCGCTCGGCGGCGGCAAGATCGGCACGAAGCAGGTGGTCGACAAGGTGCTGCAGCGCCTGAAGACGGACCAGGTCGCGGTGGAGGAGGCCGTCCCGCTCAAGGCGCCGCGCGCCAAGCACGCCGTCGGCAGCGAGAACTACGGGATCAACGTCCACGGCGTCGACGACGTCCTCGTGCGCCTCGCCAAGTGCTGCACGCCGGTTCCCGGCGACGAGATCGTCGGCTACATCTCGCTCGGCAAGGGAATCACGATCCACCGCGAGGACTGTCCGAACGTTCGCACGCTCGCGCGCAACCCGGAGCGGTTCACGCCGGTGAGCTGGGACGGCGGCGCGTCACAGTCCTTCCGCGTCCAGATCGCCGTCGACTCGTGGGACCGCCCGCGCCTGCTCGAGGACGTGGCGCGCACGTTCGCGGAGCACGGCGCGAACATCGTCTCGTACGGTGGGACCGTCGAGGATCAGATGGCGCGCAACTGGTACGTGGCCGAGGTCGGCGACGTGAAGTCGTTGACGGCGCTCCTCAAGACGCTGCGCAACATCGAGGCAGTGTTCGACGCCTACCGCGTCACGCCGTCGTAGTCACTCGAACGAGGGATCATCCCTCGAACGAGCGCGGTACCTCTTTTCAGGGATAGCGCCGCGTCGGAATCGGACTACAACGAGACGCAGGGGGAGAGGCAAGAAGCTGCGGCGCCCGCTCGCTCCCGAGGACAGTGGGCGGGCGCGCGGCGAGCCCGGCAAAGCACCTGCGGCCGAGCGTTTCGCTTCGCTCAGGTGGAACGGGCCGGCCGTGCTAGGACGGCCGGCCCTTCCTCTTGCTGTCAGCCGGCCTCGAGGATCTGCTTCAGGCGCTCGAGCGACTGCACCTCGTTCCGCATCGCCTTCGAGACCACCGGCGTCATGAGCTTCTTCGTTCCGTCGAGCGCAACTTCGAGCGTGAACGTGACGTGCGTCACGCCGCCTTCCTCGACGAAGTCGAAGCTGCCCTCCGGTCGCACCGGGCCTGCGGTGGCGCGGAAGGCGAGCCGCTTTCCGGGCTCGTACCCGGTGATCTCGAAGTCCGCCGGCGCCGGGCGGCCGCCCGGCCCTTTCAGCACCTGGTGATAGGTCGTTCCCGCGGTGCCGTCTCCCGACAGGCGGCTGATCTCCACGACACTGGGGCGCCAGCGCGGGTCGTTCTCCTTCTCGGCGACGAACGCGAAGACCTCGTAGAGAGGGCGTCGAATAGCGACCCGGTGCTGCACGGAGATCACCTCGCTGACGTTACATTCCTCTGGCCACTCGACGTCCGGAGGCTCAGATGGCCATCAAGCTCCACCGCTGCCCAAACGTGTGGGTCAAGGTCCAAGGACACCCGTGCTGGCGTGTCCAGAGCGCGCTCGACAAGCAGGGGATCGACTACGAGATCGTGAAGGGACCGCTCTTTCGTGGGAAGCGGGACGACATCGAGCGCCTGAGCGGTCAGCGTCAGTATCCGGTGATCGAGTTCGAGGACGGGTCGATCTATCGCGAGGACTCGAAGGACATGGCCGGGAAGATCCAGGCCGGCAAGCTCTTCGAGGGCCATCAGGGAGCCCAGGGCTCGCCTGCCGTGTCCCCGCCGACGAGCACGTAGGCCGAGATCTGCGTCGCGACGCACTCGGCGAGCGTGACGTCGTCGTCCCCCGATCGCCTCGAGCGCACCCGCGTGGTCGGTCATGCCTCGAGCGCCTCGCCCTCGAAGGCGCGAATCGCTTCGCGGTAGGCATCGGGAATCGGCATGGGTTTTCGTTCGGCGAGGTCGACGAGGACGAGCGTCTGGGTCGCGGTGACGAGGAGGACGCCGTCGCGCACACGGGAGGCCTCGAGCTCGTACGTCGCGCTCGTGCGTCCGATGCGTGCCATGCGGATGTACACCTCGATCAGGTCGTCGAAGACGGCCGGTGCGTGGTACTCGACGGAAAGGGCACGCATCACGAACTCGTGTCCCTCTTCGCCGACGTCCATCCCGAGCATGCCGCGGTCGCGGAGGTACTCGACGCGCGCGCGGTCGAAATAGGGCAGGTAGCGGCCGTAGTAGACGATGCCCTGCGCGTCCGTGTCGGAGAAGCCGACTCGGACGTTCCAGCTGAACTTGAAGCGGCTGCGGTCGGGCGACCGGCTCAAGAGCGGATGACCGCGAGCGCCTCGTCGCGCTTCCGCTCCATGAGCTCCGGCGAGCGCGCCTCGAGGTTCAGCCGCAGGAGCGGCTCCGTGTTCGACGGGCGGACGTTCATGTGCCAGTCCTCCGCGTCGACGGACAGGCCGTCGAGATGCGAGATCGTCCCCTCGCTGCCGAAGCGTTCCTTCAGCTCCTGCAGCTTCACGGCGACGTCCGAGACAGGTGTGTTCAGCTCGCCGGTGATGAAGTACTTCTCGCGGTACTGCGCCAAGGTCGCGGAGAGCTTCTCTCCCCGCTTCGAGATCAGCTCGAGCATGAGTAGGAAGGGCACGACTCCCGAGTCGGCCTGCGAGAAGTCGCGGAAGTAGTAGTGGCCGGATACCTCGCCGCCGAACGTCGCGCCCTCCTCGCGCATCCGGTGCTTGATGAACGCATGGCCGACGCGGTTCACGAGCGCGATGCCGCCGGCGCGCTCGATCGTCTCCGGTACGGCCCAGCTCGCGCGGACGTCGTAGATGATCTTCGCGCCGGACTCCTTCTCCAGCACCGACTCGGCGAGCAGCGCGGTCACGAAGTCGCCGGGGACGAACTCGCCGCTGTCGTCCACGAAGAAGCAGCGGTCTGCGTCGCCGTCGAACGCGACGCCGAGGTCGGCGTGCTCCTCGAGCGTCTTGCGAACGATGAATTCGCGGTTCTCGGGCAGGAGCGGGTTCGGCTCGTGGTTCGGGAAGCTTCCGTCGGGCTCGAAGAAGCAGCGCACGGGGTCGATCGGCAGCCGCTCGAGCACAGGCGCCAGCATCACGCCGGCCATGCCGTTCGCGGCGTCGAAGACGACGCGCAGCGGCTTGAGTGCCGCGACGTCCACGAACGAGAGGACGCGCTCGACGTACTGCGGCCAGATGTCGTACCGCTCGATCGAACCAGGCTTTGCAACAGTCTGTTGCAAAGTTCCTTCGGCGCGCGTTCGGATGTCGAGGAGCCCGGAGTCGCCGCCAACCGGCAGCGCGCCGCGGCGGACGATCTTCATTCCCGTGTACTCCTTCGGGTTGTGCGACGCCGTCACCTGGATGCCGCCGTCGAGCTCGAGCTCCCCGACCGCGAAGTACGTCATCTCGGTGCCGACGAGCCCGAGGTCGAGGACGTCGGCGCCGGAGTCGGCTGCCCCGCGGATCACGGCGTCGGCCATCGACGGTGACGAGAGCCGCATGTCGCGCCCGACGGCGATGCGGCGTGGCTCGAACTCCTCGACGTACGCGCGCCCGATCGCGTAGGCACCGGCCTCGTCGAGCTCGTCGGGATAGATCCCGCGGATGTCGTAGGCCTTGAAGATCTTGGGGTCGAGCACGCGAGGATGCTAACGAGGCGGGGCCGTGGAGCCCCGCCTCGTTGTTGGGAGTCAACTGTGGTCGCAGAGACCAGGTCGATTCTCGGTGTCGCCCTGGTCGCCTTGCCACGTATTGGCCGTCCCCGCCGTTCCGGTCCCCGTCGAGCCGTCATGGCAGTCGTGCATCACGTTGTCGTCCATGTGGTTGTCGAGGATCTG